>JAEZFI010000019.1 GCA_023437745.1 Actinomycetes bacterium
CCGCGGACCTCGGTCACGGTGATCCCCACGACGCCGGCGCCCTTCAGCGCCTCCTTCACCTCGTCCAACTTGAACGGCTTGATGACTGCAGTGACCAGCTTCATCGGTCGATTCCTTCCACGAGCGCCCTGTGCTTCACGATCATGTCCTCGCCCACGGGCGGGAGCCCGCTGCGTTGCTTGGTGTCAGGCACGGAGCATCGCCTCGCCGCTGCTGTAGGCGGTCTCGGCGTGCTCCGCCACGTCCAGGCCACCGTCCTCGACCTCGGCCGAGACACGCAGGCCGATCGTGGCCTTGATGGCGAGCAGGATGACTGCGGTCATGGCGCCGGACCAGATGATGGCGGCGACGTTGGCGAGCGCCTGCTCGAGCAGCAGCTCCAGGCCGCCGCCGAGGAAGAGGCCCTCCATGTGCTCCGCACCGAAGTACGCCGGGTCGGCGAAGAGCCCGATCATCAGCGAGCCGACGAGACCGCCGACGAAGTGCACGCCGACCACGTCGAGGGCGTCGTCGTAGCCGGCCTTGACCTTGAGGCCGACGGCGAAGCAGCAGATGATGCCGGCCGCCAGGCCGATCACGATCGACGGCATCGTCGTGACGAAACCGGCTGCCGGGGTGATGGCCACCAGGCCCGCCACGATGCCGGAGGCGGCGCCGAGGTTGGTGAAGTGCCCGTCGCGGATCCGCTCCGTCAGCGCCCAGGCCAGCCCCGCTGCGGCGGCCGCCACGAAGGTGTTCATGAAGGCCTGCACGGCCGTGCCGTTGGCGGCGAGCGCCGAGCCGGCGTTGAAGCCGAACCAGCCGAACCAGAGGATGCCGGTACCGATCATGACCAGCGGCATGGAGTGGGGTGGGTGACCTTCCGACGGCCAGCCCTTGCGCTTGCCGAGGATGAGCACGGCGACCAGGGCCGCAGCGCCGGCGTTCACGTGGATGGCGGTGCCACCCGCGAAGTCGAGCGAGCCGCGCTGGCCGAGCCAACCGCCGTACACCCACTTGAAGATCGGGGCGAACACGAGGAGCACCCAGACGGGGGCGAAGATCGCCCAGGCGGAGAACTTCATGCGGTCCGCCACCGCTCCGGAGATGAGCGCCGGCGTGATCACGGCGAACATCCCGAGGAAGGCGATGGTCAACAGCCCCATGCCTCCGTCCTCACCGGAGATGCCGATGTCGTTCAGGAAGGCGGCATCGAAGCCCCCGAACCACGACGCATCGAAGTTCCCTCCGGCGATCGAGTACCCGATGACCACCCACACGACGGGGACGATCAAGAGGCACCAGAAGTTCATCATCAACATGTTGAGGACGTTCCGACTCCGGTCCATTCCTCCGTAGAAGAACGCAAGTCCCGGGGTCATGAACAGCACCAGCGCAGCTGATGCGAGGACCCACGCGGCATCACCCGATTGCATCTCAAGTTTCCTTTGTCCTGGAGACCCGGCCCGTCCGGTCTCTCGGATCGGGAAGCTAAGGAGCGCATGTTTCGCGGATGTTTCGACAGGCGAGACATCTCGTTACCTGGTGACAGGACGCGTGCGGCCGGTGCTCGCGATCGTGAGCGTTCCGCCCGTAGCCTGTGTGCATGGCCACGCGCGAGGACTGCCGCCACTACTCGAGCCGCACCGTCGGTTCGGGCGACGTGGTGCAGCGGTGCAAGCTCGACGCTGCCGCCGTGGCGCCGTTCGAGTGCCCCGAGGGCTGCCTGTTCTTCGAGCCGCGGGTGATCACCGACGCGAGCTGGCGCCGCGGGCCGCAGGACCGCTGACGGTTGCAGCGGCCCGCAGGAGGGCCGCTTTCGGTCTAGCGGCGGCCCTCGGCTCGGCGGCGGGCCAAGTGGATGTGCGCCTTGGCGGCGCCCCACATGAGCCCCGGTTCGTGCAGCGACGGGTCGACGTCGGCGAAGGACGCAGGGCTCAGGTCGTAGTCGTCCTCCGCGAAGGCCGCTACGGAGAACTCGTCGCGCTCCAGCGGCGGCACGCCGAGGCCGCGCAGCACCTCGGTCGCGAAGCGGGTCCCGCTGCGCAGCAGCGCCAGCGGGCTGCCACGCTGGTCGTCCGGGTCGGTCGCCAGCAGGTCGCGCACTGCGCCGCCGACCTGCTCGCGACAGCGGCGCCCGGCAGCGTGCGCGGTGCGTCGCACCTCGTCGTCGACCACGTGCCCGGACTCGCGGCAACGAGTCTCGATCGAGCGGACCACCCAGGGCTCCAGCGCCAACTCGATCGCGTCCGCCAGCTCGGTCGTCAGCTGGCGGTACCGCTCCTCGTCCTCGGGTGCGGCCGCGCCGCGTGGGACCTCGTTCACCTCACCCTCCGGGCTCCGGAGGCTCAGAGGTCGTCGTCGACCCGTCCGGCCCGCCGGTTCCACCCGGCCCGACCTCGGCCGTCACGGGGGGCTCCAGCTCGACCGGCGGCGCCGGCGCATCCGGATCGACCTCGACGGGAGGCGCCAAGTGCTGGGCGAGCATGCCCGGCAGCTCGCTCGTCGTGCAGCTCAGGACGACCCTGCCGGCCAGCACATCGACCCTCGGGTCGCACGGCAGCACGTAGCTGTCGATGACCGGCAGCCGCACCGACCCGCCCTCCTCGGAGAACGCCTCGCTGGTCACGACCAGGTCGGTGCCCTCCACGTGCAGCTCCGCGGGCACGCGATCCGCCCCGACGAGCAGGCGGTCGCCCTGGACGACGGCGGTGAAGCCGACCTGCTCACCGACCTGGTCGGGATCGACGACGATCGCCACTGCGCCGCGGTCGAGCCCGTCGGCCCGGAGTGTGCGCGACCGGAGCGAGATCGCCACGTCGAGCCCTTCCAGGATGTAGTCGGCACGCGACGCGGTCAGCGGGTACAGCTCGGCGTCGTCCAAGCGGACGGTGACCCGGTCCAGGTCCGCTCCCAACAGGGCGGGCACCACCGACGGTTTCCACCAGGCCGCTCCGACGACCACCTCGACGCGCCTGGCGACGCCGGCGTCGCGCAGCTCGTCCGCGGCGATGCGCTCCACCGCGAGGCGCCCGGCCACCTCGCCGAGGAGGACCAGCGCGACCGCGGCGACGGCGAGCGCGACGAGCGCCCGCCGGAGCAGCGTCACATGCCGACCTGGGCGAGGACCGTGGCGGGCTCCTCGACCATGCCGACGTAGAACGTGCCGAACTCGCCGTACTGGGCGGAGGCCCCGTCGAAGCGCATCGTGTAGACGACGTCCTTGACGTCGTCCGGGTTCACGCAGAACAGGGTGACGCCCCACTCGTGGTCGTCGAGCCCGGTCGAACCGGTGACGACCTGCAGCA
Organism: Actinomycetes bacterium; assembly: GCA_023437745.1. GTDB lineage: Bacteria > Actinomycetota > Acidimicrobiia > Acidimicrobiales > Microtrichaceae > JAEZFI01. The sequence goes on from JAEZFI010000019.1 coordinate 3,288, forward strand.
CGCGGCCCGCGAACTTCCGGCCCGACGCGCCGTGCTCGTACATGAGCTCCTTGCGGCGGTCGTAGTCGAGCTCGAACCAGTTGGCGCCGACGTTGCGCCGCTTGGACATCGGGTAGAAGCAGAAGACCTTCTTCCCGTCCGGCGGCAGCTGCGGGTAGAGGCGGGCCTGGCGCATCTCCTCGGGCACGCCCTTGGCGTACTCGGAGATCTCGGTGAGCGACACGTAGGAGTCGACCAGGTCGAGGCCCGCCGCGACCAGGTCGGTCTGCAGCTTGCGCAGCTTCCACTGGTCGTCGCCGAGGGCCATGACCGCGATGTCGCCCTTGTGGCCGAGCATCGCCGCGGTGATCACCTGCACCTCGGCACCCTCGGCAGCAGCGATCGCCTCGAGCACCAGGTCACTGTCGGCGAGTGGCAGGACCTTGAAGAAGAGGTGCACGACGGCGAGGCCGGTGGAGGGGGTGGCAGGGTCGGTCATGGCGGCGAGTCTAGGGAGGGGCGGTGGCGCCCCCGGATCGCGCCGTCAGCACCCGTTCTGGTGTGCAGATCTCACGGTTCGCCCTGAGTTCTGCGGGACAGAACGGGCCGGGTCGGGCGGGGATCAGAGCAGGGCGGCCAGCTCGCTGCCGCCGTAGACGAGCGCCAGCACGATGACCAGGATGCCGAACAGCCGACGCACGCTGCGATCGGACTGGCGCAGGGTCAGCCGCGCGCCGAGCCGCGCGCCGGGCACCACCCCGACCATGAGCGGCACGGCGTAGCTCCAGTCGATGTGCCCCAGGACTGCGTGCGTGATGAGGGCGGGGATCGAGAAGATCGCGACGCCCACCAGGCTGGACGCGACGGCGCGCTTCATGGGCACGCGCAGCAGCCCCGTCATGGCCGGCACGAGCACGATCCCGCCACCGACGCCGAGCAGGCCGGCGACGAACCCGGCGCCGGCACCGACCGCCCCGAGCACGACCATCGAGGGGCGCTCCCCGGCCGGCTCACCCTCCGGGGCGGGGCCGCTCCTGCCGCCGCGCACGACGGAGATGCCCGACCAGAGCATCAGCACGGCGGTCAGCACCATGAGGATCCGCCCGTCGACGTGGTCCGAGGTCCACGCACCGAGCAGGGCGAACAGTGAGCCCGAGATGCCCGTGCTGAGCGCCAGCGACCAGTCGACGAGCCCCTCGCGGGCGTAGCGCAGCGAACCGGAGATGGCCCCCGGGAGGATGGCGGGCACGGTGGAGCCGACCGCGAGGATCGGGGACGCACCGAGCACGCGCACCGCGGGCGTGGTGATCGTGGCGCCGCCGATGCCCAGCAGCGCGGAGAGCGCGCCGGCGAGCACGCCGACCAGCACGGTGGCGACGACGGTCAGGACGTCGCCGGCGCTCACCTGTGGGTGTGCCCGTGCAGGGCGTGGCGCGGTGCGGGCACACCGGACAGTGTCGCCGCGCACCGCGTCGCGACGAAATCAGATCGTCCCGGCTGTCGACCCGGCCCGGAGTCAGTCGAAGCCGGCGGGTGCGGACTCCGGGGCGGCGTCGTCGTCGGCACCCTTCGCATCGCCGCCCGATGCTCCGGGGCAGCCCTGGTAGTAGTCGTCGAGGTCGTCCATGTCGCCGAACTCCTCGAACTCGTCGACCCCGCCGAACTCGTCGCCGGTGAAGTCCTCTTCCCACCACTCGGGCGGAACGTCCCCGACCTTCGGATCGCCCCACACGCCGTCGCCGGCGATGCCGAACTGAGCCACGTACTGGTCGATCAGCGCGCCGAGCTGCTGGTCCGTCAGCGGGTCTGCGGTCGAGGGGTCGATGTCCGCCTCCTCCATGCCCACCCGCACGTTGAACAGCAGCTCGACCCGCGTCAGGTCCCCCATCGAGGTGGTGGTGCGCGGCATGCCGGCGAGCACCGCGCTCGCCCGGTCGTAGGCCTCGACCATCTCCTCGGGGGTCATCTCCCAGACGTGCTCCTCGTCGAGGTCGATGACGGATCCGAACTTGGCGAGATCGTCCTCCACTGCGGCCAGCACCCGTTCACCGTGCACGGTCTGGACCGTGCGGACGGTGCCGTCCTCGTTGAAGTACGGGGCCTGCCAGTCGCCCTGCTCCTCGAAGGTCCCCTCGTCGACGGAGTCCTCGTCGAACATGGCGAAGAAGTCGGGGAACAGTGCGATCGCCGCGTCGGGCGTGATGACCGTGTCCGGGTCGGGCACCGCGATCTCGATCTCGTCGCCGAGGTCGGAGTAGTCGGTGGAGAACCGGATCGCAGGAGCGACCTCCTCGAGCATCAGGCAGTCCGCGTAGTCCGACTCGATGTCGCTGCGGACCGACACGACGGTGCGCCGCAGGAGCCCTGCCTCGTCGAGGTGGAGCTCGACCTCGAGCCGCGTCCGGTCGATGCCGTAGCGCTCGATGGCCTCCATCCGCCGCTGATCCTCGAGCTCCTCCTCGGACAGCTCCTGATCGGGCGGGAGCTCGGGGAACAGCTGGAGCGACCCGTCGAAGCCCATCGCCTCGAAGAACTCCTTGCCGGAGATCGACGCGGTGTAGCGACGCGTCGCCGTACCGTCCTCGAGCTCTGCGTTGCCGTCCGACTCGATCGCCTCGAGCTCGTCGAGCATGGCGAACGGACGGATCAGCTCCGACCCGAAGGTGAGCATCTCGAGCATCCCGTGCTCGTCGGAGGACCCGAGCTCGGTCGTCTCCAACCACTCGATCCGTGCGTCGACGTCGGGCGCGGGACCCGAGTCGTGGTCCTCCTCGTCCATCACCCCTGCCATCTCGGCCAGGGTGTCGAAGGACACGAAGGACCGGTCGTCGACGTGCAGCACCCGATCGACGGTCCGGGTGGGGTCGTCCTCGCCCGCGGGCGCGTCGGACTCGTCCGCCTCCGTGCGGTCGTCGTACTCGAGGGAGCCGAGCTCCTCCCACGAGTCGGCGAGATGATCGGGTCCGTCGAACTCCCCGCGCACCCCGCCCTCGAAGTCCTCGGAGCCGATGGGCTCGACGGCCATGTCGAACCGCCCGGACGTCGCGCGTGTCGCCTCGATCGCCGAGAGCACCTCGGCCTCGGCCGTGTCGCCGGCGGCGACGACCTTGCCCTCGTCGCCACTGCTGCAACCGCTCGCAGCGAGCAGCGCTGCACCTGTCACCGCCAGAAGACCCCGAACCCTTGCCATGACCCCTGACCCTCGTGAGATGTGGGCGCAGGGTACCGGCGAACCTCTCCGGTTCCTCCCGGCCAGCGAGGCCCGGACGCGACAGCGGGGTGACCCGGAGGCCACCCCGCTGCGTGATCGATCGATCCGACCGAGCGGATCAGGGTCGGATCAGAAGTCCATGCCGCCCATGTCGCCACCGGGGGCCGACATGGCAGCCGGCTTCTCGGGAGCGTCCGTGATGACGGCCTCGGTGGTGAGGAACAGCGCGGCGATCGAGCCGGCGTTCTGCAGGGCCGAGCGGGTGACCTTGGCGGCGTCGATGATGCCGGCGGCGACCAGGTCCTCGTACTCGCCCGTGGCGGCGTTGAGGCCCTCGGAGGACTTCGACAGCGACCGCACCTTGTTCACCACGACGCCGCCCTCCAGACCGGCGTTCTCCGCGATCTGCTTGATCGGGCCCTCGAGCGCACGGGCGATGATGCGAGCACCGGTGGCCTCGTCACCCTCGAGCTTCTCGACCAGGTCGTCGACGGCGGACTTGGCACGCAGCAGGGTCACGCCGCCGCCGGCGACGACGCCCTCTTCGATGGCCGCCTTGGTGGTGGACACCGCGTCCTCGATGCGGTGCTTCTTCTCCTTGAGCTCCACCTCGGTGGCAGCGCCGACCTTGAGCACCGCGACGCCGCCCGACAGCTTGGCGAGGCGCTCCTGCAGCTTCTCCCGGTCGTAGTCCGAGTCGGTGTTGTCGATCTCGGCCTTGATCTGGGCGATGCGGCCCTCGATGTCGTCCTTGGAGCCGGCGCCGTTGATGATCGTCGTCTCGTCCTTGGTGACGACCACGCGGTCGGCCTGGCCGAGCAGGTCCAGGCCCACCGAGTCGAGCTTGAGCCCGATCTCCTCGGAGATGACCTGGCCGCCGGTGAGGATGGCCATGTCGGCCAGCATCGCCTTGCGGCGCTCGCCGAAGCCGGGGGCCTTCACGCTGACCGAGGGGAAGGTGCCGCGGATCTTGTTGACCACCAGCGTCGCGAGGGCCTCGCCCTCGACGTCCTCGGCGACGATGACCAGCGGCTTCGAGGCCTGCATGACCTTCTCGAGCACCGGCACCAGCTCGCGCACCGCGGTGACCTTGGAGGACACGAAGAGGATGTAGGGGTTCTCGAGGACCGCCTCCATCCGCTCGGTGTCGGTCGCCATGTAGGGGGAGATGTAGCCCTTGTCGAAGCGCATGCCCTCGACGAGGTCCATCTCGAGCCCGAAGGTGTTCGACTCCTCGACGGTGATGACGCCGTCCTTGCCGACCTTGTCGATCGCCTCGGAGATGAGGCGCCCGATCTCGGGATCGGCCGAGGAGACCGACGCGACCTGGGCGATCTGGTCCTTGGAGTCCACCTCGATGGCCAGCTCGCGGATGCGGGCGGTCGCGGCCTCGACGGCGGCCTCGATGCCCCGCTTGACCCCGACCGGGTTGGCGCCCGCGGCCAGGTTGCGGAGGCCCTCGCGCACCATCGACCAGGCGAGCACGGTGGCGGTGGTGGTGCCGTCGCCCGCGACGTCGTCGGTCTTCTTGGCGACCTCCTTGACGAGGCTGGCGCCGATGTTCTCGTAGGGATCCTCGAGCTCGATCTCCTTGGCGATGGAGACGCCGTCGTTGGTGATCGTCGGGGCGCCCCACTTCTTGTCGAGCACGACGTTGCGGCCCTTCGGGCCGAGAGTGGCACGGACCGCGTCGGCGAGCTGGTTCATGCCCGCTTCGAGCT
>JAEZFI010000264.1 GCA_023437745.1 Actinomycetes bacterium
CTCGTCACCCGGGACCGGCGCGGCGGCCTTGGCGGCGGCGACGCGCTGCTCGCGCTCGGCGGCGGCGAGGGCGGCCTGGCGGCGGGCCTCGGCCTGCTCGCGGGCCTTCTCGGCCTCCTCCTCGGCGGTGCGGGGACGCACGTCGGCGATGCCGGTGCGGCGGGCCCGGATCTGGCGGCCCTCCTCGACGGCCTCGCAGATCACGCGGGCCATCAGCTCACCCGAGCGGATGGCGTCGTCGTTGCCCGGGATGACGTACTGGATGACGTCGGGGTCGCAGTTCGTGTCGACCACGGCCACGATCGGGATCTTCAGCTTGTTGGCCTCGGTGACCGCGATGTCTTCCTTCTTGGTGTCGAGGATGAACACCGCGTCGGGGGCCTTCTCGAGGTTGCGGATGCCGTTGAGGTTCCGCTCCAGCTTCACGAGGTCGCGGCCCAGCAGGAGCGCTTCCTTCTTGGGCATCAGCTCGAACTCGCCGGAGTCCCGCATGCGCTGGTACTCCTTCATCTTGCCGACGCGCTTGTTCATCGTCTCGTAGTTCGTGAGCATGCCGCCGAGCCAGCGCTGGTTGACGTAGGGCATCCCGCACTTGGTGGCGTAGCCCTCGACGCTGTCCTGCGCCTGGCGCTTCGTGCCGATGAAGAGGATCGTGCCGCCGTCGGCGACGAGGTCCCTCACGAACACGTAGGCCCGCTCGATCCGCTCGAGCGTCTGCTTGAGGTCGATGATGTAGATGCCGTTGTGCTCGCCGTGGATGAACCGCTTCATCTTCGGGTTCCAACGACGGGTCTGGTGTCCGAAGTGGACGCCCGCATCGATCAGCTGCTTCATGGTCACGACCGGAGCCGCGTTCACGTTCGACATTGTCACCATTCCTTCGGTTGAGCCCCACCGACGTCGCGCAGGCGCTGACGAGCAGCCCTGCGACCGAGGATGCGCCGGGGGAAACAGTCGTCGGGCACGTGGCCCGCGGCTCGGTCGATCCGGGCCGGCGACAACTCTAGCGGCGCGGCGCGTCGACCGGCGAACCTCGGGGCGGCACGAGACGGGCACGGGGACGTCGGGCCCCGGCCGTCAGCAGCGGCGCCGGGTCGAGGTACTCGTCGCCGCGGCGGAAGCCGAGCTGGACGCGGTCGGAGGCCACGCCGACGACGTCGCCCCGCCGGACGCGCTCCCCCGCCGAGACCGACACCGACGACAGGAAGGAGAGGCTGCTGCGGAGCCCGTCGGCGTGCTGGACCGTGACGTACCAGGCGAACGCGATCCGCCCCGCGAAGGTGACGACGCCGTCGCCGACCGCCCGGATCGGGGTGCCCTGCACAGTCGCGTAGTCGAGTCCGCGGTTCCCCGGTCCGTACGGGGTGGCCGGCGGGCGGAAGACGTCGACGACCGGCGCGTCGACCGGAGGCCGGTACGGCGCGATGCCGGCGGCGGGGGTCGTCGGCGGCGTCGGCGGCGTCGTGGGATCACCGTGCGCCGCGAGATCAGTGGGATCAGGCGATGCCGCTGGGTCGCGGTCGAAGGGCGGAGCGAACCATCCCCCCACGGCGACGGCCGCAGCGACGACGGACAGGACCAGGTGCGCCGGCACGGCGACCCTCCTCGTGTGGAGCGGGAGGGGGAAGCGGTGGGCCGATGGCGACCCGGTGTGGGTGGGGGCCGATCAGCTCGGCTCGCGCTCGAGACCCGCCAGGCGGTGCCGGAGCTGGAGGACGGCCTTGGTGTGGATCTGGCAGACCCGGGACTCGGTCACGCCGAGCACCTTGCCGATCTCCTGCAGGGTCAGGTTCTCGTAGTAGTAGAGCGTGAGCACGATCTTCTCGCGCTCGGGCATCACGTTGATGGCCTGGGCGAGGAGCTGGCGGAGCTCGGCGACCTCGAAGGCTCCCATGGGCCCGTGGCTGCCGTCGGCGATGGTGTCGCCGAGGGTGATCGCCTCGCCCCGGTCACCACCGACGACGAGGATCTCGTCGAGGGCGGCGAGCCCGACGGTGGAGATCTGGCTGAGGTTCTGCTGGAACTGCGACTCGGTCCAGCCGAGCTCCTTGGCCACCTCGGTGTCCGACGGTGCTCGGTGGTGCTGCGCCTCGAGCTTGGCGTAGGCCTTCTCGATCGATCGGGCCTTCGCCCGCACCGAGCGCGGGACCCAGTCGATCGAGCGCAGCTCGTCGAGGATGGCGCCCTTGATGCGGCTGATGGCGTAGGTCTCGAACTTGAAGCCACGTCCCGGTTCGAACTTGTCGATCGCGTCGATGAGCCCGAACATCCCGTAGCTCACCAGGTCGGCCTGCTCGACGTTCTGCGGGAGCCCGACCGCCACCCGGCTCGCCACGTACTTGACGAGTGGTGAGAAGTGGACGATGAGCGCGTCGCGCGCTCGGGCGCCCGCGTCGGTCTTGTAGCTCGCCCAGAGCTCGGCGAGCTCGGTCTCGCTGGTGGTGGCTACCTGGCCCGCCATGGTCACGCCCTCGGATGAGTCGACTCGAACACCGTCTGCAACCGCTGTGGGCTCACGTGTGTGTACCGCTGCGTCGTCGACACGTCGGCATGGCCCAACAACTCCTGCACCACCCTCAGATCGGCACCACCGTCGAGAAGATGAGTCGCAAAGGTGTGGCGGAGCGCGTGTGGATGGGTGGGCGACACCGTTCGGGCGTCGATCACCCGCCGCACGTCGCGCGGCGTCATCCTCCGGCCACGACGGTTCACGAAGACCGCACGGGGGTCCTCGACCTTCGTCGGATCGCCGGCCGCGCGTCGCTCGTCCACGCTCCGGAGCCAGCGGGCGACCGCGTCCAGCCCGGGACGGCTGAGGGGCACGACCCGCACCTTCGACCCCTTGCCGAGGACGGTGACCCGTGCCCGTTCGTGGTCGAGGTCGGAGCGATCGATGCCGCAGAGCTCCGCCACCCGCAGCCCGGAGCCGTAGAGCAGCTCCACGATGGCGAGGTCTCGCTGCTCCCAGTGCGGATCGACCCCGTCGCGCCGAGCGACCAGCTGGTCGACCTCCTCCGCGTGCAGGACGCGAGGCAGCCGGGAGGCCCCCGCCGGTGCGCTGACGCCGATGGTCGGGTCCGAGGCGCAGCGCCCCGAGCGAACCGCCCAGGCGAAGTAGCGGCGCAGCACGGACACGGACCGCCTGATCGAGGCGGGCGCGTGGCCTCGTGTGGAGCGGAAGGCGACGTAGCGACGGACCAGGCGCCGATCGACCTGGCCTGGCTCCCCCACGTTGGACCGGCTCGCCCACTCCACGAAGCGCTCCAGATCGCCGAGGTAGGCGGCGCGGGACGACTCGGACAACGAGGTCAACGACCGCCCGAAGTCCTCCGCATCCCAGCTCACAGGGCGGAGCATACCTCACCGTGCGCGCCCAGAGTGAGGGAAAAGCCACTCTCCGCCATCTCGACATCCGGCGACGCTTCACCGCCGGACGCTCCGCTCCAGCACCCCGCCGTCGTTGTGGACCAGCCCGCGGGCGCCCAGCTCGGCGACCGCAGCGCTGACCGCCGCGAGCCCGAGGCCGGTACGGGCCACCACGTCGTCGATCGGGCGCGGCTCCCACCCGAGCACCTCCAGCACGGCTGCGGCGTCGGACCCGCCCTCGGGCAGATCCGATGCCGCCACATCGCCGGGCGTCCCCCCGGCTGGGGCGGGCGCAGCGGCGCGCCAGCCCGCCGAGGCGTGGACGAGGTCGAGGGCGGTGACGACGTCGTCGATGCCGCGGCACGGCGCGCACCCGTCGGCCAGGAGGTCGTTGGTCCCCGACGACGCGTCGCTGGTCACGTGTCCCGGCACGGCGAGGACGATGCGATCCCGGACCTCGGCCTCTCGCACCGTGTGGAGCGAGCCGCCCCGGGCCGACGACTCGACGACGACCACCACGTCGGCGAGCGCTGCGATGATCCGGTTGCGGAGGGGGAACCGCCAGGCGTCGGGGCGAACCCCGAGCGGCGCCTCGGCCACCAGCCATCCGCGTTCGGCGACCTCCCGCCAGAGGTCGGTGTTGCGGCGCGGGTACGGCTGGTCGAGCCCACCCGCCACGACGCCCACCACGGTGCCGCCACGACGAAGCGCCGTGCGCTGCGCCTCGGCGTCGATCCCGGCCGCGAGACCCGACACCACCACGACGCCGAGTGCGGCCAACTGGGCGCCCAGATCGGACGCGACCTGACGTCCGTAGGCGGTGCAGCGGCGCGTCCCCACGATCGCCACGGCCGGACGCCCCGCGGGCACCTCCGTCCCCAACCAGCAGAGCACCGGCGCCGGCCGCGGATCGT
>JAEZFI010000065.1 GCA_023437745.1 Actinomycetes bacterium
GTGGGGGCCCCCCCCGGGGCCCCCACCTCGGACACCTCCCCACAGACCCTCGGCCCCGGGCGGGGGGTCTGTGGCGTCCTCCGCCCGTCGGGTCAGCGCGCCGGCGTGAGCCCGGGTGCCGCGCCGACGGCGGCCTCCATGATCCTCACCCATCCGACGGGCTCGACGCCCAGCTCGACCCACACGGCGTCCGCGGCGGCACGGTCGCCGGCGACGACGCCCTCTGCGAGGCCGAGGATCGCCCGAGCGAGGTGGTCGCCCGTGGGCTCGACTGCACGGTGGGCGAGCCGGAACCCCTCCGGTTCGCCGGTGAGCCCGAGGGCCACGCCCGCCATGACCCGGTCGAGGTAGGTGGCGCGAGCCGCCGAGCCGAGCGCCCCGGCCGCCGCCCGGGCCTCCTCGATCCGGCCGGCCGCGGCGCAGACCAGCGCCGACACGGCGAGCGCGTAGCCCGACGACTCCACCTGGGGGACGTGCGCCACGGTGGCGAGTCCCCCCTCGACGTCGCCTTCCATCGCCGACGCCAGACCCGCCGTCACGGCGAGGTCGATCTGCCCGAAGCGGTCGTGGGCCAACGACCGGGCGTGGTCGACGAGCCAGTGGAGATCGGCCCAGAGCGCCGGGTCGCCCAGGTGCACCCGTGCGGACAGGCTGGACACGACGCCGAGCCCGACGTTGTCCGGGCCGGGTGCTCCCCCAGGGGTCGACCCCACGGCGCGGTCCAGCAGCGTGAGCCCCGCACCGACCTTGCCGGCCATCACGTGTGCCCGGCCCCCGAGGGCGTACGCCTGCTCGCTGCCCACGGAGTCGCCCAGCGAGCCGAACGCCTCGATGGCGCGATCGGCGATGCGGACGGCCTCGTCGGTGTTGCCCTCCCACAGGTCGATCGAGCCGAGGATCACCGCCATCATCCCCTGGCCCCAGTGGTCGCCCCGGCGCTCGGTCTCCCGCATGATCGGCCCGGCCAGCTCGCGGGCCTCGGTGAACCGGCCCTCGCTGAGGCGGACGAAGGCGAGCAGCCCCATGGCCCAGGCGAGGCCTCCGTTGTCGCCGATCTCGCTGAAGGTCTGCGCCGACTCGTCGAGCCGCGTCTCGGCCTCGACGATGTTGCCGCGCACGAAGGCGATCCACGCCAGGTTCTGGAGCGCCCAGGCCTCACCGCGGTGGTCGCCGAGGGCCCGGTAGTCCTCGAGAGAGGCCTCGATCGGCACCTTCGCGGCCTCGTGGTCGTTCCGCAGCAGCGCCGACATGCCCGACCAGCGCAGCGCCTCGGCGCGCCCGTGACGATCCCCGAGGTCCTCGAAGATCCGCACGGCCCGATCCAGCACCTCGGGGTCGCCCTCGCCGGTCGACTCCCGCGCCGCGGTCTCCCCCAGCTTGGTGAGCGCGTACGCGGTCGCCGAGGCGTCCCCGCGGCGCTCGGCCAGCTCGAGGGCTGCGTGCGCGTCGGACCGGGCGCCGACGAAGTCCCACTGCTCGCACCGGACCTGGGACCGGCCCAGGAGCATCGGCAGCATGGCGGCCTCCTGGAGGTCGTCGACCGCCAGCTCGATGCCCTGGCTGTAGAGGCGCTCGGCGAGGGGCCACGACGCCGACTGCTCGGCGCGGCGCGCCGCCTCGCCGACCCAGCGGATCGCCCGCTCGCACAGGTCGTCGGGCACCTCCACCTCGGACATCTCGCGAGCCAGACGGGTGGCCTCCAGGTAGTGGCGGGCGACCGTCTCGACGAACGAGTCGTCCACGAACCGACCCTCGACCGCGATCTCGAGGTAGGTGGCGATCCCGAGGTGCCGTCGGAGGCGGTCGGTCTTGGTGAGGCGGGAGTAGGCGACCTCGCGCACGAGGTCGGACCGGAACGACCACTCGGCGCCGTCGAAGTTGAGGATCTCCTTCGACTCGAGCTGCACGACGACGCGGCTCACGTCCTTCAGCCCCCGCATCGCCTCGGCGATCTTGCGGAGCGCTTCGAGCGGACCCTCCGAGCCCCACACCGCAGCGTCCTCGAGCGTGAGCTGCTCCTCGGCGCTCAGGCCGTCGATGCGTGCGGACACCAACCCCCGCAGCGTGTCGGGCAGGTCGACGCCGGCGCCGACCGACACGCTCCGACCCTCGGTGAGCGTGACCAGCTCCTCGAGGTAGAAGGGGTTGCCGCCGCTGCGGTCGAGGAGGATCTCGCGCAGGCCCGGGTCGAGCTCGCCCGTCAGCAGCACGTCGAGCAGCTGCTCCAACGGCTCCCGGTCCAGCGGGTCGACGTTGACCACGAGGGAGTTGAACCGGCCGGCCCCGGGGGTCCAGCGGCGGAGGAGCGACCGGCGGGCCGTGGCGACGAGCACGAACGGGTGCCGGGCCATCTCGTTGCTGAGGTTCTGGAGCGTCTCGAGCACCATGTCGTCGGCCCAGTGGAGGTCCGCGATCCGGAGCACGACGGGTCGCTCCCGGACCAGCGCCTCCATGTACACGAGGAGCGACTGGGTGGCCTCGCCGCGGGCGCGGGACGGATCGAGTCCACGCAGCGGACCCTCGTACCCCATGAGGTGGAGGAGGCCGTTGGTCACCGAGACCACCCGCGGGTCGTCCCCCAGCACCGCGCCGACCGCAGCCGTCGTCCGCTCCCGCGCCTCGTCGAGGGTGGCGTCGAGCTCGAGCCCGCAACCGTCGCGCACGGCATCGGCGATCGGCCACCAGGGGTTCGCCTCGCCGTACGGCACGCACCGGCCATTGAGCTCGGCCGCGTCCGGGTGCCGCCGGCGCACGAGCGGTGCGACCTCGTTCGCGAGGCGCGACTTGCCCACACCGGCGTCGCCGAGCAGGAGGATGAACTGGTGGCGACCGTTCCGGATCGAGACCTCGACGAGGTTGTCGAGGATGAGCAGTTCGGCGTCACGACCGATGAGCGGTGAGTGAGTGCGCCTCGGGCGGTAGCCCGGGGGCACGACCGCCGCGGTGGCCCGCCACACGTTGACCGGCTGGTCCCGCCCCCGGGCGAAGAGCGCACCGCACGACTCGTAGCTGATGACGTCGCTCGTGGCGTGGTGGGTCGCCTCGCCGACCACGACCGCACCCGGGTCGGCCGAGGTCTGGAGCCGGGAGGCCGTGTTCACCACGTCGCCCATCGCCGTGTAGTCGCCGCCCGCCCGGAGCGCCCCCACCAGCACCTCACCGGTGTTGACCCCGACCCGCATGCGGATGTCGACGCCGACCTCCGTGGCGTAGGACGCCAGCGTCTCCTGCATCCGCAGTGCGGCGCGCACCGCTCGCTCGGCGTCGTCCTCGTGGGCGATCGGAGCGCCGAAGAGGGCCACGATGGCGTCGCCGATGATCTTGTCGACCCGCCCACCGAAGGTGTTCAGGTCACGCACCAACCGCTCGAAGGCACGGTCGACGATCCGCTTCACGTGCTCCGGGTCGAGCGTCTCGGAGAGCGTGGTGAACCCGACGAGGTCGGCGAACAGCACGGTGACCACGCGCCGCTCCTCGAGGTGCGCGCCGATCGGATGGCCACACGACCAGCAGAACCGGGCGTCGGGTGGGCACGCAGCACCACAGCTCTGACACTCCACCGCGGTCAGCATACGGTCGGGTCGGGCCCGACCTGATCCGATTCCCCCAGGTCCGGCGGGCGAGCGGGGGACCCGTAACATCGCCAGCCGTGGACGGACGTCGGAAGTACACGCTCGGGGTCGGTCTGGTGGGGGTGGTGCTCACCTTCGTCGCCGCGAAGTGGAACCTGCCCGGCATCGGCAACGACGCGTCGAGCTACATCGCCATCGCCGATCGCATCGCCGCGGGTGGCCAGCTCGGCTACTTCCTCGAGCCGAAGCTCGGGCTGTGGCCGCCGGGGTTCCCGGCGCTGCTCGCGCTGCCTCGTTGGCTGTTCGACGTGAACCCGGCGACGACGGCCCTGTGGATCAACGCCTGGGCCCTCATCCCCACGGCGTTCGCCGTGAAGTGGCTCCTCGCCCGCATGGTCGTCGACGAGCGGATCCTCCGGGTGGGGATCGCCATCTCGGTCCTCGGCCCGGCCACGCTGAGCCAGTCGTACATGGCGCAGACCGAGACGACCTTCACGCTCCTGGTCCTGGTGACGTTCATCGCGCTGATCCGGTTCGCCGAGGGCGCCGACCGGCGGTGGATGTGGTTCGGCGCCGCAGTCGTCGCGCAGTGGGCGGCGTTCATGGATCGCTACGTCGGCCTCGTGTCGATCGGCGCGGGGGCGCTGTGGCTCGTGTTCGAGCGGCTCAGCGGCGAGGACGTCAGGACCCGGTTCCGCAACGGCGTGGCGTTCTTCGTGGCCGCCTGCGTGGTGCCCGGCGCGTGGATCCTCCGCAACACGATCGTGACCGACTCCCAGTTCGGTCCCCGGGACACGCCGCTCGCCACCTTCAAGGGCAACGCCGTCGACGCGCTCACCTCGCTCGGCCAGTTCGTCCACGGCTTCTCCCGCTACGAGCCGATGGAGGCCATCGGCCGCCTCGCCTCCCTCGCTCTGGCCGGCGCAATGGGCGTGATCGCGCTGGTGCTCCTTCGGAGGGCGCTGGCCGCCCGGGCCACGCCGGACCGCGGCCCCGTCCCGGTGGCCGCAGCGCTCGTGGGCCACCCGGCGGCGTTGCTCCTGATCTACGCCGCCGCCCACTGGCTGTACATGATCTACAGCGCCTCGACGATCGCCTTCGACCCGGTGAACACCCGGTACCTCGCCCCGATGTTCGTCCCGGCGCTCATCGCCGGGTTCGCCCTGCTCGACCGGGCGCTCCGGGACAGCCGGCCAGGCGACCCGCTGGTCCGGCTGGCGTCGGTCGGGCTCGGCGTGATCCTCGTCGTGCAGCTCGGCGTGGGCCTCGTGCGCGTCTCGGCCTCGTACTGGACCGACGACGCCCAGAACTACAACAGCCCCGAGGCGCTCGACATCCGCGAGAGCCCGGTGCTGCGGGAGGTCCCCGACGACTGCGACCGCCTGTACTCGAACTTCCCGGAGCTGACCTACCTCGCCGGCTTCGAGGCGCAGCGCAGCCCCCGCAAGACCAAGTTCGCCAGCCCCGACGTGCAGAAGGAGCTGGAGGACCTCGAGGCGCACCTCGCCGACGGCGGCGACGCCTGCCTCATCTGGGTCGACGAGGACCGCTACCGGACCCCCCAGTACCAGTGGCAGCTCGACGAGCTCCGCAAGCGCCTCACGATGGAGACGATCGACAGCGACGACGACGTCGCGGTCTACCGGATCGTCGGCGTCGCCTGACCGTTCGGCACGCGAAACCGCCACGCCCTCCGGTCCTACGTGCGGGCGAACCCGGTGTCACTCCGGACTCCCGTGCTGGGGAGTCACCGTTGCATCCGATGGTTCGCTCTGGGGACCAGCCGACGTGGCGGTTTCGTGGCCTGTGTCGTCTCGTCGCCGAACTTCAGCGACAGGATCACTGTGTGCGAGCGCCTGCCGGTTGTCAAGATGGCAGATGGGCGCCATCTGTGATCGAGATGGTTGCGGGCTCCCCTTTCGCGAGGTGCATCGGGAGTCGTCCGAAGGGGGGGCGCACCTAGGCTCGCCCCATGGCCGCCTCGTCGAAGTACCTCGACCACCTCCTGCAGGTCCCGCTGTTCAGCTCCTGCTCCCGCAAGGAGCTGGCGAAGATCGCGCGGGCGACCGACGAGGTGCACGTCGAGGCGGGGACCACGCTGATGGAGCAGGGCAGGCCTGGCCGGGAGGCGTTCGTGATCGTGGACGGGACCGCCTCGGTGAGCGTCGGCGGCAACGAGGTCGCCCTGCTCGGGCCCGGCCAGCACGTCGGCGAGCTGGCGCTCCTCGACGGCGGGCCCCGCACGGCGACCGTGGTCGCGACGTCGGACATGGACCTGCTCGTGATCAGCCAACGCGCGTTCGTCGCGCTGCTCGAGGACGTGCCCGGCCTCGCCCGCAAGGTCCTGACCAGCATGGCGGCGATGGTGCGCTCCCTGAACGACCAGGTCGTGTAGCCGCCTGCCCCTTGAACGTTGGGGGGTGAGAGACGCACGCACTACGTTCAGGGCCATGACCGCGACCACCGAGACCGACGCCTCCGAGGCCCCGACCTCACGCCGCTTCACGCCCCGCCAGATCCCTCTGGTCATCGGCGGCGCCTTCGCCGCCCTCACGGCGTTCAGCTGGGTGGGCGAGCAGATCTGGGTGGTCGAGGACGAGTCCGAGGTGACACGTCGCTACTTCGAGAACATCCCGGGGTACCTCATCCTGGCGTTCTACGTGGTGGTCGTCGCGTCGATCCTCTGGGGGGCCGTCGCCTTCTCGAACCGCATGCGGAACTGGGAGCGGGGCACCCCCGACGACCGCAGCACCACCAAGAAGAACGCCAAGCGGCGCATGGAGGACCTGCGCGCCGGCCTGTACATGCAGACGCTGCTGCGGGACCCGGCCGCCGGCATCATGCACTCGCTGATGTACTTCAGCTTCATCATCCTGCTCGCCGTCACGACCATCGGCGAGATCAACCTGCAGGTGCCGCAGGGCCTGAAGTTCCTCCACGGTGACGTGTACAAGGCCTACGCGCTGGTCGCCGACGTGGCCGGCATCATGTTCCTGGTCGGCGTCGGCTGGGCGATCGTCCGCCGCTACGTGGTGCGGCAGCCGTACCGGATCCGCATCAAGACCCGTCCCGAGCACGGGATGATCCTCGGGACCATGGCGGCGATCGGCATCACGGGCTTCGGCGCCGAGATGTTCCGCATCGCCATCGACGGCATGCCGGACTTCGAGAAGTGGTCGATCCTCGGCTACCCGCTCGCCAAGCTCGTGGAGAACGTCTCGTGGCTGAGCGGGGGGCACCGGGTCTTCTGGATCGCCCACATCGTCTCGTTCGTGGCGTTCCTGATCCTGCTGCCCACGACGATGCTGCGGCACATCTTCACGAGCCCCGTGAACATGTACCTGAAGGACCGCGAGCGCCCCAAGGGTGCGATGCGGGCCATGCCCAACCTGATGGAGACCGAGCTCGAGAGCTTCGGCGCCTCCACGATCGAGGACTTCACCTGGAAGCAGCTCCTCGACACCGACAGCTGCACGATGTGCGGCCGATGCACCTCCGTGTGCCCGGCGCACGCCACGGGCAAGCCGCTGGACCCCCGCGAGATCGTCCTCAAGACGGGTGAGGTCATGGCGGCCACCGGCGACCCCAAGGTCTCCCCGCCCATCGGCGTCGATCCGGAGATCACCGTCGGCGCCAACAACGTCTTCGAGCGGATCACCGCCGAGGAGGTGTGGGCCTGCACCACCTGCAAGGCCTGCGACGAGAACTGCCCCGTCAACATCGAGATCCTCGACAAGATCCTCGACATGCGGCGCTACCTGTCGCTCATGGAGTCCAACTTCCCGACCGAGCTGGGCACCGCCTACCGGGGCATGGAGAACTCGGGCAACCCGTGGGGCATGAGCCAGACCGAGCGGGCCGACTGGGCGAAGGACCTCGAGGGCATCGACGTGCTCGGCGGGGGCGACCCGGTCGAGGCCGAGTACCTCTACTGGGTCGGCTGCGCCGGCAGCTTCGACGACAAGAACAAGAAGGTCACCCAGGCCATGGCGAAGCTGCTGCAGCGCGCCGGCGTCGACTTCGCCATCCTCGGCCCGGCCGAGAACTGCACCGGTGACCCCGCTCGTCGCTCGGGCAACGAGTACATCTTCCAGATGCTGGCGACCCAGAACATCGAGACGCTCGACGGGATGGGCGTGCGGAAGATCATCACGCAGTGCCCGCACTGCTTCAACACGCTGCAGAACGAGTACCCGCAGCTGGGCGGCCACTACGAGGTGATCCACCACAGCCAGTTCCTCGAGCAGCTGATCGACTCGGGCCAGCTGG
>JAEZFI010000068.1 GCA_023437745.1 Actinomycetes bacterium
TCGGGCCGCGGGTCATCCAGGAACGCGGCGACATGCAGTTCGTCGGCGGCGTCTTCTCCTACGAGCCCTCCGAGGACGGCGACCTCTGCGACTGGTGGCTCTACGAGGACAAGCGCGTCCCGCAGACCCGCCTCTCGGCCGCCGCGGGCTTCGACCGCGACGAGGTCAAGGTCGTCGGCATCACCTACGAGGAGATGCGCAAGGGCTGTTGGGACCCGGTCGCCCGCATCGAGGACATGGACGCCAACTGGACCGAGGCCCAGATGTGCTTCCCGTCCTTCCCGCGCTTCTGCGGCCAGACCTTCATGGAGGCCCAGGACAAGGAGCTGTCCGACCTCTGCGTCAAGGCCTACAACGACTGGATGGTCGAGGAGTGGTGCGGTGGCTCCAACGGCCGCCTCATCCCGCTGACCATCATCCAGCTGTGGGACGCCGAGCTGGCTGCGGCGGAGATCCACCGCAACGCCGAGCGTGGCGTGCGTGCGGTCTGCTTCAGCGAGATCCCGCCGTACCTGAACCTGCCCTCCATCCACACCGACTACTGGGAGCCGTTCATCAGGGCCTGTGCGGAGACCGGCACGGTCATCAACATGCACATCGGCTCCAGCTCGCGCATGCCCTCCACCTCCGAGGACGCACCGGCGGCGGTCGGCTCCACGCTGACGTTCGGCAACGCCATGTCGTCCATGACGGACTGGCTGTACTCCGGCTGGCTCGCCAAGTACCCGACGCTCAAGCTGGCGTACTCAGAGGGCCAGATCGGCTGGATCCCCTACATCCTCGAGCGCGCCGACAAGGTCTGGGAGGACAACCGGGCCTGGGGTGGGTTCGGCGACAAGGTGCCCGAGCCGCCGTCGACCTACTACTACCGCCAGATCTACGGCTGCTTCTTCGATGACGAGTACGGCCTGGACAACCTCCAGAAGGTCGGCGTCGACCGCATCTGCTTCGAGACCGACTACCCGCACTCGGACAGCACCTGGCCCCACTCGCGTGAGACGGCCCACAAGCTGATGGGCCACCTGCCCTCCGACGTGGTCCACAAGCTCATGCGCGGCAACGCGATCGAGATGCTCGATCTGCCCTTCGAGCCCTGATCGCATGACCGAACACGACTACCGGCTGGTCATCGGCGGCGAGTCCGTCGAGGGGTCCGGCACGTACGAGATCCTCAACCCGGCGACCGAGCAGGTCGTCGCCCACGCCCCCGAGGCGTCGGTGGAGCAGGCCGACGCCGCGGTGGACGCCGCAGCGGACGCGTTCACCGCGTGGTCGCGCACCTCTCCCGAGGAGCGGGCCGAGCTGCTCGACCGCGCCGCCGACCTGATCGACGCGCACCGCGACGAGATCGTCCCGGTGCTGCAGGCGGAGACGGGCGCCACGATGCGCGTCGCCAAGACGATGCAGTTCCCCCAGGCCGCGGCGCGCCTTCGCCGCTACGCCAAGGGCGCGCTCGAGGACCGCATCACGCCGCTCCCGCCGGCGGTCATGCCGACCACGGCGCTGGCACCCGGCGGGCTCATCTCGGCGGTCGCCAACCGCGCACCCGTCGGCGTGGTCACGTGCATCACCTCCTACAACTTCCCGATGACGAACATGGCCGGCAAGATCGGGCCCGCCCTCGCCATGGGCAACACGGTCGTGGTGAAGCCGGCGCCGCAGGACCCGCTCGGGGTCATCCGCATGGTCGAGCTGATGAACGAGGCAGGGTTCCCGCCCGGCGTCGTCAACGTCGTCACGGGTCAGGAGATCGCCCCGTCCGAGGCCGTCGTCGCGCACCCGCGCACCGACATGGTGTCCTTCACCGGGTCCACCGGGGTGGGGCGCCGCATCGGCGAGGTCGCCGGCGGCCAGATGAAGCGGCAGCTGATGGAGCTGGGCGGCAAGGGCGCGTGCATCGTGTTCGACGACGCCGACCTCAAGTCGGCCATCGGCGGCATCTCCTCGGTGTGGGGGTTCCACTCCGGGCAGATCTGCACCTCGCCGACGCGGGTGATCGTGCACCGCTCGATCCACGACCACCTCGTGGCGGGCCTCAAGCAGGCGGCCGGCCACATGAAGGTCGGCGACCCGCTCGAGCGCGACACGGTCGTCGGTCCCGTCATCTCCGGCGCACACCGCGAGCGGATCGAGGGCTACATCCGCACCGGCGTCGAGGAGGGCGCGACGATCGCCGTGGGTGGCGGTCGGGGCGGCATGGAGACCGGCTACTACGTCGAGCCGACGCTGCTGGTCGACTGCGACAACTCGATGACCCCCGTGCGCGAGGAGCTCTTCGGCCCGGTGGTCGTCGTGGTGCCCTTCGACGAGCAGGACGAGGCGGTCGCGATCGCCAACGACAGCGACTACGGCCTGTACAGCTACGTGTTCAGCTCGGACACGGCCCGCGCCTGGGACGTGGCGCAGCAGCTGCGCTCCGGCAACGTCGGCATCAACACGCTGCAGCGCAACCACGAGGCGCCCTTCGGCGGCTTCAAGCAGTCGGGAGTCGGGCGCGACGGCGGTAGCTACGGGCTGCACGCCTACTCCGAGCTGCAGTCCATCGTCTGGCCCGGCTGACGCCCACCCTCTCTTCCCGCTCTGTTCGTCGGATGACTACCTGAAGGTCGTCATCCGAC
>JAEZFI010000083.1 GCA_023437745.1 Actinomycetes bacterium
CCCGCCGGTCCTGGGACCGGCGGGCCTGCTCAGCTCACCACACGCTCACCCGACGATCATCGCTTGAGGTTCACGACCTCCTGCAGCATCTCGTCGGAAGTGGACACGACGCGGGAGTTCGCCTGGAACCCGCGCTGGGCGACGATCAGGTTCGTGAACTCCTGGGCGAGGTCGACGTTGGACATCTCGAGCGCGCCGCCCGAGATGAAGCCGCGGCCGGCCTGCCCGGCGACCCCGGTCTGCGGGAGGCCGGAGTTGATGGTGGCGCGGTAGTTCGTGCTGCCGCCGGCCTTCTCCATGCCCTCGGGGTTGGCGAACGTCGTCAGGCTGAGCTGACCGATGCGGCGCGTCCGCCCGTTCGTGTAGGAGCCGACGAGCACGCCGTCCTGGCTCACGGTGAAACCGGACAGCGAGCCTGCGCCCTGGCCGTCCTGGTCGATCACGGCGGCCGAGATGATGTTGCCGAACTGCGTCATCGAGTGCTGGCCGTTCGCACCGCCCAGGTCGATCGAGATCGGCTGCGTCGGGAAGCCGGGCAGGAAGCCGGCGGGCAGCGTGAGCGTGCTCGACGAGGTCAGCAGGCCGGCGGCGTCGAACTCGAGCACCCCGTCGGTGACGGCCTGACCCGCTGCGGGCGGGGTGGGCTGCAGCACACCCGAGCTGTCGATGTAGCGGGCGACCGTCGTCCACTCGTCGGCGGCGGTCTTCGTGAACTCGAGGCGAAGGTTGATGGGGTTGCCCTGCCCGTCGTACACGTCGGCCGAGGCCACCACGGTGGCGCCGATCTCGCCGTTGGAGGGGAGGTTGCCGCCCACGATGGCCACCGACGTCCGGGCCGGCGGGATCAGGTCGCCCACCGGGATGGTGATGGCGCCGATCGGCCCGCTGGTGGTGATGACGTCGTTCTGCGCCTGCCACCCCTGCACGAGGCCGCCGTCCTGCGTCACGAGGCGGCCGAGCGCGTCGACCGAGAACGAGCCGGAGCGGGTGTAGAGGCGCTCGCCGCCCTGGTCGATGGCGAAGAAGCCGTCACCCTGGATGGCGAAGTCGGTCGAGCGGTTGGTCCGCTGCAGCGCACCCTGGCCGAAGCTCGAGGTGATGGCGGCGATGCGGGAGCCGAGGCCGATCTGCGACGGGTTCGAGCCACCGGCCTGGGCGCTGGCGGCACCGGCACCACGGATGGTCTGGCTGAGGACCTCGGTGAACACGACGTTCGAGCCCTTGAAGCCGGTCGTGTTGATGTTGGCGATGTTGTTGCCGACGACGTCCATCATCGTCTGGTGGTTCCGGAGGCCGGAGATGGCGGCGAACATTGAACGGAGCATGGTGGGGAGTTCCTTCTGTCAGGGGTGATCGGGTGGTGCTGTGTGGTGTGGGGGGGGTTGGGTGTTGGTGGGTGCGGGTGATCGGCTCAGTGGACCGAGATGATCTTGTCGATCGTGGTCTCGTGGTTCCCGACCTTCAGGACGATCCCGTCGGCGGTCGGTGACGCCGAGCCGACGATGCCGAAGCTCTCGGCGCCGTCGTCCCCGGCGTACGTGATGACCCTGCCGACGAGGCCGATGCCGGTGGACAGGGCGGCGGTCCGGGAGCTGGCGGTGAGCTGATCCGCCATCTCGGACATCTTCTCGACGGAGGTGAACTGCGCCGTCTGGCTGAGGAAGGACTGGGGGTCCGACGGCTTCAGCGGGTCCTGGTACTTGAGCTGCGCGACGAGCAGCTTGAGGAAGGTGTCCTTGCCGAACTGGTCCTCGTCGCCCTTGACCGGGGCGGCCCAGGGGTTGTTGGCGGCGGTGGTGGTGTTGACGCCGTCGACGGGCATGGCGTGCTCCTTGTCAGTGGGTCGGGGTCAGTGGGTCGGGGTCAGAGGTCGAGGTCGAGGCGGTCGGACGACGCCGCGAGGCGTGCCGGCCGGAGGATCGGTCGTGGGAGCTCGGCGGTCGAGGCGGCACGGGGCCGGGTGTCGGGCCGGGGGGTGCTGCGATCGACGTCGGCCTCGCCGCGCTGGCCGGTCGGCCCCCCGTCACCGTCGGATCCCACGGAGACCGAGAGCCGGTCGAGGCGGAGGCCCTGCGACTCCAGCTCGTTCCGCAGGCCGTGGGTCGCGGCGCCGAGCGCCGCGGCACCCTCCGCCAGGTCGGCGCGGAGGTGCAGGTGGACACCACCGTGCGCGTCCGTGGCGACGTCGACCGTCACCCGCCCGAGGTGATCGGGGGTCAGCGCCAGGGTCAGGCTGTGGCCCATCCCGTTCCGCAGCGAGCGGACGGCGCCACCGATGCGAGCGACGTTCGGGTCGGGTGCATCGACGACCTCCGGCGAGGACGTGGCCGTGACGGCGGTCGTCGCGGGTGCGGAGTCGACCGACGCGACCTGCACCGGCCGAGCGAGTGCGGACGCCGGTCCGGTCACCTCGGTGGTGCCCGAGGGCTGTGCCGGGCCGGTGGGGATGGCGGCGTCGGGCGCAGGCGTCGCCGCGGGGTCGGACTGCTCGTCCGACGTCACGGCGGGCGGGCCCACCGGCTCGCCGGCATCCGGGACGTCGTCCCCGCGGTGCGCCCCGGCTGCTGCCCGAGGGGCAGCTGCGTCCGGGGCGGCAACCGGCGCAGTGGC
>JAEZFI010000140.1 GCA_023437745.1 Actinomycetes bacterium
GACCGTGACCTCCGGGTCACGGTCCACGCGACGAAACGGGTCGGTGCGGGGTGTGTGTGGGTGCACCTCGACGGGGTTCCCTACGATGGGTCGCTGTGAGCGAGCCCCCTGGTGACACCTGGGTCGACCTGATGGACCGTCCGCTTCCGGTGGAACGGGTCGTCAGCTGGGCGACGCGCCCGTCGTGCGGTGCCGTGGTGACGTTCTGCGGCACGGCTCGCGACCACTCGCCCGGTCGGGAGGACGTGGAGCAGCTCAGCTACGAGGCCTACGAATCCGTCGCGCTGGCTCGCCTGGGCGAGCTGGCCGACGAGATCCGCGTGCGGTGGCCCGACGTGGTCGCGATCGCGCTGGTCCACCGCACGGGCGACGTGCCGATCGGGGACTCCGCCGTCGTCGTCGCCGTCTCGTCGCCCCACCGCGACGCGGCGTTCGAGGCCGCTCGCTTCGGCATCGACGCGCTGAAGCAGAGCGTGCCGATCTGGAAGCGCGAGCGCTGGGCGGGTGGCGAGAGCTGGGGCCTCGAACCGCAGCACCTCGTGCCGGTGGGCGACGTGACCTCGGGTGAGGGGTCGGCGTGAGCGCGCTCGTCTTCCTCGGCATCGCCGTCGGCCTGAGCCTCATCGGGTCCCTGGTCGTGGCGATCCGACATCGGCCGAAGACCTCGGCCCACCAGTCGATCGACGACTTCGCGGAGCACCTTCGTGCGCTCGCGCCCGATCGGCGCGACGACGAGCGACCCCGCTGATGGCCCGCGACCTGGCGATCGACCTCGGCACCGCGAACACCCTCGTGTACGTGCGGGGCGAGGGCATCGTGCTCAACGAGCCGTCCGTGATCGCGCTGAACAGCCGCAACAAGGACGTCCTCGCCATGGGCCGCGACGCGTGGCACATGATCGGCAGGACGCCCGGCCACATCGTCGCGGTGCGCCCGCTGCGCAAGGGGGCGATCACCGACTTCGAGGTCACCCAGGAGATGATCCGGCTGCTGCTGAAGCGGGTCGGGGTGAACCGCTTCAACCGCCCGCGGGTGGTGATCTGCGTCCCGTCGGCCATCACGGCCGTCGAGCGCCGCGCCGTGATCGAGGCCACCAAACGGGCCGGCGCCGCGGACGCGCACCTCATCGAGCAGCCCATGGCCGCGGCGATCGGCGCCGGGCTCCCGATCAACGAGCCGGTCGCGAACATGGTGGTGGACATCGGCGGCGGCACGTCCGAGACCGCCCTGATCTCGCTCGGCGGGATCGTGGCGCTCGAGGCCGTGCGGGTCGGCTCGTTCGACATCGACGCCGCGATCATCAACTACATCCGCCGGGAGCACGGCATCGCCATCGGCGAGCAGACGGCGGAGGAGATCAAGATCGCCATCGGGTCGGCGCACGAGACGCCCGACGAGTTCCGCGCCGAGGTGCGCGGCCGGGAGCTCCTGTCCGGGCTCCCGCGCGTGGTCGTCCTCACCCCTGAAGAGGTGCGGACGGCGATCGCCGAGCCCGTGAGCTCGATGGTCGACTCGGTGCTCGCCTGCCTGGGCGAGGCCCCGCCCGAGCTGGCCCAAGACGTGATCATGCAGGGCATCCACCTCGTCGGTGGCGGCGCGATGCTGCGCGGGCTCGACATCCGCCTGTCGAAGGCGACGGGTGTCGACGTGCGCCTCGTGCAGCAGCCGCTGGAATCGGTGGTGCTGGGTGCGGGTCGGGTGGTGGAGTCGTACGAGTCGCTCCGGGTCATGTTCATGGACGGTCGGCGGTAGCCGGGCCGGCATGTGGCTGACGGTCGGCGCTGACCGTCAGGTTGCGTGACGCAACCCGGCCGAGGGGGTGGCACAGCGGTAGCGTCCCCCCACCTGACAGGATCAGGAGCTGAGGGCCGGCGTCGAAGGGGGAACACACCGTTGGCTTTGCTGGAAGTACGTGACATCGGCGTTCGCTTCGGTGGCGTCGTCGCGTTGAACTCGCTGAGCTTCGACCTGCAGGCCGGGCAGATCGCGGCCCTGATCGGGCCGAACGGTGCCGGGAAGACGACGCTCTTCAACGTCGTGAGCCGCCTCTACGAGCCCACGCAGGGCAGCGTCACGTTCGACGGCCGGAACCTGCTCGCCCTGCCGCCCCACAAGATCGCGTCGGCCGGCATCGCTCGCACGTTCCAGAACCTCGCGCTGGTGCAGGGGCTGTCGGTGATCGACAACGTCGTCGTCGGGGCCTACTCCGCGACGCGGGGCGGCTTCTGGGCCGGGACGCTCGGCCTGCCGAACCCGACGGAGCGGGCCGCGCGGGAGCGTGGCATGGAGCTCCTGGAGAAGCTCGGCCTCGGGGCCTACGCCCACCGGCCGTGCGACGGCCTGCCGTACGGGACCCTCAAGCGCATCGAGCTGGTGCGGGGCCTGATGTCGTCGCCCAAGCTGCTGATGCTCGACGAGCCGGCCAGCGGCCTGACCCACTCCGAGGTCGACGAGCTGGGGCAGATGATCCGCACGCTCCGCGACGAGTTCGACCTCTCGATCCTGCTCGTCGAGCACCACATGGCGATGGTCATGGGCATCTCGGACCACGTCGTCGTGATGGAGTTCGGGCAGAAGATCGCGCAGGGCACACCGGCCGAGGTGCGGAGCGATGCGAAGGTCATCAGCGCCTACCTGGGAGGCTCGGCATGAGCCTGCTCCGGGTCGACGAGGTGCACGCCGGCTACGGCATCGTCAACGTGCTGAGCGGCATCTCGCTCCGCGTGGAGGAGGGCGAAGCCGTCGTGGTGCTCGGGTCGAACGGCGCCGGGAAGACCACCACGCTCCGAGCGATCTCCGGGATGATCCCCCGCACCGGCTCGATCGAGTTCGCCGGTCAGTCCGTGGTGAAGCGGCGACCGGACCAGCTCGTGTCGCTCGGCATGGCCCACGTCCCGCAGGGCCGGGGGACGATCGTGGACCTCACCGTCCGGGAGAACCTCGAGGTCGGCGCCTACTCGCGACGGGACAAGGAGGTCGACGCGGACATCGACCGCTGGTTCGACGTGTTCCCCCGGCTCGGCGAGCGCCGCACCCAGACCGCAGGCTCGATGAGCGGTGGCGAGCAGCAGATGCTGGCGATCGCCCGCGCCTTCATGTCGCGCCCGAAGCTGGTGCTCCTCGACGAGCCGTCGCTCGGCCTCGCGCCCCTCGTCACGCAGGAGGTGTTCGACCGGCTCGGTGAGCTGGTGCGCGAGACCGGCACCGCCGTCCTGGTCGTGGAGCAGAACGCCAACCTGGCCCTCGACTTCGCCACCCGCGGGTACGTCCTCGAGTCGGGCGCCATCGTGGCGGAGGGCACCGCAGCCGAGCTCTCGGCCGACACGTCGATCCGCGACGCCTACCTCGGAGGTTCCGTGTGACCGACTTCCTCAGGTACTGCGTGATCGGGCTCGCCAACGGGTCGGTCTACGCCATGGTGGCCATGAGCCTCGTGATCATCTACCGGGCCACCGGGCTGCTGAACTTCGCGATGGGCGAGACGGCGATGATCGCCACCTTCATCGTGTGGCAGTGCCACGATGCGGGCGTCCCGCTGCTCTTGGCGCTGCTCATCGGCATGGTGGCGGGCTTCCTCGCCGGCGCGTTGATGCAGCGGCTGGCCGTGCAGCCGGCGGGCGACCCGGCGACGGCGCCGTTGCAGCTGGTGATCGTGACCGTCGGTCTGCTGCTGGTGCTCAACAACCTCGCCGGCCTGATCTGGGGCGCCGACCCGCGGGTCTTCGACCGGCTGTTCGGCGACGGCTCCTTCGACGCCGGCGGCGTCGTCATCCGATGGCAGCAGCTGGGCACCGTCGGCGTGCTGTTCCTCGAGGCAGGCCTCCTCTACCTGCTCTTCACCCGCACCAAGATCGGGCTCGCGATGCGCTCGGTCGCGTCGAACGCCGAGTCGTCGTCCCTCTCCGGGATCGCCGTGAACAAGGTCCTGATCGTCAGCTGGGGCATCGCCGCCTCGATCGGCGCCGTGGCCGGCACGTTCGCCGCGCCGAACGCAGGGATGAGCGCCGACCTGTTCCTCCCGATCCTCGTGTACGCCTTCGCCGCGATGACCATCGGCGGGTTCGACTCGCTGGGCGGCGCGATCGTCGGCGGGCTGGCGGTGGGCCTGATCACCGAGGTCCTCCCGAGCTACGTCGAGGGGCTGCGCGAGGCCCGCCTCGTCCCCGCCGTCGTCCTCATCCTGGTGGTGCTCATGTTCCGTCCGCAGGGGTTGTTCGGCTCACGTCAGGTGCGTCGCGTATGAGTGCCACCATCGGTCGCCGTCCCGTGTGGCTGAAGGCGGCGCCGCTCGTCGTGCTGGTCGTCGTGCTCGCCCTCGTGCCGCAGCTCCTGAACCCGTTCTGGACCACACGGGTGACCACGTGGCTCGTGTGGGCGATCGCCGCCATGGGCCTCAACCTGCTCGTCGGGTTCAACGGCCAGATCTCGATCGGGCACGGCGCACTGTTCGGGCTGGGCGCCTACGCGTGCGGCATCTGGGTCGACCGGGCCAACGGCCAGTTCCTGATGGGCGTCGTCGTCGCGGCGGTCGTGGCCTTCGTGGCCGGCGTGGTCATCGGCCTGCCGGCACTGCGGGTGCGCGGTCTCGCGCTCGCGCTGCTGACCATCGCCGTCGCCGCCATCTTCCCCGACCTGGTGCTGCGGTTCAGCTCGCTGACGGGCGGCACCAACGGCCTCCAGATCCAGGTGCCGACCCCGTACCGGGGCGAGGTCGTCGACCGTGCCGCCAAGTGGACGGCGCCGGAGTGGACCGGGCTGGCCCCCGACCAGTGGCGCTTCTACGTGTACAGCGCGGCGATGGTCCTGTGCCTCCTCGCCGTCGCCGCCCTCGTCCGCTCCCGGACCGGCAGGGCGCTCGTGGCCATCCGCGACAACGAGGTGGCCGCGGAGGTCAACGGCATCAACGTGGACAGGATGAAGGTCATCACCTTCGGCCTCTCCGGCGCGCTGGCCGGGATCGGGGGAGCGATGTTCGCCCTCATCGACCTCACGCTCACGCCGGACGCGTTCCGCCTGCTGCTCTCGCTCAACCTGCTCGTCATGATCGTGCTGGGTGGGCTCGGCACGGTGGCCGGTCCCGTCGTGGGCGCGCTGACCATCGGGTTCTTCGAGGACGTCATCCGCAAGGAGGTCCTCCCGTCCGACCTCGGCCTCGTCACGCCGATCGTGCTCGGGGTCCTGCTCATCCTGTCGATGCAGTTCGCCCCCGGCGGCACGGTGGGCTCGATCCACCACCTCGGCGAGGCGCTCCGACACCGTCGCGAGCGGCGCGCCGCCGCGGCCTGAGCTCGCACCGCATCCCGTCCACCATCCACCCACTCATCGACCACAAGGAGCACACCATGCGCCGATCACCACGAGGACGCTTGTTCGCCCTCCTCCTCGCCACCTCGCTGATCGCGGCGTCCTGCGGCCGCGATGACGATTCGTCCGACGGCGGCGGCGGAGGCGGCGACGACACCACCGAGACCACCGCCGACGGCGGTGCGTTCATCAACGCCAAGGACGAGTGCCCCGAGAGCTGGGACGGCACCACCGGCATCGAGGGCAACACGATCAAGGTCGGCACGATCAGCCCGTCGACGGGTGCGATCACCGCCACCATCTACAACAACGTCACGAAGGGCATGCGGGCCCACTTCGAGGCCGTGAACAAGGCCGGCGGGGTCAAGGCCGGCGACGGCAAGACCTACCAGCTCGAGCTGATCGAGAAGGACGACTCCTACGACGCCTCGAAGACGCAGGCGGCCGCGCAGGACCTGATCGAGAACGACAAGGTCTTCGCCATGGTCGGTGGGATCGGCACCGAGACGAACATCGCCGCTCGCGACTACGTGAACGAGCAGTGCGTCCCGTCGGTGGCCCTCGGCACCGGCTCGCCGGAGTGGGGCAAGAACAACACCTCGCCCTGGTACATCGGCGGCCTGCCGTCCTACGCCACCGAGGCCGTCGCGTTCCTCGACTACTACAAGACGGTCAAGCCGGACGCCTCGATCGCCCTGCTGTACCAGAACGACGACTTCGGCCAGTCGTACCAGGCGGCCATCAAGAAGTACATCGAGGTCAACGACAGCGACATGACGGTCGCGGCCGAGGAGCCCTTCGACATCAAGTCGGGGCAGACGCCCGAGGCTGCCGTCACGCGCCTGGCGCAGTCGAAGGCGGACGTCCTCTTCGTCGGCATCTCCGGCTCGTCCTGCGCCGGTTCGCTCCGCTTCGTGCCGGCCGACTGGAAGCCCGCCCGCTACCTCTCGATCACCTGCTCCGGCAAGGTGGCGCTGTCGTTCGGCCAGGGCGCCGAGGAGGGCATCTTCACGAGCCAGGCCACGCTCGACCCTGCGAGCGCGACCGACGCCCAGGACCCCAAGGTCCAGGACTTCTTCACCCAGGGTGCCGGCGTCGGCCTGACCCAGGACGAGATGGAGAACGGCATCCACGCCGCCGGCTGGGGCTTCGCCGCCATCTTCCTGCGGGCTCTCGAGCGGACACCCGAGGTCACCCGTGACTCGTTGATGAACACCCTCTGGAAGATGGACGAGGGCGACGACGTCGGCCTCCTCCGCACGGGTCAGACCCTCATCACCGACAACGCCAAGGACCCCTGGCTCATCGAGGCGGTCCGCATCGTGCAGCGCACGAACGGCGACTGGACCGAGGTCCATCCGCTGACCCACTACGACGGCAAGTCGAACGACCTGGCGGGCTGACACCCCGTCGGAGAGCACCTGGGTAGCGTGGGGGTCGGGCCCGTGGGTCCGGCCCCCACTGCCGTCCGGGGATGCGTCCGGCCGCCGTCCACCGCCGCCGCTGAGAGGACCGACCAGTGCACCTCATCCCGCCGCTCACCCCCGCTCAGCAGGCGTTCTTCGAGTCCGACGTCGCGACGCCGTGCGTGGGCGTCGAGATCGACGTCGTGCGGTCGCGGTACCGCGAGCTCGCGGCGGCCCTCCCGGGCATCGAGCTCTACTACGCGGTCAAGGCCAACCCGCTGCCGGAGGTGGTGGACGCACTCGTCGCGGAGGGTTGCCGCTTCGACGTCGCGTCGACGGGCGAGGTCGATCTGTGCCTCGAGCGCGGCGCGTCGGCGTCGGCGCTGTCCTACGGCAACACCATCAAGTCCAGCGAGGCGATCCGGCACTCGGTCGACGTGGGCATCGACACGTTCGCGTTCGACACGATCGAGGAGCTGGAGAAGCTGACGAAGCACGCTCCCGGGTCGTTGGTGATGGCCCGGTTGGGTTCCGAGGGGAGCGGCGCTGCTTGGCCGCTGTCACGGAAGTTCGGCTGCACCCCCGAGCGGGTCACCGAGCTGCTCGAGGCCGCCGGCGACGCCGGGCACCGACTCGGCGTGTCGTTCCACGTGGGCTCCCAGCAGCTGGTGCCCGAATCGTGGGACGTCCCGCTCGCGCAGGTCCACGACGTGGCACGCGCCCTGGAGGCGTCGGGGCGCCGGGTCGAGCTGGTCAACATCGGCGGCGGCTTCCCTTCGCACTACACCGACCCGCTGCCGGCGTCGGATCGCTACGGGCACGTGATCCTCGAGGCGGTGGATCGGCACCTCGGGTGGCTGGCGCCGCGGCTCATGGCCGAGCCGGGACGGGCGCTCGTCGCCGAGGCCGGCGTGCTGGTGAGCGAGGTCGTGCTCGTCTCGCAGAAGGAGTCGACCGACGCGCTGCGGTGGGTGTACCTCGACGTCGGCGTGTTCACCGGCCTCATCGAGACGATCGGGGAGACGATCCGCTACCCGATGATCACCTCCCGCGACGGCGGGCCGGTCGGCCCGTGCATCGTCGCCGGCCCGACCTGCGACAGCCTCGACGTGATGGCCGAGCGGACGCCCGTCGAGCTCCCCCTCGACCTCGCCGAGGGCGATCGGGTCGCGCTCGTGACGGCGGGGGCCTACACGACGAGCTACTCGTCGATCGGCTTCAACGGCTTCCCCCCGCTGCAGGTCCAGATCCTCTGACCCCCACCCGTTCCGGAGTGGGACGATCAGCCGATGTCGTGGCCGTGCAGGATGTCCACGAGGTCCTCGGCGCTCTGCCGAACCTGGAGGTCCCGGTCGCCGGTCAGGCGGGTCAGCGCAGCGTCCACGTCCGGACCGTCGAACTGCGCGAGGGCGAGCACGGCACGCCGGCGGACCGGCGCCTTGTCGTGGCACGCAGCCAGGACCGCCGCCCGGCCCTCCTCCGCACCCCACGAGCCGATCGCTGCGACGGCTGCCTCGCGGCACAGGGCGTCGGCGTGCCCGGTGGCCAGCGACACGACGGCGGCGACGACATCGGGGGTCGGGGACTCGATCTCGCCTGCGGCGAAGCACGCCATCTCCGTGACGCGGTCGTCCGGATCCGGCAGCAGCGCCACGAGGTCGGGTGCCGCCACGTCCGCGGCGACGGACCTCGGCACCAGTTCGACCGCTCGTCGACGCACCACCGGATCCGGGTCCTCGACCCCCGCGGCGAGGTCGTCCCGGGTGATCGCGGCACATCGGAGCAGGGCCGACAGCGCTGCAGCGCGCACCGTGCCGTCGGGGTCGGAGAGGGCCGCGCGGGCGGTCACGGCGTCGCCCTGATGGCCCGCGAGGACCACCGCAGCACGCCGTTCGGGTCTGTCGCTCTCCGTGGTGATTGCGTCTGGCATCGTGAGATTCGCCGCGTAGACTCAGCGGGTTCCCGTAGGAAGGACGCGACGTGTCGCACATGGTGATCTTCCAGACCCCGGATGGCAATCCGGGCTACAACCAGTTCGAGACGATCGAGGAAGCGGTCCGGTTCGTCGAGGTCCTCCGCAACGAGCAGGGCGTCGAGACCGCCCGGATGTTCGCCCTGGAAGAGGTGAAGTTCGACTTCAAGCCGTACTTCCGCGTCGAGATCGATCCCCCGATGCTCGGTGCCGGTCCGAACCGCGTCGCCACGCCCGCAACGAACGGCACCGGCAGCGTCGCGGCGGCGCCGCAGCCCGCCCCGGTCGCCGCTGCCCCGGCGGC
>JAEZFI010000173.1 GCA_023437745.1 Actinomycetes bacterium
CGCCGACGTCGTCCGCCCGGCGCTGCCGCACCATCGCCGCCAGGTCGACGAGCAGTGGCTCGACCGCTTCCGGCCGTGGGTCTACGGCATGGGCTTCGGCGCCCAGATCGGCTTCGGCCTCGCGACCTACATCATGACGGCCGGGGTCTACCTCGTGATCGTGCTGGGGGCCCTGACCGGGTCACCCGGCTCGGCGCTGGCCATGGGTCTCGTGTTCGGCCTGGTGCGCGGGTCGGCGGTGTTCGCCTCGGCGCGCTGCACCTCGTTCGAGCGGCTGGCCGCCTTCCACCGTGCGTTCGCCGAGCTCGCCACCCCCGTGCGCCTGATCACCATCTCGTGCCTCGTCGCCGTCGCGACGCTGGCCGGCTCCGCCACCTGGGGAGCCCTCGGCGGGATCGCCTGCCTCGCCGTCGGCGCCGTGTGGCTCGCGCTGGCCGTCAGGTCCGGGGTGGACCACATCTCGCTGCCCGAATCCCGCCCCGCCGAGTCCCGACGCCCCGTCGCTGCCTGAAGCGGCAGCCTCGACGACCCGTCCGTCCCGCACCCGCAGCACTGCGGCGAACCAGTCCGGATCCGCGAGCTGGCTGGGGTGGTGACCCTTCGTGACCGCCACCACGAGCGCCGGGAGCAGCTCGAAGGCGACGCTCACGGCCAGGGCGATGAGGCGCACCCACGTCAAGGGGTTCCGGAGCCGCCGCTCGCCCCACAGCTGCACCAGCGCACCCCATGTGGCGAACACGGCGACCAGCACCGCCGAGGTGAACCCCCAGCGCAGGAACCGCCCGCGGCGCCCGTCGAGGGTCTGCCACACGTCGAAGGCGACCGACTTGTGCTCGACCTCCTCGGCCAGGTGCCACAGGTAGAGGTCCGCCCACACCGGATCGGCAGCACCTGACAGGACCGCGGGATGGTCGGCGGTCCACCGGGCGAGGGCGTGGGCGAGGGTCTCGGAGCTGGCCGCGAACGCGAGGGTCGAGGTGGACGAGCGCCGCCCGATCCAGCGGTAGCAGCGGCGGACGGCCCGCTCCAGCAGGGACACGCCGCGGTAGCGGTCGCGGATCACCGCGTTCATCGCCCGGTGGTGCGTCTGGTGGGCGAGCTCCTGCTGGGCGAACAGCTCGGCGGTGGTGCGCAGCGGCTCGGGCAGCTCGACCGACCGGGAGCGCACGGCGCCGGCGATCAACGGCTCGACCACCGGCATCAGGAGCGACACTGCGTTCATGCCCGCCACCAGCTCGACGTGGTGGGGATTCCACTTCGGGTCGGTGCCGTCGAGACCGTCCCACCCGGGTCGCCGGACGGTCAACGCTGCGGGCTCGAGCACGGAGGTCACCCGTTCTCATCGGCCTGACGCCGACCGGGGTGAAGGGCGGGCTCTACGATGCGCGGCGATGACCGCTACCGAGATCCCCCCGACGGACCGCCCCGCCATCGACATGCTCGCCGGTGACTTCTGGGCCGGCGACTTCCACGAGGCGTTCACCTGGATGCGGACGCACGACCCGCTCCACCACGACGGCCGGGTGTGGGGCGCGTCGAGCTACGCGCTGGTGAAGGAGATCTCCCGGCGGCCCCAGGAGTTCGTCAACGGCGAGGGCTGCCGGCCCGACGCCTTCGCGATGCCGATGATGGTGGACCTCGACGATCCCGAGCACCTCCGGCACCGCAAGCTCGTGAACCGTGGGTTCACCCCGCGGCGTGTGCGGGAGAGCGAGCCGGTGATCCGGGGTGCGTGCGACGAGATCATCGACGCGGTGTGCGAGCGCGGCGAGTGCGACTTCGTCGCCGACGTCGCCGCGTGGCTGCCGATGATCATGATCGGCGACGCGCTGGGCGTCCCGGCCGATCGCCGCGCCGAGCTGCTCGAGTGGTCCGACGCGATGCTGCGAGGGCTCGTGGGCAGCGACGGCGATGCGATCGACGCTGCCACCGTGGCCTACATGGCGTTCCGGGAGTTCGCGGAGGCGGCGATCGCAGCACGGCGCGAGCAGCCGACCGACGACCTCATGTCGGTCCTCGTGCACTCGGAGGTCGACGGCGACCGCCTGGACGACGAGGCGATCATCCACGAGTCGCTCCTCATCCTCATCGGTGGCGACGAGACGACCCGCCACGTGATCAGCGGCGGGATGTACCAGCTGCTCCAGCACCCGGATCAGCGCGACGCCCTGCACGCCGACCGCTCGCTGCTCGACGGCGCAGTCGAGGAGATGCTGCGCTGGGTCTCGCCCATCCGGAACATGAACCGCACGGTCGCCGCCGACACCGAGCTGGCCGGCAAGTCGCTGCGACAGGGCGACAAGATCCTGCTGCTCTACCCGTCGGCCAACCGCGACGCCGAGGTCTTCGAGGATCCGTTCCGCTTCGACATCCGCCGCACGCCGAACGACCACCTGGCGTTCGGCTTCGGGACCCACTTCTGCCTGGGGAACAGCCTCGCCCGACTCGAGCTGGTCTGCATGATCGATCACCTGCTGCGCCGGCTGCCGGACCTCGAGATGGTGGAACCCGCCGAGCCCCGGAACCGCCCGGCGAACTTCGTGTCGGGCTACGAGACCATGCCCGTGCGGTTCACCCCCACGGCGAAGGTGGGGCGGGCCGGCTGAGGCCCGCCGTCATCCGGCTGCTGCTCAGACGACGAGGCCCTCGTCGGGCGCTCGCACGCCGATCACCGCGAGGGTGCGGCCCATGCCCAGGAACATCCCGCAGCAGATGGTGAGGTCGGCGATCTCGGGATCGGCGTAGGCGGCACGCAGCCGCGCCCAGAACTCGTCGTCCATGCCCTGGTGATCGAGGGCGAAGCGCTGGGCGAACTCGGCGGCGAGTCGCTCCCGCTCGTCCAGCTCGGTGCTCTCGCGCCAGTTCGCGACCTCGGCATAGAAGCCCTCGTGGACGCCGTGGGTCGCTGCGTCCTTGGCACGGGTGCGCTGGCACACGACGCAGTCGTTGATCAGGGCGATCGTCCAGCGGGCGGCCTCCCTCTCGCGCAGGGCGAGCTGGGTGTTCTCGTACACCGCCGACGACAGCGCGCCCATGCCCTTCGCCATCTCGACCCGGTGGAGCGACCAGTCCACGTGCTCACCCAAGCCGACGTCGGGGACCTCGATGCGTGCCATGTCCGGCAGCGTACGTCTGGGTTGGGGCAACATGACGGCGTGACCGCGACGCAGCCGGACCCGACCATCCCTCGTGCCCTCCATCTCGGCTCGGACGACCTGCCCTTCGTCGAGATCGGCGACGGCAACAAGCTGAAGGTGATCATGGTGCGGCCCAGCGAGAACCTCTGGATCGTCGAGAACATCTTCCAGGCCGGTTACGTCGTGCAGCGCCACCGGCACACCGGCGAGGTGTTCGCCTACACCCGCAGCGGGGCGTGGAAGTACCAGGAGTACCCGGAGGTGAACCGGGCCGGGTCGTTCCTCTACGAGCCGGCGAACAGCGTCCACACGCTCGAGGCGCTCGAGGACGACACGCGCGTGTGGTTCCAGATGTACGGCGCGAACCTCAACCTCGACGCCGACGGGAACGTCGAGAGCCTCTTCGACGCGCAGGGGACGCTCGACGCCTACCTGATGCTCGCGGAAGCCGAGGGCTTCGGACGCCCCGACGTGCTGGTGGTCTGAGGTGCTGGTGGTCTGAGGACGCTCAGACGGCCTCGGCCTCGTCGAGCCGCCGGGTGAGGCCGATCCGGGCCCGCGACACCCGGGAGCGGATCGTGCCGACGGGGCAGCCGCAGACTGCGGCGGCCTCCTCGTAGGACAGCTCGAGCACCTGGGTGAGGACGAAGGCGACGCGCTGGTCCTCGTCGAGCTCGGCGAGCAGCTCGTCGACACCGGTGTCGATGGCGGGGACGTGGTCGCGGCGGAGGGAGATCCCGCGCTGCGCGAGGCGACGACGGCGGGTGCGGCGGCGGACGTGGTCCGCGCACACCCGGCGGGCGATCGACAGGAGCCACACCCGCACGGGCGCCTCGCCCCGGAACGAGGGGAGTGCCCTGAGCATCCGGAGGTAGGTCTCCTGGGCGAGGTCCTCGACGTCCTCGGGGTCGCCGAGGTGGCGGCAGATGCGGAGCACGTCCGCCTGCGTGGCCCGCACGATCTCGCCGACGGCCACGTCGTCGCCGTGCGACGCAGCCTCCACGAGCGGTGCGAGCGGATCCTCCACGGGCGCCATTCTGGTCGGCGGGTGGCGGGCCGGTGGAACCAGAGCGCAGTGGCAGTCGACACTGTGGTCATGGGGTGGTCATGACACCGACGTCCGCCGAGCCCGGCAGGGGCGAGATCGACCTGAGCGACCGCGTGGTCGCGATGGCCGGGGCGGTCGACCGCGGGCGGGTGCGGTGGATCCTCCGGGCGCTGCTCGGGGTGATGGCGGCGATCGAGATGGCGATCGCCGCGCCGTTGCTCTTCGGGTTCCGGACTGACGGCGACGCCCACCTGGCGCGCCACGTCGGGGCGTTCACCGCGGCGTACGCCTTCGGGCTCGCGGCCGTGGCGCTGCGGCCGGCGAAGGCGCGGGCCATGGTGCCGCTCACCGTGGCCCTCGGCGTGGCGATGGCCGGGGGAGCGATCGCCGACGTCGTGCGCGGCGACACGCCCGCGCTGGGCGAGCTGAGCCATCTGCCGGAGATCCTCGGCCTGGTTCTGGTGTGGATGATGGCGACGCACCGCTCCGCGCCGCCGGCCGAGCCCCGGGACGCGACCGTCACCTCACTCGACGACCGCCGCTGACGGCGTCGCTGTCGGCGTGCGGTTCTGTCCCGCCCGGTGCGACAGTGCTGTCGCAC
>JAEZFI010000206.1 GCA_023437745.1 Actinomycetes bacterium
TCTCACGGCACAGAACGGCTAGGCCGCGGTGCCGCCGCCCGCGACCACCTCGTGGCCGCCGACGTCGACGTAGAGCACGACGGCCTGGCCGGGCGCCACCCGGGGAGCCGGCTCGGCCCACCTGACCTCGCCGCCCGCCGACCAGACGGCCGGGCGAGGCGTGCCGTGGGCCGACGTCTGCACCTGCACCGGCCAGCCGGGCTCCAGCGGACGCGCCGCCCAGGACATCCCGACGAGCGGCGTGGCGTCGACGAGCAGGTCGGCGCGGTCACCCACCACGACCCGCCGACCCGGCACGTCCACCTCGGTCACGTAGCGGCGACCGGCGCCACCCGCCAGCGTCAGGCCCCGCCGCTGGCCGATCGTGACCAGCTCGACGGCGTCGGTCGAGCCCAGCTCGCGTCCGTCTCGGTCCACGACGGCGGCGGGGTGCAGCGCGATCCGATCGGCGAGGAACGCCTGGCGCCCGTCGGCCCGGGTCACGAAGCACACGTCCTGGCTGTCGGCCTTGGCCGCGGTCGGGAGGTCGAGCTCGGCCGCGACGCGACGCACGTCGGCCTTGGTCATCTCGCCCACCGGGAAGAGGAGGTCGCCGAGGTCGCCGGCACCGATCATGTGGAGGACGTAGGACTGGTCCTTCGCCGCGTCGGCACCTCGCCCGAGCCAGGGCCGACCCTCGTCGTCGGTGACGATGCGGGCGTGGTGACCGGTGGCCACGGCGTCGAAGCCGAGCAGGCGCGCCCGCCGCAGCAGCGCGTCGAACTTGAGGTGGCGGTTGCACTCGACGCACGGATTCGGGGTGCGACCGGCAGCGTGGGCGGCGGCGTAGGGCTCCACGACCCGCGCCTCGAACTCGGCGCCGTAGTTGAAGACGTGGTGCGGGATGCCGAGGCGGCGGGCGACGCGGCGGGCGTCGTCGGTGTCGGACACGGCGCAGCAGCCGGTGTCGGACTCGCCGCCCCAGAGCTTGAGGGTGACGCCCTCGACCTCGTGGCCCGCACGGGCGAGCAGCGCGGCGGCGACCGAGGAGTCGACGCCGCCCGACATGGCGACGAGCACACGGCGGCCCAGCCCGCTCATCGGACCGCCACCGGCGCGCCGCGGAGGTGGGCCGCGATCGCCGGCATCGCGTCCAGCACGCGGTCGACGTCGGCATCGCACGAGGTGTGGCCGAGAGAGAACCGCACCGCTCCCCCGGCGACCGCTGGGTCGAGCCCCATGGCGGCCAGCGTGTGCGGCACCTGCTGCGCCCCCGACGAGCACGCCGAGCCCGCGGACGCCGCGATGCCGGCACGGTCGAGCAGGTAGAGCAGCTCCTCGGAGGCCGATCCCGGCACGGCGACCGTCGCGACGTGCGGCGCCAGCGTGCCGCGGCGGCGCGCCGCCTCGCCCGGCACGACCAGGTCCGGCACCGCCGCCAGCAACCCGTCCAGGAGCCGGTCCCGCAGCGCCGTCACCCGCGCCCCGTCCGTCGCCCGCGCCACCGCGGCGGAGTTCATGGCGACGGCCATCCCCGCGATCCCGGCGACGTGGTGCGTGCCGCTCCGGCGATCCCGCTCCTGGCCGCCGCCCCGCTGGCGTGGTTCGAGGAGCACGCCATCGCGCACCACGAGGCAGCCGACCCCCTGGGGCCCGCCCAGCTTGTGCGCCGAGACCGACACGAGGTCGACGAGCTGCACGAGCTCGCGCAGATCCAGCCACGGGGCGGCCTGCACGGCGTCCGTGTGGACGACGGCGCCCGGTGCGAGCTCGCGCACCAGCGCGGCCACCTCGGCGACGGGCTGCACGACCCCGACCTCGTTGTTCACCGCCATGACCGACACGAGCGAGGTCGAGGCATCGACCGCGTCGGCGAGACGGTCGAGATC
The DNA here is from genome assembly GCA_023437745.1 of Actinomycetes bacterium. Lineage (GTDB taxonomy): Bacteria > Actinomycetota > Acidimicrobiia > Acidimicrobiales > Microtrichaceae > JAEZFI01. The sequence continues at coordinate 1,869 of JAEZFI010000206.1, forward strand.
CACGAGACCCGCGCCGTCGACGGGCGCGACCACGCCGCCGAGCGCCTCCACCGCCTCCAGGACGGCGGGGTGCTCGACCGACGTGCACACGGCGGTGCCGCCCCGACGCCGCACCGCCCCCGTCACCGCCAGGTCGTCCGCCTCGGTGCCACCCGAGCAGAGCACGATCTCGCCGGGGGTCGCGCCGAGCACCTCGGCGATGCGCTCACGCGACTCCTCCACGACGTCGCGCGCCCGGCGCGCCGGGCCGTGGGCGCCCGAGGGGTTGCCGGTCACGCCGCGCATGACCTCGACCATCACGTCCACCACCTCGGGGCGCACCGGCGTGGTCGCCGCGTGGTCGAGGTACACCGGGCTCGCGTCGTCGCCGATCACCACCGGAATCCCGGCATCTGGTTCGGTGTGGGCCAACCACCGTTGCCCGCGCCCACGGGCTGGTGGAGCTGCTGCAGGTAACGCTCGTTCCACTCGGCCGTGGCGAGCACGCGGTCCCGCTCGAGGGTCCCGCTCCGCAGCTGGAACGCACCCGCCACGCACATCAGGTACTGCTCCGGTGCGAGCCAGGCCGGTCGGGGTGCACCGATCACCTGCTCCACGTGCGCGGCGACGACCCCGCACAGGTGGGGCCGGTTGGCCGGGTCGACCTCGGCGAGGCGGAGCAGCGTCGACCGGACGAACACGTACTGGTCGTCGGTCATCCGGTTGACGTCGAGGTCGGCGACGTAGCGCTCGAGGCCCGGGAGCGGCAGGAACACCGTCGGCGTCACACGACTGAGCAGCGACCGCTCGGACAGCGCGAAGGTGCCGGCCACCAGGTCGCCGAGGCGCCGGGACCGACGGGTGAAGGTCAGCGGGATCAGGCCGATCGGCAGGTAGACCTCGATGATCTGGAACACGCCGCGCACCACTGCGTGCCGGAACGAGATCGGCGAGCCGTCCATCGTCACGATGCGGATGCCCATGGCCAGCTTGCCGACCGTCCGGCCCCGCCACAGGGTCTCGGTCACGATCGGCGCCACGACCAGGACGAGGAGCAGGACCAGTGTGACGAGCGCGATGGCGGTTCGCAGGGACGGCTCGGACCGGATCGTCGACATCAGCGCCAGGCCGACGACGCCGAGGACCAGGAGCTGGATGGCGAGGTCGATCAGGCGGGCCACGATCCTCGACCCCGGCCCGGCGGCGTGCAGCTCGAGGACCACCGCCTCGGGAGTGATGACCCCCTCGTCGTTCAGCGCCGGCACCCCTTCACGGTATCCGGCCCGGCCCGGAGCGGCGGGAGCGGCTCCGGCGCAGGGCCGCACCGGTACGCTCGTCCCGCCCATGGACATCGACGGCTACATCGCCCAGCACCAGGCATCCTGGCAGCGGCTGGACGATCTCGCCCGAGCGGCGCAGCAGGGCGTCCGGAAGCTGTCGGCGCACGAGCTGGACGAGCTGATCCTCCTCTACCAGCGGGTCTCCGGGCACCTGTCCCTCGTCAGGACCCACTACCGGGAGCCGGATCTCATCGGTGAGCTCACGAGGGTGCTGTCACGCGCCCGGGGCGTCATCTACCGGCCGCGCGCCCATCCGCTCGTCGCCCTGGGCACGTTCGTCTCCCAGACCTTCCCGGCCGCGGTCTGGGCCCTGCGCCGCACGATCGTCGTGGCGGCCCTCGCGTTCCTGCTCCCGGCGTTCGGGCTGGGCATCTGGCTGACCCACGACGACGCAGCCCGCGAGAGCGCGATCCCGGCGGACGCTGCCGCGCTCATCGCCGAGCGCGACTTCGCCGAGTACTACCGCTCGGACGCCGCGGCGAACTTCCAGTCGAACGTGACCACCAACAACGTGCGGGTCAGCCTCATGTCGTTCGCCAGCGGCGTGCTGCTGGGCGTGCCGACCCTCGCCCTGCTGATCTACAACGGCATCCACGTCGGCGCGGTGGGGGCGGTGATGCACCACTACGGCCAGGGCGCCCAGTTCTGGGGGCTCATCACGCCCCACGGGCTGTTGGAGATCACGTCGCTGATCGTCGCCGGTGCGACCGGGTTGCGCATCGGCTGGGCGATCATCTCGCCGGGCGACCGGCGCCGGGGCGACGCGCTCAGCGAGGAGGGGCTCCGCTCCATCTCCATCGCCATCGGCCTCGTCGTCACGTTCGTGATCGCCGGCTTCATCGAGGCATGGGTCACGCCGTCGTCGCTGCCGACCGCGGCCCGGGTGGCGATCGGTGTGCTGCTCGAGGTCGCGTTCCTCGCCTACGTGGTCGGGTTCGGACGCTCCGCCGCGTCACGGGGGCTGACCGGCCGCTTCGGCGAGCAGCCCACCTGACCGACGCCGCACCACCCCCTCGTTCTCGGGGGTGACTACAGGCGGCCGGTCGACTTCACGGTCAGGTAGGTGTCGGCGAGGCGGGAGGCGAGGTGACCGGGGGGCGCGTCGATGACGGTGACGCCGAGGCCCTTCAGCCTCGCCGCCGCCCGCTCCCGCTCCACCTGCGCCGTGAGGGCGGCAGCGCGGAGGTAGGCGTCCGGCGCCTGGACGGGCGCGCGGGCGCTCCACTCGACGAGGTCGGGATCGCGGACCGCGCCGACGACCACGACGTGCCGCTTCAGGAGCAGCGGCAGCGCGGGCACGAGCCGCTCCTCGACGGCCTGTTCGGACAGCTCGGTCAGGATCACGACGAGGGACCGCCGGCGGAACCGGGCGAGCATCGCGGTGAACGCCCCGCGGTAGTCGCTCTCGGCGAGCGCCGGCTGCACGTCGAACATCGCCTCGGTCATGCGGGAGACCTGGTCGTGGTGCCGGGCGGCGGGCACGATCGACCGCACGACCGCGTCGAAGACGAGCAGCCCCACCTTGTCGCCCAGCCGGGTGGCCACGGCGCCCAGCATCATCACGGCATCCATCTCGTGCTCGATCCGGGGCACGTCGCCGACCCGAGCCGCGGTGAGGCGACCCGAGTCCAACAGCACCAGCACCGTCTGGTTCCGCTCGGGCCGGTAGGTGCGCACGATCGCCGTGCCGGACCGCGCCGTCGCACGCCAATCGATCGACCGGAACTCGTCGTCGGCGGTGTACTCGCGGAGCTGCTCGAACTCGCTGCCCCCACCGATGCCCCGCGACGACCGGAGGCCGATCTCCAGCTGGCGGGCCTTGCGGATCCGCAGCTCGGCGTCCTTCCGGCTGCGGAACGGAGGGTGCACGCGCAGCACGTCGGCGACCTCCACCCGGCGCTGCCGCGCGCCGAGCCCGAGGGGGCCGGCGACCCGCACGGTGAGGGTGTCGATCGGGAAGCGACCACGCCGCGAGGGCTCCATGGAGGTGGTCACCGTCCCCGTGGCCCCGCCCTTGAGCCGCACCCGGGCCCGACGGGTCACCGCGTGCAGGGAGGGCGGCAGGTCGTCGGCGAGCGAGACCCACGCCCGGCGGCTGCCGCGGTTCCGGACGGCCCAGCTCAGGCTGGCCCGCTGGCCGGCGACCACCACAGCCGGCATCCCCCGGGTGACCTCGAACGAGTCGACCCCGGGCGCTGCGAGCGCGTCGACGGCCACCACGACGAGGAGCAGCGCGTTCACGGCGAGCAGCGCCCACCAGAACTCGCCGGCGAGGTCGCCGGGGAACGCCACCAGCGCGGCGGCGAGCAGGAGCGCGACGATCGCAGTCCTCGGGAGGATGGCCATGGCGGGTGGCTAGCGGGGGGCCGGGACCGTGGCGAGGACGGCGTCGAGCACCCCGTCGGCGGTCGTCCCCTCGAGCTCCAGCTCGGGACGGATCATCAGGCGGTGCCGCATCGCCGGCTTCGCCACCGCTTTCACCTCGTCCGGCGTCACGAAGTCGCGACCCGACAGCCATGCCCAGGACTTGGCCGCCCGGAGGGTCGCCGCGGCGCCCCGAGGTGACACCCCGAGGTCCACGGACGGGCTCTCGCGCGTCGCCCGGCAGAGCTGGGTGACGTACTGGATCACCGGCGGCTCGACGACGATCGCCTCGACCTCCCGGCGGGCCTGGGCGAGATCGGCGGCCGACGCGACAGCCCGCACCCCCGAGGCCTGGACGTCGTGCGGGTCCAGCCCGAGGTGGTGGCGGTGGAGGATCTCCGCCTCCTGCTCGAACGTGGGGTAGCCCACGAGCAGCTTGAAGAGGAAGCGGTCCAGCTGCGCCTCCGGCAGCGGGTACGTGCCCTCGTACTCGACCGGGTTCTGCGTGGCGATCACCATGAACGGATCGGGCAGCGGCCGCGTGGCCCCCTCGACCGAGACCTGGTGCTCCTCCATCGCCTCGAGCAGCGCCGCCTGGGTCTTGGGCGGCGTCCGGTTGATCTCGTCCGCGAGGAGCAGGTTGCAGAACACCGGCCCGGCCCGGAAGGAGAACGAGCCGTCGCGCTGGTTGAACACCGACTGGCCCGTGACGTCCGAGGGCATCAGGTCGGGCGTGAACTGCACGCGGGCGAAGTCGAGGGACATCGCCGCCGACAGCGCCTTCACCACGAGGGTCTTGGCCACGCCGGGCACGCCCTCGAGCAGGACGTGACCCCGCGTCAGCAGCGCGGCGATCAGCCCGGACACGACGCCGTCCTGCCCCACGACGACCTTGGCGATCTCCTCCCGGATCGCCCCCATGGCGTCCCGGGCGGCCGTCGCGCCGTAGGCGGGCGGCGGCACCTGGGGGTCAGGCGGTGGGGTCGGGTAGGTCATGGTGCAGCTCCTTCCGGAGGCGGTCGAGTTGGTGGACGAGTTGGATCAGGCCGGCGTCGCTGTCGACCGGTTGCCCGCCGAGCAGCGCGGCGACGTCCGCGGGCTCCCGCCCGGTGCGGACGGCGAGGACGGGAGCGATGACCGCGAGCGACGCCCGGCGGCCCAGGCCGAGCTCCTCGCCGAAGTGGCGGAGCTGGTCGGCCCGGATCGCCGCGGCGGCGTGGGCGGGGTCGCGACGGCGCTCCATGAGACCGGCCCTCGCCTCGACCAGCTCGGAGCCGGCGATCGTCACGGGCAGGGGCTCGTCGACGACCCGACCGAACCTCCGGGCGCGGACGAGGGCGAAGATCGCGAGCGCGGCCGCCCCCTGCCAGAGGCCGAGCTTCACCCCCGTGGGCATGTGGGCGAGCAGTCCGCCCGGATCGTCGGTCGCCTCGGGCGCCCCCCGGAACCCTGAGGTGACCACGACGAGGCGCTCGGTCCCCTCCGGGGCGAGCACGCCGACCGCCAGCACGATGTTGTCGGCCATCGGGCCCTTCGCCTCGTCGGCCTCCTCGTCCAGCTCCCGCATGGCGTCGTTGACGAACAGCTCGGGGCTGGCCAGCGTGACGACGGTCCCGTCGCGGACCGGCTCCTCGGCCACGAACGCGTTCGACCCGTCGCCGAAGCACCGGTACGCCGACTCGGGCGGTTCGAGCGGGGCCTGATCGGCCGTGTCGATCCGGTCGAGCCCCTCGATCGCGACGAGGTCCGGCATCGTGCACTCACCCGGCGACTGGTAGTACACGACGGGACGCTGGCTCTGGAGCGCTGGCGTCGCCACCCCCGGCAGGCCGCCGAGCACGATCCGGGCGCCGCCGACGGCGAGGTCGCGGAGGTGGTCCTCGTCACCGCTGCTGAGCAGCTGCGCCTTGGGGACGAACACGGTGTCCCCGGCGACCGGCTCGAGGTCGCGGAGGTCGACCTCGGTCGTGTCCACGCCCAGCCGGTGCAGGACCTCGACGAGGCCCGCGTACCCTCGCGGGGACGTGTCGTCGAGGCGGTAGGGGCCCGAGCCGGAGTCGACCATGAGCCCGGCGAGCACCACGAGCACGCCGAGCACCAGCACCATCAGCACGATCCTCGACCGGTTCACGAGGCACCCACCGATGCGGCGGCGTCGAGCGTCTCGGCGGCCGCGGCCCTGAGCGCTGCCAGGTCCTCCGGACCGCACGGCTCGTCGCCGTACCAGGGCAGCTCGAAGCGCAACGCGGCCCGGTCGAACGCGTCGAAGGCCGACGGGCAGCGCTCGGCGATCTCGATGCGGAACTCACCGGTGGTGCGCCCGGGCACCCGGTCGAGGACGCCCCGGTCGACGAGCTCGCCGACGAGCTCGCGGAACCGCGCTCGGATGGCGTCCTTCCATCGACCGTCGGCCTCGGCCCGATCGGCGTCGGCGCGCCACTCGCGCACCGTGCGCTCCTCGGTGACGTCCACCTCGGGCTCGTCGTCGTCCAGCCGGACCCGCGGCGTCCAGCGGCGGACCACGAGGACGACGAGGAAGAGGACGACCGCTGCGACCACCACGAGCAGCAGGTAGAGGAGCACGGCGGAGAGCCCGCCCGCCGCCGCGGCCCCACCCCCACCGGGGAGCGAGGGCTGCTGGTTGCCGAGGCGTTCGGCCAGCCAGCGGGTGAACCGCTCCCACCACGAGAGGTGGCGTTCGTAGGCACCGCCGGAGAACACGTCCTCGGCCGTCCGGCGGATCGTGTCGCGATCGGCGACCGGACCGGACCGAGCCAGGAGCCCCATGGCGGTGGGAAGGGCTCCGGTCATCCGAGCCGCTCCACCGACGCCGGTGCGGCGAGGCGCGCCGGGGCGTCGACGATGAGGTCCATGCCCTCGACCCGAACCCGCAGATCCACGTAGGACAGGGCGGCCCAGGCGGCGTGCAGCGTCGCGGTGGCCAGCCCGAGGAGCATCGTCGCCGCGGAGGACGCCCACAGCGCGACGGGGGCGGGATCCTCGCCCGCACCGGCGCTGACCACGGCGACCCACCCCACGATGAGGTTGACGACCCCCTGGATGACACCGGTGACCACCATGGTCATGACCACGAGACCGAGGACCGGGCCGAATCGGCGCTTCGTGAGCTGGAACGACCGCTTGATCGCCGCCCACGGGCCCACCTTCTCGGCGCCGATCACAGGGCTCACCACGAAGATCAACGTGGTCACGACGGGGACGCCGACGCCGCACGGGAGCCCGCCCAGCACCTTCAAGGGCAGTGCGATGATCCACGCCGCCAGCACCACCGCGCACCGGCGGGCGACCGTGCCGAGCACCTCGCCGATCGACGGGTCGTGCCCGAGCGCCCAGCTCGACAGGAGGTGGGTGACCCCCACGCCCATGAGCGCCACCGCGACGGACTGGCCCACGATGGCCACCCACGACCACGCCGACGTCGACCCGATCGCGAAGTTCCCGGCGAAGATCCCGCCGTTCAGGGTCCCGTCCACGAGGGCGTCGCGCTGCGCCAGCACGTCGGCCGTCGACAGCACCGACGGCAGGACGACCAGTGGCAGCTGCACGACGAGCGCGAGGGCGGCGATCGTCAGGAACCGGAACCTGACGAGGTCGAAGGCGGCGTCCAGGATCGCCGTCGGACGGCGGGGCCGGAGTCCCAGCGCGAGCGGGAGCGCGAGAGGGCGAGCGACCGGCGACGACACGGCACAAGTTCTACCGGGCCGGGCGCCATGATGAGCGTCCATGGCCCCCGACCGCGCCCCGCACGCGCCCCTCGACCCTGCGGCGTACGGCGACGCCTTCGCGGACGTCTACGACGACTGGTACCCGGACCTGGGCGATCCGGCCGACGTCGTCCGCGCGCTCGACCGACTGACCGCTCCGGGCTCCGGGCCACGCAGGACCGTCGTCGAGCTGGGCGTCGGCACCGGGCGGCTGGCCCTGCCGCTCGCCGAGTCCGGATGGACGGTGATCGGTCTCGACAGCTCCCCCGCCATGCTCGCAGCGTTGGGCGCGCGGATCAGGCGTGCCGAGGCCGAGGGACGGATCACTGCGGGCTCGATCACGTCCCGCCTCGCCGACGTCACGACAGCAGACCCCTGGACGGACGACGTGGAGGTGGTGCTCGCGTCGTTCAACCTGCTCCTCAACCTCCCCGACGCCGCCGCGCAGGCCGGGACCGTCGGCCACGCCGCCCGAGCGTTGCGCCCCGGCGGGGTGCTCGTGTGCGAGACGCAGGTGCTCGACCTGGCAGCAGCCCCTGCCGAGTCGGTCGTCGTGCGGGACGACGGCGTGCGGATCGAGTCGACGGTCGACGCCGAGGCCGGCGTGGTGGCGGGCCGTCACGTCGACCCGGGTTCCGAGGTCGTGAGGCCGTGGCGGCTGTGCGCGCTGGATCCCGGACGCCTCGACGAGATGGCGACCGCAGCGGGCCTGGTGGCCGAGGCCCGCTGGTCCGACTGGCTCGGCTCACCGTTCGTCCCCGACGACTCCCCCACCTCGATCGCCGTCTACCGCCGCTCGCCGAGTCCGGATGGACGGTGATCGGTCTCGACAGCTCCCCCGCCATGCTCGCAGCGTTGGGCGCGCGGATCAGGCGTGCCGAGGCCGAG
>JAEZFI010000338.1 GCA_023437745.1 Actinomycetes bacterium
AAGAATTGCAGAAGCAGGGAATCAGTACCCGACCCGGTACACATGCTGTCCACATGCTCGGCGCATATGTACAACGTTACGGTTTCAAACCAAACGATTTTCCCGGGGCATTTGCGGCCGACCAATATTCGATGGCCATTCCGTTGCACAACAAAATGGTTAAGGAAGACTACGACTATATCATCAAAGCACTAAAATCTCTATAATAGTGTGTGGCATTGCGGGCATATTCAACCTGAACGGACGAGCTGTAGCTGAAAAGCAGATCAAAACAATGACTCGCGCGCTCGCGCATCGTGGTCCTGATGGCGATGATGTGTTTGTAGACGAGAACCTCGGGCTTGGTCACCGCAGGCTTGCGATTCTGGATACCTCTCCGAAAGCTTGCCAACCTATGCCTTCAAAGAACGGTGAATGGGTGATTGTTTTTAACGGCTGTATCTACAACTTCCATCAACTTAAAATAGAACTGCAATCAAAAGGGCACAGCTTCGTATCTACAGGTGATACAGAAGTGATCGCCGAAGGATTGGCAGAATACGGACCATCATATTTTGAAAGGCTCGATGGTATGTTTGCCATCGGCGCCTGGAACACGAAAACACGCCAGTTGTGGCTTAGCCGCGACCGTTTTGGCGTGAAGCCACTTTATTATTACCTGAGAAACGGAACGCTGCTGTTCGCATCTGAGATTAAGGCGTTTTTTTCGCATCCTGCGTTCGATCTGAAACTTAGTCTCGATTCGCTAAACGAATATTTTACATTCCAGAACCAGTTTTCCTACCGCACGCTTTTTGAGGGAGTGTATATGCTCCCCCAGGCGAATACGGTGTCTATTGACACGTCGAGCACTGATGTACTGCACCGGTCATGGTGGGACTACGACTTCTCGCAACCTGATAACAAGATCAGTTTTGAAGATGCGCGCGCGGAAACGAAGAGGTTGTTTTCAAATGCTGTTGCGCGCCAGATGGTGGCCGACGTTCCGGTAGGTAGTTATTTATCGGGGGGAATGGATTCCGGCTCTATTGCCGTAACTGCGTCAAAACACACCGACAGGTTGTACACGTTTACCTGCGGATTCGACATGAGCGAAGTGACAGGCGTGGAGGCAAACTTCGATGAACGCCGCGACGCGGAACTCACGGCCAACTTCATCAAATCAGAACACTACGAACAGGTTATGAACGCCGGCGATCTGAGCTGGTCGCTGCCTCGTTTGGTATGGCATCTCGAAGACCTGCGTGTAGGCATGTCGTACCCGAATTATTACATTTCCCGGCTTGCTTCAAAATTTGTAAAAGTTTGTTTGCAGGGCACCGGTGGCGATGAGCTGTTCGGTGGATATCCCTGGAGATACTACCGGATATTCAAATCACTTAGCCAGAAAAATTTCTTCGACCAGTACTACGATTTCTGGCAGCGCATGATACCTAATGGAAGACAGAAGGATTTGTTTAATGACGATATCCGCGCTTCCATCAATCCAAACGAACCACGCGAAATTTTTGAGCGTGTTTTTCTATTTAATAATAAATTAAGCTACGATTCGCCCGAAAACCACATCAACAATTCTTTGTACTTCGAAATCAAAACATTTCTTCCGGGTTTGCTCCTGGTAGGAGATAAGTTGTCGATGGCACACGGGCTCGAAGAACGTTTTCCGTTTCTCGACAACGAGCTGGTCAACTTTGCACAGAAAGTTCCTGTGCGCTATAAGCTCGGGAACCTGGAAGAGATGAAACGCATAGACGAGAATGAATTTCGTGGCAAGAGAACACTGTATACCGAATTCGATGATGGAAAGAATGTGCTAAGGCGTGCAATGGCAAACATTTTACCCGAACGCATCGTTAACAGGAAGAAACAAGGATTTTCCGCACCCGACGAGAGCTGGTATCGTGGCGAAAATGCTGCTTATATGAAAGATCTGCTCCTGAACCGGCGCACCGTAAGCACCGAATTTATCAGCAAGAAGTTCGTGAGCGAAATGATCGACGAACACATCAACGAAAAAATAAATCACCGCCTGCTTTTGTGGAGCCTGATGAATTTTGAATGGTGGTGCCGAATATTCCTTAACGGCGAACGCATCGAATAGTGGACAGACAACACATACTGACATCTCATACGAATCCGCAACTGGCTGAACTGTTCAGGTTGCTGGAAGAGCTGAAAGCAACGCTCGACGGCGCCATGGAAGAACAGTTTAAAAGGTCATTGCCTTTTAACGAGGTGCTGTTCGACCGCTGGAAACGTGCAAGGGCACTGGGTTTTGGCGAAGGTACTTCAGTGTACGACAGCGCCTGTTTCTTTGGTGACGTGAAGGTGGGTAAAAATACCTGGGTAGGACCTTACACCGTACTCGACGGATCGGGTGGGTTGGAAATAGGCAGCTATTGCAGCATTTCAGCCGCAGTGCAGATTTACACTCACGACACGGTAAACTGGTCTGTATCCGGCGGTAAAATGCCATACGAATATGCGCCGGTGAAGATCGGCGACAATTGTTACATCGGTCCCTGTACCATCATCGCAAAAGGTGTGGAGCTGGGTTCAGGAACAATTGTTGGAGCAAATAGTTTTGTAAATAAATCGTTTCCGGCAGGCAGCAAAATTGCAGGCTCGCCGGCCCGTTTGATCGGGTGATTGCCATTAAATAAAAATATTATGGAGTTGACATCCTCAACGACCGAACAACATCAGCCAGATTCTTCCCGGCAATACGTGCAGGGTAAACGAATCTGTACCAGATGTATATACGACGAATCTGTTCCATCGATCACCTTCGATGAGAATGGCGTGTGCAATTATTGTCACATGGTCGACAACCTCGTCAACGAATACCAAACCGGGAAACCGGAAGGAGAGAGGAAGTTGCTGGAACTCGTGCAGGAAATCAAAAATGCGGGAAAAGGCAAACCGTACGATTGTGTAATTGGCGTAAGCG
>JAEZFI010000012.1 GCA_023437745.1 Actinomycetes bacterium
CGCCGACGCGATCGACATCCGCTACTTCGAGAAGCCTTACGTGCTGGTGCCCGGCAAGAAGGCCGAGAAGGGCTACGTGCTGCTGCGCGAGACGCTGAAGAAGACCGGCAAGGTCGGCATCGCGCGCGTGGTGATCCGTACCCGCGAATACCTGTGCGCGGTGCTGCCCGAGGACGACGCGCTGGTGCTGATGCTGTTGCGCTATCCGCAGGAGCTGGTCGAGCCCGGCGATTACAAGCTGCCGACCGGCAGCCTGTCGAGTTACCGCATCGCCGACAAGGAAGTGCAGATGGCCACGCAGCTGATCGACTCGATGTCGGCCGACTGGGATCCCGAGGGCTACCACGACGAATTCCGCGAGCGACTGGCGGCGATCATCCAGAAGCGCATCAAGGCCAAGGGTGCGACGACGAAAGTTGCCGAGGAGGCGCCGCACCGCGAGGACGCGGCGACCAATGTCGTCGATTTCGTCTCCCTGCTGCAGCAGAGCCTCAGCAGCAACAAGCGCACGCCGGCGAAGAAGACGGCCGCCAAGAAGGCGCCGGCGAAGAAGGCTGCGGCGAAGAAGGCGGCCCCCGCGCGGAAGACGGCCTGACGCGCCGATGGCCCAGACCGTGGTCACGGAGGTCGACGGTCGCGAGCTGAAGCAGTCGAACCTCGACAAGGTGCACTACCCGGCGACGGGCACGACCAAGGCCGAGGTCATCCACTACTACAGCTCCGTCGCCCCGCTGGTGGTCGACCACGCCGGCGGGCGGTGCGTCACCTTCCGCCGCTATCCGAACGGCGTCGACGGCGAGTCCTTCTTCGAGAAGCGGTGCCCGTCGCATCGCCCGGACTGGGTGCCGACGGCCGTGGGGCCGGGGGACCGCCGCGGTGAGGTCCGGTACTGCCGGCTGGAGGAGCCCGCGGCCGTGGTGTGGGCGGCGAACCTGGCAGCACTCGAGCTGCACACGCCGATGGCCCGCGCCGACGACCTCGAGAACCCGCTCATGGCCGTGTTCGACCTGGACCCGGGGGACAAGACGGGCATCACCGAGTGCGCAGAGCTCGCCCTCGAGCTGCGCGACCTCTGCGCCGGGATCGCCCTGGAGCTGTTCGCCAAGACCTCCGGGTCCAAGGGGATGCAGTGCTACATCCCGCTGAACTCGACGCACACCCACGAGCACGCGTCGGACTTCGCCAAGGCGGCGGGTTCCGTCCTGGAGCAGCGGCACCCCAAGGGCGTCACCACCACGATGGCGAAGGCGGCCCGGACCGGGAAGGTGTTCATCGACTGGAGCCAGAACTCCCGGCACAAGACCACCGTGTGCCCCTACTCGCTGCGGGCTCGCCCCGAGCCCACGGTCTCGACACCGGTGTCGTGGGACGAGGTCGCCGCCGCCGCGGGCGGCGCGCACCTGCGCTTCACGGCCGACGAGGTCGTCGAGCGGGTCGAACGGCTGGGCGACCTCTTCGCCCCCACGCTCGAGCTGGTCCAGCACCTCCCCGGCGGCTGAGCTGCTTCTGTTCTTGTGAGAGCGACACATGTGTCGCTCTCACAAGAACAGAACGGGGATTGCTGGAGGTCGACCCGGCTACAGCCGCTTGGTCTGGCCGCCGTCCACGGCGAAGATCTGGCCGGTGATCCAGCTCGCGTCGTCGGAGAGGAGGAACACCACCATCGACGCGAGGTCGTCGGGGGTCCCGAGACGCTTCAGCATGACCTCGGTCAGGATCGTGTCGCTGCGGCCCGACGCCTCGATGAGCATCTGGGTGGCGGGGGTGTCCGTGGGGCCGGGCGCGATGGCGTTGACCCGGATGTTCTTGCCGGCGAGCTCGGACGCCAGGTTGATGGTCAGCGAGTTCAGCCCGGCCTTCGTCACCGAGTAGAACCCCGCCGCCTTCCACGCCGCGGTCGAGCTCTGGTTGACGATCGCCCCGCCCCCCACCGAACGCATGTGCTTCCACACGGCACGTGTGCAGAAGAGGGCGCCGTGGAGGTTCACCTCCATGATGCGGTGGTAGTAGTCGAGGTCCACGCGGAGGATCGACTCGATCTGCATGCCGTGGTAGATGGCCGCGTTGTTGACGAGGTAGTCGATGCGGTCGTAGGTCTCCATGGCGGTGCGTGCCATGGCGTCGCAGCTGGCCGGATCGGCCACGTCGACCTCGACCGCGGAGGCGATGCCTCCGGTGGCCGTGATCTCGTCGGCGATCTGCTCGGCGCGCTCCCGGTTGATGTCGGCGACGACGACCGACGCGCCTTCGGCCGCGATCCGCTTCGCATAGCCCTCGCCGATGCCCTGACCGGCCCCGGTCACGATCGCCGTGCGTCCTGCGAGCCTCACCGCTGCGTCACTTCCGGGCCGCCAGCTTCTCCACGATGGTGTTCAGCTTCGCGCCGCGGGGCCAGCCTGCGTAGTGGGTGAGGAAGATCACGATCTCGCGGAGATCGTCGATCGTCAGGTCGCCCACGCGGAGGGCGGCGTCCATCTGCAGCTCGACGACGTCGTCCTGCACGCCGCCGACCAGCAGCCCGATCAACAGGAGCCGGCGGTCCCGCAGCGAGAGGTCGGGCCGGTCCCACACCTCGGCGAAGAGGTGCTCGACGGTCATCGAGAAGAAGTCACCGTCGCCGTCCGTCACGTCCCAGCCGTAGACCTCGCCCATCTTGGCGAGGCCCCTCGCCCGGCGGCCCTCGTCGCCCGACCCGCTCATCGCGCACCTCCGTCGTCGAACCCCAGGCCCGGACCGAACCGCTCGCGTGCCACCCTGCCGAGCGGCAGGTCGACCCCCAGCTCGGCCCCCAGCTCCAGCGCGAGGTCGAGGTCCTTCTCGCCGAGACGCCGCACGTGGAGGAGCGTCGTCCACCAGTCGTCCTCGGGCGTCATCGGCGCCGTCGTGTCGCGCAGCATGATCGACCCGGCGCCGCCGGTGATGGCGTCGGTGTGCCGCACCACCTTCGCGAGCTTGCGAAGGTCGATGCCCGCGGCCTCGGCCAGGCGTTGGGCCTCCGACGCCGCCGTGAACGAGACGAAGTGCATGAGGTTGCGGGCCAGCTTGGCCTTGGTCCCCGCGCCGACCGGACCGAGGTGCATGATCAGGTCCGCCCACGCCGCGAAGCTGGGCTTCGCGATGGCCACCGCCTCGTCGGATCCACCGACCATCGTGGCGAGGGTGCCTGCGTGTGCACCCATGAAGCCGCCGGACACGGGCGCGTCGACGACGTGCACGCCGTGGGGCTGCGCCAGGGCGGCCATGTCGCTCGCCGTCTCGGCCCGAACCGTGGAGTGGATGGCGACGACCGAGCCCGGCGCGGCGGAGCGCAGGACGCCGTCGGGGCCGTCGACGACCGCTCGGACCTGCTCGTCGTCGAGGACCATCAGCGAGATCACTGTGGCGTCCTCGGCCGCCTCCGCCGGTGTCGAGGCCCGGGCGGCGCCTCGCTCGACGAGCGGCCGGGTGGCGTCGTCCGAGGGGTCGCAGACGGTCAGGGTCCCCGGTGGGTCGAGCAGGTGGGTCGCCATGGCGCTGCCCATCTGGCCCACCCCGATGAACGCGGTACGCGGTCGCTGGTCCGGCATGGCGGGAACCTAGCGCGAACGGACCTCACTGGGCACCTGTCCAGGCACGTGTCCATGATGCCCATCGAGCACCGCCACTACCGTGTTCGGCCATGTCGCCGGTACCGCTGAACCGTCGTGTCGCCGCACTTGCCGTGGCGTGCGCCCTGATCGTCACCGCAGCGTGCTCCGCTGCCCCCTCGTGCCCGAAGGGCGAGCAGTGCCCCGCCCTGGCGTTTCCTCGCACCCCGGAGCAGCGCACGGCGGTGTTCTCGGGGCTCGGGGCGTGGTGGGACGTCTACGACTGGTCACCCTCGTTCTCGGCGGGCTCGAAGCTCGAGGTCGCGGACGTGGACCGTCTGGCCGACGCCGGCGTCCAGGTCCTCTACATCCAGTCGGCCAAGGCGAACCGCCCCGAGCTGCTCCTCGACGCCGAGAAGTTCTCGTCGATCGTGGACCGGGCCCACGCCCGGGGGATGCGCGTGGTGTCGTGGTACCTCCCCGCGCACCTCGACGTGAAGGGTGACGTCGCCCGCCTCGTCGAGCCGCTCAAGTACGGCGTCGACGGCATCGCACTCGACATCGAGAGCACCGACAACCCCGACCTCGAGGCACGCAACAAGGCGATGGTCTTCACCACGTGGTTCACCCGGCTGGTCCTGCCGCAGGTGCCGATGGCGGCCATCGTCCTGCCCCCGGTGGTGACCGAGGTGCTCAACACCCGCTACTGGCCGCAGTTCCCGTGGGACAAGATCGCCAAGTCCTACGACGCATGGATGCCGATGGGCTACTGGACGAACCGGACCACCGCGTCGGGATGGCGTGACGGCGAGCGCTACACCAACGAGAACATCGACCGGCTGCGGGCGCTGCTGGGGAACCCGACCGCTCCGGTGCACCCCGTCGGCGGCATCGCGAACGAGGTCACCGCCGACGAGGTGGCCGGCTACGTGCGGGCGGCCCAGTCGCGCGGCGCCATCGGCGGGTCGCTGTACGACGACCGCACGTCGGGTTCCGACCACTACGTCCAGCTCCAGCCGTTGCGCCGCTAGCGAGCCGCGTCAGATCGCGTCGTCGCCGAGCTCGCCGGTCCGGATCCGCATCAGGCGGTCGAGGTCGACGGCCCAGACCTTCCCGTCGCCGATCTTGTCGGTGCGGGCGGCCTCGCCGATCACCTTGATCAGGCGGTCGACGTCGCGGGCGTCGGCGACGACCTCGATCCTGACCTTGGGGACGAAGTCGACCGTGTACTCGGAGCCACGGAAGGTCTCGGTCTTGCCGCCCTGGCGACCGAAGCCCTGCACCTCCGAGACGGTCATGCCGCCGACGCCGGCGAGGCGCAGGCTCTCCTGGACGTCGCCCAGCTTGAAGGGCTTCACGATGGCGGTGATGAGGTACGGCATGTCGGCGTCGCTTTCGTTCGTTCGTTCGGGTCGTGCTGCATGGTGTGGGACTGCGTGGGTGGAGGTGTGGAGGGTGAGCTCGACGGGACGTGGCCGGGGGACGGATCCCGGACACGCCCCGTCGAGGCCGTGGGGTCAGACCGGGACGTCGACGTCCGCCGGACGGGGGTCCGGGAGGTGGGTCTGACCGAGGCTGGGCGGGGCGGTGTAGGTCATGCCCTGCCCGAACTCGATGTGGTAGGCGGGCGTGCCGTGCTCGGCGATGTCGAGGCCCTCGAGCTCGAGGTCCCGCTCCAGGCGGAGGTTCCAGGAGCCGGGGAGCATCCGGAGCGCCTTCATGAGGACGATCGCCACCGAGAAGACGACGACCACGCAGGTCAGGCTGCCCAGGACCTGGGCCCAGAGCTGGGCGCCGCCTCCGCCGTAGAAGAGGCCGGTGATCGGTGCGCTGTTGTCGGCGCCGTCCGGGGTGGGGAGCCCGAAGTCGCCGCTGGCGAACAGGCCCAGGCTCAGCGTCCCCCAGATCCCGCACATCATGTGGACGGGGACGGCGCCGATCGGATCGTCGATGCGGACCCGTTCGAGCAGGTCCACCCCGAGCGGCACCACGACGCCGGCGACGGCGCCGATGAGGATCGCCCCCAGCGGCGACACCCAGTAGCAGGGCGCCGTGACCGCCACGAGACCTCCGAGGAAGCCGTTGAGCGACATGCCGAGGTCCCACTTCTTCGACCGGGGGTAGACGAAGAGGACGGCGATCAGACCGCCGGCGCAGGCCGCCAGCGTGGTGTTGGCGGCGACCCGGCCGATGCCCTGGAAGTCCATGCCCGAGAGGGTCGAACCGGGGTTGAACCCGTACCAGCCGAACCACAGGATCACGGCGCCGATCGACGCCATCGTCAGGTCGTGCGGGGGCGTGGGGCCACCGCCGTCACGTGAGAACTTCCGCCCGAGCCGTGGGCCGAGGGCGATGGCGCCGGCGAGGGCGATGGCGCCGCCCACCGTGTGGACGACCGTCGAGCCGGCGAAGTCACGGAAGACGGTGCCGTCCTTCACGATGCCGTCGAACCAGCCCATGGTGTTGCCGAGCCAGCCGCCCGGGCCCCAGACCCAGTGGGCGAAGATCGGGTACATGAAGCCGCTGACGGCGGTGCTGTAGAGGATGTCGCCCTTGAAGCTGGTGCGGCCGACCATGGCACCCGAAGTGATGGTCGACGCCGTGTCGGCGAAGGCGAACTGGAAGAGGAAGAAGGCGAGGAACGCCACCTTCGTGTCGAAGAGCCCGGCGTAGTCGTAGGTCGCCGGCGCGTCGCTCAGGAAGAAGTACTGGTGCCCGATGAGCCCGTTGCCGCCGCCGAACTGGAAGGCGAAGCCGATGGCCCAGTAGAGGATGCCGCAGAGGCAGGTGTCGAACACGCACTCGAGGAGGATGTTCACCGTCTCCCTCGACCGGGCGAACCCCGCCTCGAGGGCCATGAACCCCGCCTGCATGAAGAAGACGAGGAAGGCGGCCACCAGCACCCAGATCGTGTTGATCGGGCTGACCAGGTTGTCCGCCGTCTGGGCGACCCGGGTGACCGTCGAGGCGCCGGCGGCGTCACCGAACAACCAGGCGAACCCTTTCATCGCGCCGAGGATCAATCCGATCCCCAGGAGCTTGCCGCCGAGGAGCACGCCGAAGAGTCGGCGGGTCTCGGCGTCCTTGAACCGTTGGAGCCTTGTTCGCATCATGGAGGCCAACGTAAAGAAGCCTCGTTTCGCCGGCATGAGGTAGGCGTTAAGGGAATGGGTCTGCTCTGTTACGTGGGTGTGTCGCGGCTCGGGCCTGCCGCGAGCACCAACCGGTAGCCCACGCCCGGCTCGGTGATCACCTCCGGGCGGTCCGGCCCGGTGCCGAGCTTCTTGCGGAGGTTCGTGATGTGGACCCGGAGCGACTCGGTCGTCCCGCTGCGCTCCCCGCCCCAGACGTGGGCGATGATCGCTCCGTGCGTCAGCACCCGGCCCGGGTTGCGGGCGAGCAGGGCGAGCACCGAGTACTCCATGCGCGTCAGCTCGAGGGGTCGGCCACCCACGACGACCTCGCGGGCGCCCGTGTCGATGGCGAGGTCGCCGACGTGGAGCTCCGTCGAGTCCACGACCGCGGCGAGCAGCCGGCGGTGCCGGAGGGCCACCCGCAACCGTGCCAGCAGCTCGGGCATCGAGAACGGCTTCGTCACGTAGTCGTCGGCGCCGACGTCGAGCGCGTCGACCTTGCGGTCCTCGGCCCCGTCCGCGCTGAGCACGATCACGGGGTTCGGGAACCAGCGGCGGATGCGGCGGCACACCTCGATGCCGTCGAGGTCGGGAAGGCCGAGGTCGAGCAGGACGACGTCGGGCTCCCGTGACGCCACCGAGTCGAGCGCGGTCGTCGCGTCGCGTGCGACCACCACGTCGTAGCCGCGAGCCGAGAGCGCCGTGGCCACGACCTCCGAGACGGCGGGGTCGTCCTCGACGAGCAGCACGGTGACGTCCTGACCCGTCGTCGGATCCGTGTTGCTCATCGGGTGGGCAGCCTGACGACGAACCGGGCGCCCCCGCCGGGCCGGTCGGTCACCGAGATGGTGCCGCCGTGCGCCTCCACGATCGCCCGGCAGATGGCCAGGCCGACGCCGCTGGAGCCGGCGATGGCGCCCGATCGGAACACGGTGAAGATGGCGTCCCGGTCCGCTTCGGGCACGCCGGGACCCTCGTCGGTGACCGAGAGCTCGATGCACCCCGCCGCCGCCGTGGCCGTGACCTCCACGGTGCCGCCCGGGGGGCTGTGGCGCGCCGCGTTCTCCAGGAGGTTCGACACCACCTGGTCGAGCTGGGTGTGGTCCGCCTGCAGGAGGGGGAGGTCCGGCGGCACGGCGACCCGGAGCGATACCGGCTCGAGCGCCCGGGCGAGCCGCGCGGTGGAGTGCTCGACGAGCTCGCCGAGGTCGACGGTCTGCAGACGCGGGGCCATGGCGCCCGCCTCGATCCGCCCGAGGCTGAGGAGGTTCGACACCATGCGGTCCAGGCGCTCCGCCTCCGCGGAGATGAGACCGAGCAGCCGCTGCCGGGTGGTCGGGTCGTGGTCGGCGCCGGTGGCGAGCTCGGAGCTCGCAGCGTCGATGGCGGCGAGCGGCGTCCGGAGGTCGTGGGACACCGATCGCAGGAGCACGGCGCGATCGTGCTCCACCTGCGACATCGCTTCGATGCGGCGGGCCACCAGCATCGACACCAGCACGGCCACCGTGCCGAAGACGGCGAGCGCGACGAGGTCCTCGATCACCGCGATGCGCACGGAGAGGACGGGTGGGATCAGCAGCGCGAAGGCGAGCGTCGCACCGCCGGCGACCACGAACGCGGCGAGGCGGCCGCCCACCACGGCGGCGACCACCACGGGGACGACCAGCACCAGCGACTGGATCGACCGCGTGAGCTGCTCGTCGAGCGCTCCGAGGGCGAGTGCGATGGCGAGCACCGCCACCAGCCCCAGCGCGGCGGCCTGGCGGGGATGGAGCGCCACCATCTGTCGGCCGCCGGAGCCGTCCGGCCCCGCGGGCCCGGTGGCAGGCGACCTGCGCGGCGATGCCCTCCTCGAGCGAGGTGCGGGCCTGCCAGCCCAGGACCTCCTCGATGCGCTCCGTGGCGCCGCCGGTCTTGGTGGCGTCACCCGGCTGGGCATCCTGCCGGTCGACGGGGACGGCCTTCCCGACGGCCTCGCCCACCAGGTCGATGAGCTGGGCGAGGGTGCACGAGAACCGGCCGGACACGTTGAGGACGGTGCCCGGCTCGACGTCGGGCGTCACGCCGCCCCGGTAGGTCGCGTCGACCACGTCGCCCACGAAGGTGAACGCCCGCTCCTGCGAGCCGTCGCCGAACATGGGGAAGCTGGTCTGGTCGAGGGCAGCCTCGATCAACCGGTGGTGGGCCATGTCCGGCCGCTGCCGTGGGCCGTACACCGTGAAGTAGCGCAGCGACACGGTGGGAACGCCCCAGTTGGAGGCGTAGAGGTTGCACAGGTGCTCCGCGGCGAGCTTCGTCACGCCGTAGGGGCTGTAGGGCTCGGGGCGGTCGGTCTCCAGGGTCGGGTAGCGCTCGGCGTTCCCGTAGACCGAGGAGCTGGAGGCGTAGACGATCCGGGGCGTGCCGGCGGCCTTGGCCGCCTCGAGCAGGCGCTGCGTCGCCGTGATGTTGCGCTCGACGTAGGCGCCGAACCCGTCCGACCAGCTGAGGCGCACACCCGGCTGGCCCGCGAGGTGCCAGACGCAGTCGACGCCGTCGAGCAGCGGTGCCAGATCCAGGGCGCAGAGGTCGCCCTCGACGACCTCGAGGCTCGGATGGTCGCCGATCGCGGCGAGGTTCGCTCGCTTCGAGGACGGCTCGTAGTAGTCGGTGAACGCGTCGACGACCGTGACCTCGTGGCCTTCGTCGAGCAACCGCTCGGTCAGGGTCGAGCCGATGAAGCCCGCGCCCCCGGTCACCAGTGCGCGCATGCAACCACCCTCTCGTCCATCAACTGTTGTTATCGGCGGGCCCGACGCCGGGTCAAGGGCAGCGACGACAGGATCCGGTGGACCTCGTCGAGGTTCGCTTCGGCGTCGTGCTCGGCCTCGACCCGGGCGCGACCCTTCGCGACGAGCGTCTCGACCAGCGGGCGGTCGGTCGTGATCCGGGCCAGCTGCTCGGCGAGGGCCGCCGAGTCACGGGACGTCGCGAGCAGTCCGGTCTCCTCGTGCGTGACCAGCTCCCGGATCCCCGGGAGCGACGCCATGACGACGGGCCGGCCGATGGCCATGGCTTCGACGCACACGTTGGGGATCCCGTCCATGTAGCCGTTGTCCAGCAGTACGCTGGCCAGCGAGAAGACGTCGGTGGCGATCAGCTCCGCCCGCACCTCGTCGGAGGGCCGACGGCCGAGGAACCTGACGTCGAGGCCGAGCGCCGCGGCCTGCTGCTCGAGCTCGGCACGCAGCTCGCCGTCGCCCAGCAGCGTGAGGACGTTCGGCACCCCGCGACGGGTCAGCTCGGCGCAGGCGTCGAGGAGGTAGCGGTGTCCCTTGTACTCCTGCAGCGCCGCCACGCAGAGGATGCGCAGCGGTTCGTCGGGTGTCCGCTCCCTCAGCGGCTGCTGCTCGAAGCGGTCGAGGCGGACCCCGTGGTGGACCAGGTGGACGCGTGGCCCCACCGCCGCCTCGCCCCCTCCGTGCTCGACGAGGATCGAGCGCCCGTGGTCCGTGCACGTGAGCACGGCGTCCGCCCGGGCGACCTTGGTGCCCAGCCCGACGGTGTCGCCGAAGATGTCGTGGGCGTGCCCGGTGAACGAGTAGGGGATGCCGGTCAGCTCCTGGATGCAGAGCGCGCACAGCGTCGGGTAGGTCGCCCAGTGGGCGTGGACCCGCTCGACGCCCTGCTCCTCCATGCGGCGTGCCATCGCCATGGCGAGCGCGACGAGCAGGGGAGCGCGCTGCAGCGCGTCGCGGGAGGGGAACGCCGTGCGCAGCCCGGTCCACCAGGTCCGGAGGAACCGGATCGGGTCGCGTCGCAGCCAGTGCCACTGCGCCGTCACGAGCTCGCGGCTGGTGTGCTCGATGTAGTTCGCCCGGGCGTCGAGGTCCACGGCGTCGGGCTGGAGCTGCTCGGGCGTCTCGTGCGTGACGGCGTACAGCTCGAAGTCCAGCCCGCGCGCCTCCATCCCCCGGAGCTCCTGGAGGATGAAGGTCTCGGTGAACTTCGGGAACCGCGAGACGATGACCGCGTAGCGAGGCACGGCCCGGATGGTAGGGGACCGCCCGGCGCGATCGGTCAGCCGGGATGTCGCTACAACAAGGTCATGGTGGGCTGCACGACGCCGGGGGTCGCCACGAACTGGACCTTCGGGGTCGGGGTGTTGATGGCGAGCGTCGCGTCGAGCTGGTGGTAGGTGACCGTCATCTGCGACGGCGTGCAGTCCACGAGGCCGTAGCCGTTGAAGCGCAGCTCGGCGTAGTCGAAGCCCGGCGTCGTCGGGAACGACGCGCCACCGCCCGCGAGGGCGCCTTCGATGAGACCGGACGGCGAGCTGATCGACCCGCACGTGTACTCGTACGCGACGTTCGGTGAGGCCGGGTCGTCGAAGTCCGGCTGGACCGGTGCGGCGAAGAAGGCGTGGACGTCACCCGTGAGGAAC
The DNA here is from genome assembly GCA_023437745.1 of Actinomycetes bacterium. Classification (GTDB taxonomy): domain Bacteria; phylum Actinomycetota; class Acidimicrobiia; order Acidimicrobiales; family Microtrichaceae; genus JAEZFI01. The sequence continues at coordinate 11,124 of JAEZFI010000012.1, forward strand.
GCCACGTCGGCGACGCCGTTCGTGCCGATGTGGCCCAGCACCTGCTCGCGCTCCCACCCGAACCCGTCCCACGAGTCGGTGGTCAGGTAGAGCCCGGCGTGCTTCACGAGGGTGGGGTCGAGCTCGCGGAGCTCGGGGGTGTCGAGGTCCTGGATGCGGATCGGCGAGATCATCACCTGGTTGCCGATCAGCTTCCAGCGCACGCCGTCGGACTGGGCGGCGTCGAGGCCGTCGAACAGCCACTGCCGCTGGTCGACGCCGAGGATCGTGCGGCCCGGTGCCTGGAGCTCGGGGATCATCGAGCTGAGGCCCAGGATCCCCAGGAGCGGCTCGCTCGGGTTCGGGTCGCGGTACTGGCGGGTGTCGAGGCAGAACAGCTCGCCGAGGTCGCCCCACCGGAGCGAGCGGTGGATCCGGGTGCCGTCGATCGGCCAGACCGGCATGTACTCGAACCACACCTGGTAGGCGGCCGCCGCCCGCTCCGGGTCGGTGAGGAACACGGTGCGGTCGTAGTCGTTCATGATCTCGTGGTCGTCCCAGATGGGGACCAGCGGGTGGGCGGCGTGCCCGGCCTGGAGGTCGGGGTCGGCTCGGTAGTGGCGGTAGCGGTTCCGGTAGGTCTGCAGCGTCTCGGCCGTCTCGGTCGTCTCGTCGCGCACCCGCCGCAGCAGCTGGATGGCGACGGACTCGTAGATGTAGTCGCCGAGGAACAGCACGGCGTCGAGGTCCTGCGCGGCGATGTCACGCCACGCCCCGTAGAAGCCCGAGGCGAACGACTGGCAGCTGCCGACGGCGAGCCGCAGGCGGTCGGGGCTGGACCCGGGGGCCGGCAGGGTGCGCGCGCGTCCCACGGGTGACGACTCGGTGCCGGTGTCGAAGCGGTACCAGTAGCTCTGGTCGGGGGAGAGCCCGCCGACGAGCACCTTCACGGTGTTGTCGGACGCCGCGCTCACGGCGGCCGTGCCGCTGGCGACGATCGTGCCGAACGCCGAGTCGGTGGCCACCTCCCACGCCACGGAGGTGACGGTCGGTGCGAGCAGTGGCTCGACCCGTGTCCAGAGGACCACCTCGGTGGGGCTGTGGAGCCCCGAGGCGATCCCCGCCGACCACACGTTCGTGGGCACCGGGCCACCGTCGGGCGTGCACGCCACGCCCAGCCCGCCGAGCGCCGCAAGACCCATCGTGCCCGCGCCGGCGCGCAGGAAATCCCGTCGATCCATCGCTGTCTCCCCATCCTCCGCCCCGCGCCAGGCCCGCGGGAGCTGAACAGAGCGTAAACCCCAGGTGAACGGGATGCGCTGTGTTCCGCGGGACCAGAACGCCACCGGCGTTCCGGGTCGACGCAACCGCGCCCGGCGCGGTTCGATCGACCCGGAACGCCGAGGAGCGCGCCTCAGCGGGCCACGAAGTACTTGGCGCGGGGGTGGTGGCAGATCAGCGCGCTGGTCGTCTGCTCCGGCTGGTACTGGAAGCCGGTGTCCTCGCTGACCTCGATGCCGATGCGGTCGGCCTCGAGCAGCTCCGCCACGGTGACGTTGTCCTCGAGGTCCGGGCACGCCGGATAGCCCCACGAGTAGCGGCCACCCCGGTACTTCTGGCGGAACAGGCCGGCCAGGTTCGGGCCGTCCTCCTCGGCGAAGCCCCACTCCTCGCGGATGCGGCGGTGCCACAGCTCGGCCAGGGCCTCGGCCATCTCGACGCCGAGGCCGTGGAGCAGCAGGTAGTCCTGGTACTTGTCGGCTGCGAACAGCTCGGCGCAGCGGTCCGACACGGCCGAGCCCATCGTCACGATGTGGAACGCCGCGTAGTCGAGGGCGCCGTCGCCGGCGACCGACCCGTCGATCGGCCGGAAGAAGTCGGCGATGCACAGCCACGGCTCGGTCGACTGGCGGGGGTAGTGGAAGCGTGCCCGCTCCGTCGTGCGGGCCTCGTCGGTCCAGATGACGAGGTCGTCGCCGTCGGCGTTCGCGGGGAAGTAGCCGTACACGACCTGTGGCACGAGGAGATCGGTGGCCTTGGCCTCCGCCAGCTGCGCCCGCAGCGTCGGGCGGATGCGGTCCTTGAACTGCTCGTCGGTCTCGGCGGTGCCGTCGGCCGCCTTCTCGGGGCGGAACTGCCACTGGTTGCGGAACAGCGCCGTCTCGTTGATGTACGCGGCGATCTCGTCGATGCTGATGCCCTTGACGACCCGGCTGCCGAGGAACGGCGGGGTGAAGACCGGGTTGTCGTCCTCGACCTCGGGGCTGCGCGCCGGGATGGTCGTCGGGTCGATCACCTTCTCGGCCCGGCGGGGGAGGTCCCGGCCGCCCGGGGTGCGCCCCCACTCGGGGTCGTCCTCACCGGTCCGCTTCAGCTCGCCGAGGCGGTCCATGACGGCGAGGCCCTCGAACGCGTCCTTCCCGTAGAACACGCGGCCGGTGTAGACCTCGCGCAGGTCCCGCTCGACGTAGGTGCGGGTGAGCGCGGCACCGCCGAGCATGACCGGGATGTGCCCGAGGCCGCGGGTGTTCAGCTCCTCGAGGTTCTCCCGCATGATCAGCGTGCTCTTCACGAGCAGGCCCGACATGCCGATGGCGTCGGCCCCCACCTCGGCGGCCTTCTCGATCATCTCGGCGATGGAGATCTTGATGCCGAGGTTGTGCACCTCGTAGCCGTTGTTCGTGAGGATGATGTCGACGAGGTTCTTGCCGATGTCGTGGACGTCGCCCTTCACGGTCGCCAGCACCAGCCGGCCCTTCGACGAACCACCGTCGACCTTCTCCATGTGCGGCTCGAGGTAGGCGACGGAGGCCTTCATGGTCTCGGCCGACTGGAGCACGAACGGGAGCTGCATCTCGCCCCGGCCGAACAGCTCGCCGACCACCTTCATGCCGTCGAGGAGCACGTCGTTGACGATCGAGAGCGCAGGCCGCCCACCCGCGAGCGCCTCGGCGAGGTCGTCGGTGAGCCCCTCGCGATCGCCGTCGATGATCCGCTGCTTCAGGCGGTCCTCGACGGGCCAGCCGGAGCGGTCCTCCTTCTCGACGACCTGCTCCTTCACGTCGGCGAACACCTCGAGGAGCTTCGCCAGCGGGTCGTAGCTCGCGTCGCCCTCGGACAGCAGACCGGCGGTGCCGCGCCGGTCGTGGATGAGGTCGAGGCACACGTCGCGCTGCTCGTCGGGGATCCGGGAGAGCGGGAGGATCTTGCTGACGTGGACGATCGCGGAGTCGAGCCCCGCCTTCACGCACTCGTCGAGGAACACGCTGTTCAGCACGTGGCGCGCCGCAGGGGACAGACCGAAGCTGACGTTGGACAGGCCGAGGGTCGTGTGAACCCCCGGCAGCTCGGCCTTGATGCGCCGGATCGCCTCGATGGTCGCCATGGCGTCGCCGCGCAGGTCGTCGTCGCCGGTGGACAGCGGGAACGTCAGGGCGTCGAAGATCAGGTCACCGGGCTCCAGGCCGTACCGGTCCACGGCCAGGTCGTGGATGCGCTTGGCGACCCGCACCTTCCACTCGACGTCGCGGGCCTGACCCTCCTCGTCGATGACCAGGCAGATCACCGCCGAGCCGAACTCGCGGGCCAGGTTCATCACCCGGTCGAACCGCGTGCCGGGGCCCTCGCCGTCCTCGAGGTTGGCGGAGTTCAGGATCGCCCGCCCGCCCAGCCACTTCAGGCCGGCGGCGAGCACGGGCGGCTCGGTGGAGTCGAGCACCAGGGGGATCGAGCTCTGCGTGGCGAAGCGCTGGGCGATCTCCGCCATGTCGGCCGTGCCGTCGCGGCCCACGTAGTCGACGCAGAGGTCGAGCACGTGGCTGCCCTCGACGATCTGGTCCTTCGCCACCTGGACGCAGGTGTCCCAGTCCTGGGCGAGCATCGCCTCGCGGAACTTCTTCGAGCCGTTGGCGTTCGTCCGCTCGCCGATCATGAGGAAGCTGGTCGCCGCGTTGGCGCCGTCCTGGCTGAACGGCTGGAACGAGTAGAGCGAGGCGACGCCGTCGACGTGCTCCACGGTCCGCTCGTGCGGGGTCACGCCCGGGACGGCGGCGGCGAGCTGGCGGATGTACTCCGGGGTGGTGCCGCAGCAACCGCCGACGACCTGCACCCCGAACTCCCTGATGAACCGCAGCTGGTGCTCCACGAAGGCCTCGGGGGTGAGGTCGTAGTGCATCTTCCCGTCGACCACCGAGGGCAGGCCGGCGTTGGGCAGGACCGAGATCGGGACGCGGCAGTGCTGCGAGAGGTAGCGCAGGTGCTCGCCCATCTCCACCGGGCCCGTGGCGCAGTTGAGGCCCAGGATGTCGGGGCGCATCGGCTCGAGCGCGGCGAGCGCCGCCGAGATCTCGGTGCCCGGCAGCATGCGGCCCGTCAGCTCGATCGTGACCTGCGCCTGGAGGGGCACCTCGCGGCCGACCTTCGCCATCGCGTCGCGGCAGCCGCCGATGGCGGCCTTCACGCCGAGGAGGTCGAACTGCGTCTCGATGAGGAGCACGTCGACGCCACCCTCGAGCAGCCCCTCGGCCTGGACCGCGTAGATGGCGCGCAGCTCGTCGTAGGAGATCTGCCCGAGCGTCGGGAACTTCGTGCCCGGGCCCATCGAGCCCGCCACGAACCGCGGGCGGTCGGGGGTGCTGAACTCGTCGGCCACCTCGCGGGCGAGGCGCGCCGCCGCCAGGTTGAGCTCGTGCGACCGGTCGAGGAGGTCGTACTCCATGAGGGCGACACCCGAGCCGAAGCTGTTGGTCTCGACGACGTCGGCGCCCGCTTCGAAGTACTCGCGGTGCATCTGGGCGACCAGCTCCGGGCGCGTCACGCACAGCAGCTCGTTGCACCCCTCGAGGGCCTCGCCGCCGAAGTCGTCGGGGTCCAGCCCCCGCGTCTGGAGCCACGTGCCGGCGGCTCCGTCGTAGATCACGACACGCTCTGCCACCAGGTCCATGAAGGTGCTCGCCATGCTGGCGATCGTATCGGCTGCCCCTGGAACGGCCCCCAGGAGGTTCGCCCCTCCCAGGGCTGGAACTGACACCGCGCACCCGGAGGAAGCCCGTGGGTGGTGACAGTTCGGTCAGAGGGGGCCGTTGCTGTGCCGGCGGTCGGGTACGACGGGGCGCTTGTGCCGGAGGCTCGCCACGGCGCCGCACAGCACGGAGCGGGTGTCGGCCGGATCGATCAGGTCGTCGATCAACCCACGGCGGAGTGCGTCCGACGGTCCGAGGTGCGTCGCGGCGTACTCCGCCTCGAGGCGCGTGCGAACCGAGCCGTCGTGGTCCTCGCCGAGCGCGCGGCCGTGGAGGATCTGCACGGCGCCCGCCGCGCCCATCACGGCGAGCTGCGTGTCGGGCCACGCGAACGCTGCGTCGTTCCCCATCGTCTTGGAGTCCATGACGATGTAGGCGCCGCCGAAGGCCTTGCGCAGGACGAGGCTCACCCGGGGGCACGTGGCCCCCGCGTAGGCGAAGGCGAGCTGGCCGCCGTGGCGGATGATGCCCTCCCACTCGACGTCCCGCCCCGGGAGGTAGCCGGGCGTGTCCACCAGCGTGACGATGGGCAGTCCGAACGCGTCGCACCAGTTCACGAAGCGAGCCGCCTTCTGCGACGAGGGGATGTCGATGGCGCCCGCGAGGTGCGCCGGTTGGTTCGCGACGATGCCGACCGGAACCCCGCCCAGCCGGGCCAGCGCGCAGACGATGGCCGGCCCGAACGTGGGCGCGATCTCGAGGTGGTTGCGGTCGTCCACGACGTCCGCGACGACCGCCCGGATGTCGTACCCCCGGCGCTGGTCGTCGGGGACCAGGTCCCGCAGGGTCGGGCACCGGCGCGACGGCGGGTCCGTCGGCGGCTCCGTCGGCGTGGGCGACAGCGAGTTGGGCGGCAGGTGCCCGAGCACGGCCTCCAGCCAGTCCACGGCGTCGCCGAGGTCCGCGCCTCGGTGGTCGACCACGCCGGCCAGGGCCAGCGCCTCGGGGCCGCCCAGCCCTTCGCCCTCCACCCGGCGGCCGGTGACCGAGTGGATCGCCTCGCTCGAGCTCACGTGCGCGCGGCCGGCCGGTGTCGTGACGACGACGTCGGCGAGGCCGAGGGCGAGGCTCGCGAGTCCGGTGACGGCGCCGTCCAGCACGACGCCGATGGGGACGACACCCGACGCACGGGCCAGCGCGCGGTGCGCAGCACCCCAGGCGGCGACGGTGGCGACGTCGTCGGCGGGGAGGTCGACGTCTCCGAGCACACCCACGATCGGGACGCCCGCCGCGATCGCCGCCTCGACGCAGCGCTCGACGACCGGAGCCGGGGTCGGGGAGCGGGCTCCGTCGCCCCGCAACTCGAACCACGCGGCGCGCTCGGGCCCGTCCCACGAGGACGGACGGCGGATCGACGCCGAGGCACCCGGGTCGGCGCCGGCTGCGATGGTCCGTTCGATCAGCCCCGCGCCGGTGCCGACCACCGGGCCCGCCTTCGCCGTCAACGGTGGGACAGCGTGGCGAGGGGGTGCACGATGGCGAGGGGCTGCGCGTCACGCACCCGCTCGTGGTCGTCCACGAGGTGGCCGTCGAAGCGTCCGGCCCAGGGCGTCCCGACGTCGACGACGGTGCCGGCGTGGTGCAGCCAACCGATCCGGTCACCGGGACGGACCTCGGCACCGACCGCGGGGTCCGGTTCGAACCGACCGGCGTGGGGGGCGACCACCACGCGTTGACGGAGCTCGGCGTGCTCGCCCCCGGAGGTGGACGTGTCGGCGGTGCGCGGAAGGGCGGGAGAGGGGGGAAGCGTGTCGGCCATGGCGGGTTCGACCAGCCGAATCGTCCCATCGTTACACGGTGACATCACACTGTGACGAGCACGTCGAGTCGAATGGAACGGGACTGGGCCCCGCTCGTCCTAGATTCTCGGGCCGTGGGGGACTACGGGGCGGCGGAGCTGGCGGAGGCGGCGGGCATCACCGTCGCGCTCCTCCGGTCCTACCAGTCGAAGGGGCTGCTGCCCGCACCCCGCCGGGAGGGCCGCGCCGCCTACTACGGGGCCCGACACCTCGAACGGCTCCGGGAGATCGCGGAGCTCAAGCGGCGCGGCTACTCGCTGCGCTCCATCGCCGAGCACTACGACCCGCCGGCCACGGCCGAGCTGGCGCCGCCGGAGGTCCTCCGCCTGCGGGACGTCGCCACCCGCAGTGGTGTCCCGATCGAGATGCTCCGCTCGTGGCAGGCGTCGGGCCTCATCCGGCCGCGCCGCCCGTCGGCGGGGGAGGGCGGCCCGGACGGCGGTCCCGCGTACGACCACGGTGACGTCGCCGCCGCCCGGGCGATCCTCCTGCTCGTCGGCTCGGGGATCCCCTTCGACGAGTTCCTCGATGTCGCCCGCGTCCAGCTCGACGCCGGGGCCGAGCTGGCCAAGGGTGCGATCGGCCTGTTCGAGGAGCACGTCGAACCCCGCCTCGACCCCGAGGACACCGCCGTGCGCGAACGCGCCCTGGCCGAGATGGCCGACGCGATCGGCCGCCTGGCCGCCTACGTCGTGGTCCGCCAGCTCCAGGCCTGACCGACCCCCGGTTCCGCGGGACCAGAACGGCCGTTCGCTCCCGCAAGGTGGTCGATGCGGTCCCGCGGAACGGGGTGAGGCGGTCGATCCCGTCCCGCGGAAGTGGGGGTGGGCCTATCGTCGGCGGCACCCGAGTACCAGGAGCTGATCGTGCTGACCGTCACCCTCGCCCGTTCCCTGCCGGCCCGACCCGGCCTGACGATCCGGTTGGTCGCCGCCGACGCACTCGCGGCCTCGGGTCACGACAAGCGCCAGCTCGAGCGGCTGGGCTTCGCCGGGAAGCCCGGTCAGGCGGCGCTGCTGCCCGCGGGGGACCGCGACGCGGAGCTGCTGATCGGCGTGGGGAAGCTCGACGAGGTGACGACCTCCGTCCTCCGCAACGCGGCGGTGCAGGCGGCGCGCCACTCGGGGAGCAGCCGCTCCGCCGCGCTCGTGCACGCCGACGTCACGGCCGGCCGCATCGACCCGGCGTGGGCGACCCAGGCGTTGGCCGAGGGCCTGGCGCTCGGTGCCTACCGGTTCGTCACCTACAAGTCGGCCGACGACGCGAAGACGCTCGACAAGGTGGCGATCGTGGGCACGGGCGACCGCACCGAGCGTGACGGGTTGCTCCGCGGGCTCGAGATCGCCGGCGCCGTCGCGTTCGCCCGGGACCTCGTCAACGAGCCCGGAGGTGTCCTCACCCCGACCGAGGCCGCCGCCCGCATCGGTGCCCGGGCGGCGGAGGCGGGGGTCGAGGTCACCGAGCTGGGCCCCGAGGAGATCGCGGCCGAGCGACTGGGCGGGCTCCTGGCCGTGAACCAGGGGTCGGTCGAGGAGCCGCGCTTCCTCCGCCTGGAGCACCGTCCCGAGGGTGCGACGGCCCGGATCGCCCTCGTCGGCAAGGGCATCACCTTCGACTCGGGCGGTCTGAGCATCAAACCGGGCGACGCGATGATGACCATGAAGTGCGACATGGGCGGTGCAGCCGCGGTCGCCGCGGCCGTCTGTGCGGTGGCGGCGCTCGACGTGCCCGTCGCGGTGAGCGCCTACCTGCCGTTCACCGACAACATGACCGGCGGAGCCGCGCAGCGACCCGGGGACGTGTACACGGCGCGCAACGGCACGACCGTCGAGGTGCTGAACACCGACGCCGAGGGCCGGCTCGTGCTGGCCGACGCGCTGGCGTGGGCCGCCGAGGACGCACCCGACGCCATCGTGGACCTCGCCACGCTGACGGGTGCCTGCATGGTCGCGCTGGGCGACCGGATCGCCGGGCTCATGGGCACGGACGACGACCTGATCGCCGAGCTCCGCTCCGCCGCCGAGGGCTCGGGCGAGCGCGTCTGGCCGCTGCCCCTGCCGGCCGACTACCGCAAGCTGCTCGACAGCCCGGTCGCCGACCTCAAGAACATCGGCTCCCGCTACGGCGGCGCGTTGACGGCCGGCCTGTTCCTCAAGGAGTTCGTCGGCGGCGTGCCGTGGGCCCACCTCGACATCGCCGGTCCGGCCTTCGGCGACTCGCCGTGGGACGAGGGTCCCGCGGGCGCGACAGGTTTCGGAGTGCGGACGCTGATCGGCTTCATCGAGGGGCGGGTGGCCGTCGAGGCAGCGGCGTCCGCCGACTGACCCGGGGAGGGCTCGCTGCGTGCCGTTCGGGACGATCATGGCGACGGGTTGGGCCAGCGGGCTCAACCTATACGGCACGGCGCTGCTGCTCGGCATCGCCGGGCGCCTCGACTGGGCCGAGACCCCCGGGCAGCTGCAGCACGGGTGGGTGCTCGCCGTCCTCGCAGCGCTCTACGCGCTCGAGTTCGTCGTCGACAAGGTCCCCTGGCTGGACAGCGCGTGGGATGCGATCCACACGGTGGTCCGCCCCCTCGGCGGAGCACTGCTGGGTGTGGCGATCGCACAGGACGCCGGTTCGGCAGAGGTCGCAGCGGCGGTGCTGGGCGGTGGCTTCTCGGCCACCGCGCACTCGGCGAAGGCGTCGACCCGGGCGCTCGTGAACACGTCCCCGGAGCCGTTCAGCAACATCGTGCTGTCCATCGGGGAGGACGGCGTGGTGGCGGGGGTGGTGGCGCTCGCGCTGGCGTACCCGGTGGTGGCCGGCGCCGTGGCGATCGCCCTTGCCGTCGTGTCGGTGGTCGTGACCTTCCTGCTGGTCCGGTCGGTGCGACGGTTGCGTGCGAGGTGGAGGGAGCGACGCTCCGCTCGCTCGCCCCGAGGACCGGGTTGAGACGGAGCGCAGCGCTGCACGTCCACCGTTGACCTTGATACCCCCTAGGGGTATGGTGCGGATACCACCCAGGGGTATCAGCCTGAGGTGACCGAACAGGGGGAAGCACCATGAACAGCACCGCAGCATCGACCACGCACCCAGCGCGACGAGGCGTCTGGCTCCTGCCCGCTGCGGCAGCCGTCACGGCATGGGCCACGTTCGAGCACCAGCCCGACGTGACCTCGCAGTTCGCCGACTGGTCCCGCTTCGTGACCACCGACAAGTTCTTGGCGAGCCACCTCGTCGGCAGCATCGTCGGCCAGGCGGTGTGGATCCTCGGCGCTGCTGCGCTCGCTGCCGTCGCCGTCGCCACGGGCCGTCGAGTCCGGTCGGCGGTCGCCGGACTCGTGGCCATGACCCTCGGCGGCGCAGGCCTCGTCGCCGGCTTCGGCGTCGCCGCGTTCGCTCAGCCGGCGATCGGTCACCTCGAGCTCGCGGGGGTCGCCGGCGCTCGGGACGTCTACGACGACGTCTACGGGCTCCCGACGCTGGTCACGCTCGCCGGGGGCGGCGTGCTCTTTGCCGCCGCCACGGTGCTCCTCGCTCGCGCGGCCGCCGCCCTCGACGGGGTGCCGAGGTGGGCCACCATCGCCTTCGGCGTCGCCGGACCCCTCATCGGTGTCCTCGGTATCGCGGTCGGCGCCCTGCAGACCGTCGGCTCCATCGCTGCACTGGTCGGCACCATCGCCATCGCGAGGTCCGTCCACCGCCGGAGCCACACCCGCGAGGTCGTGGAGATCGGTGTGTCGGACGGCGAGCGCACACATGGCCTCGCCGCCTGACGTCGGTGGGCCGGCGGGAGCGTCCTACCGGCTCGGCGACCGCTCGGCCCGTTCGCCGGCGTGCCGTTCGAGCCAGATGGCGTGGGCGCGCTGCAGGGTGGCGGGAAGCCGTGAGAGCTGCCGGTGGGAGAGCGGCGGCAGGAGCGAGCGCACCGCCAGGGTGTGGGGGTCGAGCGGCATGGCGGTGCCGAACTGGCAGGCACGGTCGATCGTCCGGGCGATCATCGAGTTGCGCCCGGTGCCACGGCCCATGCCGAGCGCGCCGGCGGTGTCGGCGGGGTCGACCCGGAAACCGTCGGGCCGCTCCACGAACCCTCGGGCGAAGCGCCGGAGCAGGAGGGTCGTCGCAGGGCCGAGCACGCCCAGCCAGAACCGCTCGACGTAGTCCCCGCGCAGCTCGTGCCAGTCGGCGTTGGAGCGGGGATCGTCCCACCGGACCACGGTGAGCATCGAGTCCAGCTCGAGCACCGGAGCGGGCGAGGAGGGGAGGACCTTCGACCGGGGGGCGGCGGTCCGGATCGGCGGGCCGGCGGGGACGGGAACATCGGCCGGCGCGGCGGCGTCGGTGACGGCGGAGAGGGACACTGTGGGACTCCCGGGACGGAACTGGTCGGGGAGGGGAAGTGCGATCAATGTATTTCATGACATTTCAGACGGCAACCGGCGTCGTCCCCGGCGGGATCGGTGCGCCGTGCTGAGCGACCTCGAGCGGGCCCGAGCCCTGGTCGTTGCGGCCGAGCGGATCGTCGTCCTGACCGGTGCCGGCATGTCGACGGCGTCGGGCATCCCCGACTTCCGAGGGCCCAACGGTGTGTGGACGAAGAACCCCGACGCCGAGAAGCTCTCGTCGATCGACCACTACCTGTCCGACCCCGAGGTGCGGGTCCGGGCGTGGCGCTCGCGGGTGGACCACCCGGGCTGGACCGCACGACCGAACGCTGCGCACCGGGCGGTCGTCGACCTCGAACGGCAGGGCCGCCTGCACACCCTCGTGACCCAGAACATCGACGGGCTCCACCACCTCGCGGGGAGCGACCCGGCGAGGGTGGTCGAGATCCACGGCACGCTCCGCGAGGTGGTGTGCCTGAGCTGCGGGTGGCGAGGGCCGATGCAGGAGACCCTCGCCCGGGTCCGCGCCGGCGAGGCGGATCCGCCGTGCCGGATCTGCGGGGGGATCCTGAAGTCGGCGACGATCAGCTTCGGCCAGTCGCTGGTGGAGGCGGACCTCGACCGGGCCTTCGCCGCCGCGTCGTCGACCGATCTCCTGCTCGCCGCCGGGACCACGCTCAGCGTCTACCCGGTCGCCGGCATGGTGCCCATCGCCACCCGCGCCGGGGCTCGGGTCGTCATCGTGAACGGCGAGGCGACCGCGCAGGACGACCTGGCCGACGTCATGGTCGTCGGCGACGTGGTCGAGGTGCTCCCTGCGCTGCTGGCGGCCGGCGGGGCCGACGGCGAAGGGGTGGACGACGACGGGGAATAGCCCGCTGGCCGGATTGTTGACCACTTCGGTAGGGTTTTCATCGACCTGACGAGCACCGACGAGGGCCGGCACGTGGCCGGCCGACGAAGAGAGCGAGCACCACCGATCATGTCCAACTTCCGTGAGCTGCTGACGAAGGCGAAGAGCGAGATCCGCGAGGTCTCGACCGCCGAGGCCGAGGAGCTGCGCGACAAGGGCGCGGTCATCCTCGACGTCCGTGAGGCCGAGGAGTTCGAGCAGGGCGCGATCCCCGGGGCGATCTTCATCCCCCGTGGCCACCTCGAGGGCCAGGTCGAGGGGCGGATCCCGGACAAGGACGCCACGGTCGTCATCCACTGCGCCAGCGGTGTGCGCTCGGCCTTCGCCGCCCGCACGCTGGGCGAGCTGGGCTACACCGACGTGGCGTCGCTGGCCGGCGGCTTCAACAAGTGGAAGGACGAGGGGCGCGACTGGCGCACGCCGCAGGTCCTGACCCCCGAGCAGCGCAACCGGTACCAGCGCCACCTGCTCGTGCCCGAGGTCGGCGAGGAGGGCCAGCAGAAGCTCCTCGACGCCAAGGTCTTCCTCCTCGGCGCCGGTGGCCTCGGCTCCCCGGCGGCGCTGTACCTGGCGGCTGCGGGCGTCGGCACCCTCGGCATCGTGGACATGGACGTCGTCGACGCCTCGAACCTGCAGCGGCAGATCCTCCACAACGTGGACCGCATCGGCGAGCGGAAGGTCGACTCGGCCAAGAAGACGCTCACGTCGCTGAACCCCGACGTCAACGTGGTCACCTACGACCGCCGCCTCGACGCCGACAACATCGAGGACATCATCTCCGGCTACGACCTCGTGATCGACGGGGCCGACAACTTCCCGGTCCGGTACATGCTGAACGACGCCTCCGTGAAGCTCGGCATCCCCGTGGTCCACGGCTCGATCTTCCGGTTCGAGGGCCAGGTGACGGTGTTCGACCCGAAGCGTGGTCCGACCTATCGCGACATGCTGCCTGAGCCCCCGCCCGCCGAGATGGCGCCCAGCTGCGCCGAGGCCGGCGTGCTCGGTGCGCTCCCCGGCATCATCGGCACCATCCAGGCCGTCGAGGCGATGAAGCTCATCCTGGGCGTGGGTGACCCGCTCATCGGGCGCTACCTCACCTTCGACGCCCTCGAGATGTCCTTCCGGGAGTACAAGATCCGCAAGGACCCGGCCAACCAGATCACTTGGGAGAACCGGGACCTGATCGAGGTCGTCGAGCTGGAAGGCCACTGCCAGCCCGCTCCGCTGCAACCGCCGGCGGCATGAGCCACCAACCCTGAACCTGGCCGGAAGTCGGTGGCGGGCCACCGACATCCGGCCGAGTTCACAGGTGATGGGGCGTCGGACGCCCGCCCCCTAACGTGCGCGACGTGACCGCAGCGCCCCTCGTCCGGGTCATCGTCCTCAACTGGAACTCCGCCTGGCTGACCGCGCGCTGCGTCCGGAGCCTGCTGCAGACCGACCACCCGCTCGACCGGCTGGACATCGTCGTGGTCGACAACGGGTCGATCGACGGGTCCCTCGCCCGACTCCGCAACGACCTGGGCGGCCTGCCGAGCGTGCGCTTCCTCGACAACGGCGCCAACCTCGGGTTCGCCGAGGGGTGCAACCGGGCGATGCGTGACCGCGACGGCGTCGACGCGATCGCCCTCGTCAACAACGACGCCGTCGTCGAGCCGGGGTGGCTGGCACCGCTGCTCGACGAGCTCGCCCGCCGGCCCGACGTGGGCGCCGTCGGCAGCCGCCTGATGCTCGAGCTGCCCTTCGTCACCGTCGAGATCGAGCCCGCCGACCCGTTCTGTTCCAGGCAGAGCAGCACAGGCGATGCTCTGGCTGGAACAGAACGGGCGGACGGGGTCAGTCGGGCGGTGCTGGGGGCCGTGCGGGTCGACGGGATCGACATGACCCGGCGGTGCCTCTACGAGGGGACCGTCGACCGGACCGATCCGGCCCGGCCGCCCGAGATCACCCGACGCGTGGGTCGGGGCGGCGCCGTCCACGTGCCGGTCGGGACGGACCTGCGGGACACGCCACGGGTGGAGCTCGACCTCGCCGACGTCGACGTGCCGCTGCGCCTCGGCATCGGCGGTGCGTGGGTCGACGTGGAGCCGGGCGACGCCGCGACCGTGGCGCTCGCCGCCGTGGGCCCGCGGCACCGTCGCGTCAACGGGATGGGCACCGAGTGGACCGCCACCACGGAGGCCGCGGACCGCTGGTTCGGCGCCGCCGCCGGCGAGCTGGACGACCCCCGCTGGCAGCAGCTCGTCCCGCACGACACCGACGGCTTCTCCGGCGGCGCGGTGCTCCTGCGCCCCGCGATGCTGGACGCGGTCGGCCTGTTCGCCCCGTCGTTCTTCGCGTACTACGAGGACACGGACCTCTCGCGCCGGGCGCGCCGGGCGGGCTGGGTCATCCGCTGCGCGCCGGCGTCGGTGATCCACCACCTCCACGGCGGTTCGGGGGGAACGGCGGCGACCGGCTTCCACTTCCTCAACTACCGGAACTGGCTGCTCGGGATGCTCCGCACCGGCAGCCTCCGCGAGGTCGTCGCCGCGTTCCGGTGGGCGAAGCACTTCGCCCGTCCGGCGTTCCGGTCGTCGTCGCGAGGTGGCGCGGGGCGTCTGGGACGGCACGCCCGGATCCTGTGGTCCCGGGCGGCCGCCGGCGTCGTCGCCGCCGCCCCGTCCGTGCTGGCGAGCCGGTGGCTGCCGTCCCGCCGGCCCGTCGGCGCTGCTCCCTCCGACCGGGTGCGCAGCCGCCTCCTCCCGCGCGGCGTCCCCAGCGCGCCGAGCCGCTGGCCGGGTGGTCCGGTCACCGTCTACCTCGACGTGACGGTGACGCTGCGGAGCGGCTGGCGCGCCGGGATCCAGCGGGTCGTGTGCCAGCTGGTCCGTCACCTCCCGGTCGTGGCCCCGGATCTCCGGTTCGTGCCGATCGCCTGGTCGGAGCTGCACCAGCAGTTCCGCCGCATCTCTTCGGCGGAGTACGAGGCGCTCCTGGCCCCGACGACCGACGAGCAGCCCCATCGCCACCCGCCACCGCAGCATCCCGCCCGCAAGAAGGTCGGTGACGTCGCCCGGGCGGCGGGACTGCAGCCGTTGGCCCTCTGGGTGCGCCGCCGGAAGGCCCTCCGTGCCGAGCCGCCCGAGCTCGTGGACCTGCTGCTCGACCGCCTCGAGCCGGGGTCGGTGTTCTTCGACCTCGACGCCGTGTGGAACCGGGTCACGCCCCTCCGGCGCGAGCTGGCGCCCGAGCTGGCGGCCCAGGGCGTGCGGGGCGTGTCCTTCGTGCAGGACATCTTCGCGGTGACGAACCCCGAGTGGTTCGTGCCCACCCTCGTCAAGGACTTCACCGACTTCCTCACCGCCCGGGTGGTCACCGACCGCGTCGTGATCTGCAGCTCGGAGGACACCGCCACGTCGCTGCGGCGCTGGGCGAAGGAAGAGGGCCTCCCCGCGCCCCGCACCCCGCTGGTGGGGCTCGGCGCCGACTCCATCGACGCCGTCGGCTCGGAGGGGGAACGCTCGATCGAAGGGCTCTCGGGGCGGCCCTTCGTGCTGGTCGTGGGGACGATCGAGCCGCGCAAGAACCACCGGGTCGTGCTCGACGCCATGGAGCAGGTGTGGACGCACGGCGCCGAGGTCGACCTCGTGGTCGTGGGGCGGCGAGGTTGGAAGGACGACGCCATCTCGGCCCGCCTCGAGTCCGACCCCACCCGGGTGAAGTGGTGGAACAGCGTCACCGACGCACAGCTCGACGGGCTGTACCGGGACGCCCTGGTGGTCGTGGTGGCCTCCAAGGCGGAGGGCTACGGCCTGCCGGTCGTGGAGGCGCTCCAGCGAGGCGCCGCCGTGCTGTCCTCGGCGGGGGGAGCGCTGGCCGAGGTCGGCGGGGCCCACGTCGAGCTCTTCGACCCCGACGCGCCCGCCGACCTGGCGTCGCTCGTGCGCCGTCACCTGGAGGATCCGGAGCACCACCGGGCCCGCCGCGAGGTCGCCGCCGCCTTCCGCCCCCAGTCCTGGGAGGAGTGCGCCCGCCAAGTGGCCGACGTGCTCCGCGACGTCGCGTCGGGCGAGGTCCGCAGCTGATCGTTCTGTGTCGGGGGGGGGGGGGGGGGGGGGGGG
>JAEZFI010000030.1 GCA_023437745.1 Actinomycetes bacterium
GCCCGGGCGAGCGCGCGGCGGGTGGCGGTGATGCCCAGCCACCGGAGCGGCTCCGGCGGGAACGGCAGCGGCGCGGTGCGCACCAGGTCCAGCCCGAGCAGCTCGCTGTCGGGGCGGTCGAGCAGGTCGAGGCAGACCTCGGCGCCGAACCGCGACGCGCCCACCCCGAGGCCCGTGTAGCCCACCGCATACGCCACACGGCCCTGGAACGCCGTCCCGAAGCTCACCGTGAACCGTGTCGACGTGTCGATCACGCCGCCCCAGCGATGGCTGAACCGGAGGCCCTCCAGCTGCGGGTACGTCGTGAAGAACTGCTCGGCGAGGAGGTGGTGGGTGGCGTCGCGCTGCTCCAGCGACGGGTCAATGCGGTTGCGCCAGTGGTACACCGCGTCGTAGCCGCCCCACAGGATGCGGCGGTCCTCGGTGAGGCGGGAGTAGTGGAAGAGGTTGGTCGTGTCCGCCACGCCCTGGCGGTTCGCCCAGCCGATCGACGCGAGCCGAGCGTCGTCCAGCGGCTCGGTGACCAGGACGTGGTCGTACACCGGCGCGACGCGCCGACGGATCGCTCGGACGGGCGACGTGAACGCGTTGGTCGCCAGCACGACGGCCCGGCACCGCAGGCGGGCCGAGGGCGTCACGACGACCATGCCGGCCCCGTCACGCTCGAGCCGGCTCATCGCCGTGTGCTCGTGGATGGCGCCGCCCAGCGAGCGGACGGCCGACGCCAGCCCCCAGGCGAGTCGGGCCGGGTCGACCAGCGCCTCGGTGTGCCGCAACCAGGTCCCGGCGTGGTAGGTCGGCGAGGCGAGGTGCCCGGCCAGGGCGCCGCGGTCCAACCACTCGACCTCCTCGCCATGGGCCCGCTCCAGCTGCATGTCCTCTCGCAGCGGCTCCACCAGCCAGGGAGCGGTCGCCACCGTCAGGGTCCCCGTCCGCTCGAACCCGCAGCGGATGCCGTAGCGGTCCACGGCGGACTCGATCTCGTCGAGGTTCCGCCGTCCCAGCTCCTGCAGTCGGGCCATCTCGCCCGGGAAGCGGTCGACGCCGTTCGCCACGCCGTGGGTGAGCGAGGCGGAGCAGAAGCCGCCGTTGCGCCCCGAGGCCTGTTCGCCCACGGCGCCGGCGTCGATCACGACCACGCTGCGACCCGGGTCGCGCTCCAGCGCCTGGAGCGCGGTCCAGAGGCCCGTGTAGCCGGCCCCGACGACCACGAGGTCGGCGTCGACGTCGGTCCGGAGCGCCTCGCCCGATCCAGGGCGGTCAGGACGATCGAGCCAGTAGACGGCTGGTGCTGCGCCCGCGAGGGCGTCGATCGATCTCATGTCGTGCTTCCAACGTGCGACCGGCGCCAGGGTGCGCCGGGTCAGCAAGGTACCGTGCCGCCATGCGCGCTGTGGTCTGCTCCGAGCTGGCGCCGCCGGAGGCCCTCGTGGTCGAACGGCGCCCCTCACCCGTCTGCGGGTCCGGCCAGGTGCGGATCCACGTCGCCGCTGCGGGCGTCAACTACGTCGACGGGTTGTTCGTCCAGGGGCTCTACCAGATCAAGCCGCCGCTCCCCTTCGTGCCCGGGTCCGAGCTGGCCGGCACGATCACGGAGGTCGGGTCCGACGTGACGGGGTGGTCGCTCGCCGACCGCGTCATCGCCAACGTCGGATTGGGTGCCTTCTGCGACGAGATCGTGGTGAACGCGTCCCAGCTCACCCGGGTCCCCGAGGAGCTGGACCTCACCACGGCGGCGGCGGTCGGCCAGAGCTACTGCACCGCCTGGTTCTCGCTCCACCACCGCGCCGGGTTGAAGCCCGGCGGCTGGCTGCTGGTCCTGGGCGCGGCGGGCGGCGTCGGCCTGGCGTGCATCGACGTCGGCCGGGCGCTGGGTGCGCACGTGATCGCCGCGGCGTCGACGCCCGAGAAGCTCGCGCTGTGCGTCGAGCGCGGCGCGACCGCCACGATCGACACCTCCTCGGAGTCGGTGAAGGACCGCGCCCGCGAGCTCTCCGGCGGCGGTGTGGACGTCGCGATCGACCCGGTGGGAGGTGACCTCTCCGAGCAGGCGTTGCGTGCGCTCGGGTTCGACGGCCAGCTCGTGATCGTCGGGTTCGCGTCGGGCGCGATCCCCGCGCTGCCCGCGAACCAGATCCTGCTGCGGAACCGCCGCGTCACCGGCGTGGACTGGGGCGCGTGGGCGATGGCCGACCCGGCCTCGAACGCCAAGATGTTCGGCGACCTGCTGGTCGAGATCGCCGAGGGGCGGCTGTCGCCGGTGGCGCCGACCACCTATCCGCTGGACGAGGCCGGTCGAGCGCTGCGCGACCTCCTCGACCGGAAGGTGGCGGGCAAGGTCGTGCTCATCCCCTGACCCGCCCCGATAGGTTGACCCGCATGACCATCCACGATCACTCCCTCAAGGCACTCGACGGCTCGGACGACGTCCTCTCCCAGGCCAAGGGCAAGGTCGGCCTCTTCGTCAACGTCGCGTCGAAGTGCGGGCTCACCCCCCAGTACACCGCCCTCGAGGAGCTGCAGGAGCGGTTCGGGCCGGACGACTTCACCGTCATCGGGTTCCCGTGCAACCAGTTCCTCGGCCAGGAGCCGGGCACGGCGGAGGAGATCGCCGAGTTCTGCTCGACCACCTACGGCGTGACCTTCCCCCTCAGCGAGAAGATCGACGTGAACGGCGACGACCGGCACCCCCTGTACGCCGAGCTCGAGGCGACGACCGACGACGAGGGCCACAGCGGCGAGATCCGCTGGAACTTCGAGAAGTTCCTCGTGGGCCGCGACGGCGAGGTGCTGGCGCGGTTCGCTCCGACGACCACCCCTGACGACCCGAAGATCGTGTCGGCCATCGAGGACGCACTCGCCTGACGGACCTCACCGATGCTGTTCCTGTCAGTGCGACACCTGCGTCGCGCTGACAGGAGCAGAACGGGAGGGCTCGATCAGGTGAGCGCCGCCAGGACCGCGGCGAATCGGTCGGCAGCGCCGTCCGACCGGTCGAGGAAGACCGAGGGCTCCGTCAGCTCGACCTCGAGCACGCAGCTCCGCCCGTCGTCGCCGCGCACCAGGTCGACGCGTGCGTACACAGGCGGGTCGAGGTGCGCCCCCACGTCCGGCACGCCGGCCAGCGCGGCCACGACCGCGTCGCCCAGCGAGCGCTCCTCGTCGGTGGCCCGGTGCGCGGTGATGCGCTCGGGGGCGAACAACGCCCGGGACGGCTCTGAGGCGCTGGGATCCCCGGGATCGAGCGGCGGGAGCAGCGGGCCCTTGTTGACGGCGTGGGAGTAGGTGCCGCCGAAGTAGAGCAACGCGGTCTCCCCCATGGCGTCGACCGCCGCCTGGTAGGGCTGGACCAGCACGGTGCGCCCCTCGGACAGCATCGAGGCGGCGTGGGCGAGTGCAGGCTCGGGGTGGCGGGCGTCGAACCGGCCTGCGTCCTTGCTCCCGGCGCCGACGCTGGGCTTGACCACCACGTCGCCCGAGGCGGGGAGGCGCACCTCGTCCCCCGGCCGGAAGAAGGCGGACGGGACGATCGGGATGCCGGCGGCCTCGAGCGGGGCGAGGTACTGCTTGTCGGTGTTCCACTCGAGCACGGGCGCCGGGTTCACCAGCCGGGTGAGGCCACCGACGCGGTGGGCCCAGTCGAGGAACTCGGCACGGCGGTCCGTGTAGTCCCACGTCGAGCGGATGACCGTGAGGTCGCCGGCGGCCCAGTCGACCGCAGGGTCGTCCCAGGCAGCGACGCGGGTCTCGAGGCCTCGCGCCCCGAGCGCGGCGCGGAGCGGTGCTTCGTCGTCGTCGAGCCCGGCGGCGACGAGGG
The DNA here is from genome assembly GCA_023437745.1 of Actinomycetes bacterium. Taxonomy (GTDB): domain Bacteria; phylum Actinomycetota; class Acidimicrobiia; order Acidimicrobiales; family Microtrichaceae; genus JAEZFI01. The sequence goes on from JAEZFI010000030.1 coordinate 3,818, forward strand.
CGGTCACGAGGGTGACGTGTGCGGCCATCTCAGGCCTTGGTGAAGCCGAGCGACACGTCGATGTCGCCCTCGTCCGTGATCGTGGCCGTGGGGTTCGACGGGTTCTCGATCCCGAAGTCGGTGTAGGTGATGGGGATGAGGGCCTTCACGTCGATGCGCGACCCGCCCCGGATCGCCGTGGCGTCGAACGTCACGGGTCGGGTCACGCCCCGCAACGTCAGGTCGCCCGTCACGCCGGGGATGCTCACCTCGACGTCCTCGGCGGGGAACTCGTCGAGGGTGATCGGCGTCGTGAGGGTGAACGTGGCCTCGGGGTGCGCGTCGGTCTCGAGGACCCTGCGGAACGCGTTGTCCCTCATGCCGAACTCGGACACGATGCTCGACACGTCGATCGTGAAGTCGGCGGCGGAGATGGTCGTCCCGTCGTCGCCGACGGTCATCGAGCCCTCGATGCGGTCGGTGTAGCCGGTCGCCGTGACCGTGGCGCCCCGCAGGATCTCGTTCTCGACCCGGTAGCCGCCCTGGGAGCCCTCGCTCACGACCCACGTGCCGTCGGGCGAGCCCGCCAGCTCGGGGGCGGCCTCCCGCTCGGCGGCGGTGTCGTCGAGGCTCGTCTCCTTCTGCTCCTTCGAGTTCTCGTACCAGATGAACCCGACGTAGGCCGCCGCGCCGAGCACGAGCACGGCGAGCAGCGGGAGCAGCAGCTTCTTCATGCCCGACAGTCTGGCGGAACCGACTGCCGCCTCGTCCACCCGCGGTCAGCGAGCGGCGCGACGTGCACCGAAGATCGACGTGCCGATCAGCACGACCACGCTGACCACCAGGATCATCGTGGCGAGCACGTTGATCTGGGGCGACACCTGCACGCGGGCGGCGTCGAAGACCTGGAGCGGGAACGTCCGGGTGCTGCCGGCCACGAACGACGTGATGATGTAGTCGTCGATCGAGAGGGCGAAGCTCAGCAGTGCGGCCGCCAGGATCCCGGGCAGGATCAACGGGAACGTCACCCGCCGGAACGCCGTCCAGGGTCCGGCGCCGAGGTCGGCCGCTGCGTCCTCGAGGCCCCAGTCGAACCCTCGGATCCTCGCCTTCACGGTGAGCGCGACGAACGCCAGGCAGAACATCGTGTGGGCGATCACGATCGTCCAGAAGCCCCGCTCGCGACCCTGGTCGACGAAGAGGGTGAGCAGCGACGCACCCATCACGATCTCGGGGGTCGTCAGGGGGAGCACCAGCAGGATGTCCATCAGCACCCCGCCCCGGAAGCGGTACCGGGCGAGCGCCAGGGCCATCAGCGCGCCCATCACCGTCGCGGCGGTGACCGAGATCGCCGCCACCTGGAGGCTCTTCCAGAAGGCCTCGGTCATGCCCGGGTCCCGAAACGGGTCCGACCAGTTGTCGAGCGTGAACTCCTGCCACAGGTAGTTGAACTTCCCCCGGGGCTGGTTGAACGAGAAGACCACGATCCAGATGATCGGCACGAAGAGGTAGACGAAGCCGAGCGCGGTGACGATCCACAGCACGAGACCGCCGCGGCGTCCGGTTCGTTCGGGGCCTCGACGGCCTTGCTCGGGCGTGCCGACGGTCGGAGCGATCGCTGCCATCAGGCCGCCAACCCCTCGGTCCCGAACAGGCGCGAGTAGATCAGGACCATCGTGGTGATGATCGCCATGAGGATGAGCGAGATCGCGGCGGCGCTCGGGTAGTTCACCTGCACGAGGAACTGGTTCTGCACCACCGAGCCGATCATCGTGGTGCGTGGGCTCCCGAGGAACGTCGCGTTGATGAAGTCGCCGGCGGCAGGGATGAAGACCAGCAGGCTCCCGGCGAACACGCCGGGCAGGGACAGCGGGAACACGACCTTGCGGAACGACTGGAACGGCGTCGCGAACAGGTCGCCCGCCGCGTCGACGAGCCGGAAGTCGATCTTCTCCAGGCTCACGTAGATGGGGAGGATCATGAACGGCAGGAAGTTGTAGGTGAGCCCTCCGATCACCGCGCCGGGCGTGGAGAGGAAGCGGAAGTCCTCGCCGAACACCGACTTGGCAGCCCTCGTGACGGGCCCGGCGTCGGACAGGATGCTCTTCCAGGCGATCGTGCGGATCAGGAAGCTCGTGAAGAACGGCACCACGACGAGCCCGATCAGCAGGTCCTTCCACCGGCCCCCGCGGGTCGCCACCGTGTACGCGAGCGGGTAGCCGATCAGCAGGGCCAGGATCGTGGCGATCGCCGCGTAGAGGAACGAGCGCCCGAACTGGGAGCCGAAGGTGTCGAGCGCGTTCGAGAAGTTGGACCACTCCCAGGTGAACTCGGGGTTCTCGAACCGGCTGGGCTTGGAGCTGAGCGCGATCCTCAGCAGCGTCCAGACGGGGACCAGGAAGAACAGGACGAGCCAGATCGTGCCGGGGCTGAGGAGGCCCGCGGGCGCCCACCGACCCGGCCGCCGCCCGTCGGCGTCACCCGCCACGGCTCGTCCTCCCAGGTCCCGGCACGGCTCAGGTGCCCTGGATCTGAGCGAACCGCTCGTCGAAGAGCTGCTCCTGGTCCTCGTCGAGGTTGCCCCAGCTCCGCAGCTGCGCACTGGTCGCGGCGTCGGGGAAGAGCAGCGGGCTGTCCGCCGCCAGGGCGGCGTCCCCGCCCATCTTCCGGAGCTGGTCCTGCACGCCCTGCACGGGGCTGATGTAGCCGACGTACGCCGCGATGCGGGCCGCGTTGACCGGGTCGTAGACGAAGTCCATCCACTTCGCCGCCTTGTCGACGTCCTTGGCGCCCTTCGGGACCACCATCGTGTCGGACCAACGGGTGCCCCCGGACTCGGGGATCACGAACTTGATGTCGGGGTTGTCCCTCGCCAGCTGCGTCACGTCGCCCGACCAGCCGATGCAGATCGCGAAGTTCCCGGTCGACAGGTCGTCCGTGTAGTCGTTGCCGTGGAAGCGCCGCACCTGCCCGTCGGTGACGGCCTCCTCGAGCTGGTCGAACGCGGGTCCGAAGTCGTCGAACACCGGCTTCTCGATGTCCACGCCCTTGGCGAGCGCCAGGAGGCCCATCGTGTCGCGCATCTCGGTGTTGATGCCGATCTTGCCCCGGAACTCAGGGTCGAACAGGTCGTCGACCGACGTGATGTCGCGCCCGGTGACGGACCGGTTGTAGGCGAGCCCCGCCATCCCGGACTGCCACGGCAGTGAGAACTCGCCGCTGGGGTCCCAGGTGGGGTTGCGGAGTGGCTCGACGAGGTTCGCGGCGTTGGGGATCAGGTCGAGCGGCAGGGGGTCCACCCACCCGAGGTTGATCAGTCGGCCCGCCAGCCAGAACGTCGGGGTGATGATCTGCGGCTTGATCGGCTTGCCGGCGCTGAGGTCGGGCTGGATCTTGGCGAAGTACTCGTTGTTGTCGTTGTACTCCTCGCTGTAGAAGAGCTTGAGGCCGGTGGCCTGCTCGAACAGCCCAGGGGTCTCGTCGTCGAGGTACTCGGTCCAGTTGGCGTGGTAGACGTCGTACGAGTTCGCGCTGCCCGAGCCCTTCGAGGTGGCGAGGGCTTCGGACCCGCCGCCATCACCGGCGTCGTCGCCACCATCGCTGCCACACGCTGCGAGCACCGACGGACCGGCGGCGAACGCGCCGGCAGCGAGCGCGGCGTTGCGCAGGAAGCGGCGCCGCGTGAGCGCTCGGCTCATCCGGATCGCCTGTTCGAACATCTCGTCCTCGGTCATGGCGTCGATCCTCCTCGGGGGCGGTGGTCGTCGATCGATCGGTCCCGCGGGGTGCGGCTCACACCGCCACCTCCGCGGTGGGCACCAGCTCGGTGACGCCCGCCTGGTCCGCCGAGATCTTCTCGGGCACCAGGTAGGCGGCGTCCGGCTCCCACGCCAGGACGACCTCGGTCCCGGGCCGGACGGACTCGGGCAGCTCGTGCGGCGCGACGTGGGCCACCATCGCCGTGCCCCGGCTGGTCGTGGCCTCGCAGCGCAGCACCGGGCCCTGGAACACGAGGCTCATGAGCGTGGCCGACACGCCGTTGATCGCGGAGCCCGGCGGGTGGACGGTCAGCCGCTCCGGGCGGACCATGAGCGTGACCTCGTCGCCCACCGACACGCCCTCGCCGCAGCCTCCGACGCTCAGCACCGAGTCGTCACGGGTGGTCACCGTCGCCAGGTCGCCCCTCAGCTCGGTCACCCGCACCGGCAGGAGGTTGGCCGTCCCGATGAACCCGGCGACGAACACGCTCGACGGGGAGTTGTAGATGTCGGTCGGCCGGCCGATCTGCTCGACGCGTCCCTGGCACATCACCGCGATGCGGTCCGACATCGTCAACGCCTCCTCCTGGTCGTGCGTGACGAAGACGAAGGTGATGCCCAGCTCCCGCTGGATCCGCTTCAGCTCGAGCTGCATCGACTGCCGGAGCTTGAGGTCCAGGGCGCCGAGCGGCTCGTCGAGGAGCAGCGCCTTGGGCCGGTTCACCAGTGCCCGGGCGAGGGCGATGCGTTGCTGCTGACCGCCGGAGAGCTGGGCCGGCTTGCGGTCGGCCATGTCGGGCAGCCGGACGAGCTCGAGCATCTCCTGCACGCGGGACCGGATCTCGCTCTTCGAGGCACGGCTGGAACGCCGCACCCGCAGCCCGAACGCCACGTTGTCGAAGACGGTCATGTGGGGGAACAGCGAGTAGTTCTGGAAGACCGTGTTCACGTCGCGCCGGTAGGGCGGCACCTTCGACACGTCGGCACCGGCGAGCATGACCCGGCCCGAGGTCGGCTGCTCGAACCCGGCGATCATCCGGAGCGTCGTCGTCTTGCCGCAGCCCGAGGGGCCCAGCATCGAGAAGAACTCCCCGGTGCGGATCTCGAACGTCGACTCCTCGACGGCCATGAAGTCACCGAACGTCTTGGTCACGTGGTCGATGACGATCGCAGCACCCTCGGGCCCGGCCTGCGTACCTGCGTTCGGCGACGTCTCGATGGCGGAAGATTGACACACGCCCGATGTGGTCACAAGCACTCGGGTGCGCACGTCGGGGCCGTCGCCCGGCTGCGACGCGGGGTCGGTCGGCTCAGTGCGCGAGCGCAGCGTGCACCTTCTTGTTCGCCTTGTAGAGCGAGCAGAACTGGTCGAAGCGCTCGTCGTGGAGCGCCCGGGTGGTCGGGTCGGGCTGGTAGGTCCGGGTGATGGCGACCTTCGTGCCGATCTGGTCGGCCCGCACGTGCCCCAGCGCCACGGCCGCCAGCAGCGCCGCGCCGCGGGCGTTGGCCCGGATCGGCTCGTCGACCTGGCGGATCTCCCGGCCGAGCACGTCGGCGTGGATCTGGCACCAGAGCTCGGAGTTCGCGCCACCGCCGATGAAGTTCAGCCAGGGGAACGGGCGCTTCACGAACTTCTCGACGGCCCCCATCAGCCACCGGCTGTTGTACGCCACCCCCTCGAGGACGGCACGCACCTGGTCGGCCCGGGTGTTGCCCAGCGACAGGTGGTGCCACCCGGCGCGGATGGTGTGGTCGTCGACGGGCGTGCGCTCGCCGTTGAGCCACGGGGTGAACAGCACGCCGTTCGATCCGGCGGGCACCTTCGCGGCGAGCGCGTCCATGCGGGCCAGCGCGTCGTGCGGCGCCGGGCCGCCGCCGAGCGCGTCCTCCGGCCAGAGCACCTGGTCCCGCAGCCAGGTGAGGCACTTGCCGGCGGTCTCCTGCTCGTTCGCCACGAAGTACTTGCCGGGCAGGGGCGAGGGCAGCGAGGCCACGCCGTTGAGGAGGTTCGTCCGTTTGAACGGCACGTGGCAGGTCAGCCACGAGCTGGTCCCGATGTAGAGGTGGCCCTCGAAGTCGCCCACCGCGCCGGAGCCGATGGTGGCGGACTGCACGTCGGGGGTGCCCCCGATGACCGGGGTGCCGGCCGGGATGCCGAGCTCCCGCGCGACGTCGGGCAGCACGCCCCCCACGATGTCCGTGGCGGCGATCAGGTCGGGGAGCTTCGACCGGTCGAGCCCCGCCGCGGCGATCAGCTCGTCGACGTAGCCGATGGCGCTCGTGTCGCGGTTGTCCGTGACCCAGTGGAGCACGATCGAGTCGTAGGTCGCGACCGCACGGCCGGTGAGGCGCAGGTTGAGGTAGTCCTTGGGCTCCAGGTAGGTCGCCGTCGCCCGGGCCACCTCGGGGAGGTGCTCCTCGATCCAGAGGATGTGGCCGAGCGGGTCCTTGCCGGAGTGGGACGGCGCGCCGCCCGTGATCGAGATCCACTGGCGGAGCTTGCGGGGGTCGTAGCCCGCCACGTTGAGCCGGGACGAGACGGCCCGCCGGGTCGCCTCGGCGCCCCGGGCGTCCATCCAGATGATGGCGTCGTGGAGGTGGCGACCCTCGGCGTCCACCGGCACCGTGCCCGACCACTGGCTGGTCACGGACACCGCGGCAACCTCGGACGGGTCCACGGCGAGGCGGGTCCACATGCGCTGTGCTGCGCCGACGATGCCCGCCCACCAGTCGTCGGGGCGCTGCTCCACTCCCGACTCGCCGATCAGCACCAGGTCGACCGGCGAGAACTCGCCGTCGAGGTGGTCGCCGTCGAGCGTGAACATCGAGACCTTGGGGCCCGACGTCCCCAGGTCGATCGTCAGCACATACCGTCCCGCCACCTCGCGAACGATACGCCCTGCCTACCTGCCGCGTTCCCACTCGTTCTGTGTCGGGGGGGGGGGGGGGGGGGGGGGGGGGGGGGGGGCGGGGGGCCGGGGGGCCGGGCCGGCGGG
>JAEZFI010000109.1 GCA_023437745.1 Actinomycetes bacterium
CCCCCGGCCGCCCGGGCCCCCGGGCCCACCGGCCCCCACGGCGCGGGCCTCACCCTGGTCGATGCTGGCGCACGGGGCGGCGAGCGTGCCGCAGCTCGCCGTGTCCGAACCGCCGCTCACCTTCACGAAGACCGTGTCGGCAGCGATGCCGTCCACGCCGTCGCAGTCGGAGTCGAGCCCGGCTGCGTCGAGCGGGTCGGCTGCGCCGGGCTTCACCGAGGCGTCGAGGTCCTTGCAGTCGGCGGGCGGGCTGACGCCGTCGCCGTCGTCGTCGATGTACACCGTGATCGCCACGGTCTTGCTGTTCGTGGCGCCGTTCGAGTCGGTCACGGTGAGCGTGGCCGTGTACGAGCCGGCCGCGTACGAGTGGGTCGGGTTCGCCACCCCGGAGGTGCCGCCGTCACCGAAGGTCCAGGCGTAGGTGAGGGTCGTCCCGTCGGGGTCGACCGAGCCGCTGCCGGTGAACGTCACGAGGAGCGGGCGAGGCCCGGACTGCGGCGTGGCGTTGAGCACGGCCGTGGGCGCCTGGTTCTGGTTGACCGTGATCGCCACCGAGGCGTCGTCCGACCCGCCGGAGCTGTCGGTGACGGTGAGCGTCGCGGTGTACACGCCGTGGCTGGCGTAGGTGTGGCTGGGGTTGGCCTGGGTGGACGTGCCACCGTCGCCGAAGTCCCAGGCGTAGGTGAGCGTCTGACCCTCGGGATCGGACGTCCCCGCCGACGAGAAGGCCACCGTGAGCGGCTCCTTGCCGGACGTCGGCGTGGCACCCACCGCGGCGGTGGGCAGCTGGTTGGCGTTGACCACGATCGGCGTGACCGTGGCGGTCGCCGTGCCGTTCGAGTTGTCCTTCACCACGAGCGTCGCCGTGAACGTCCCGGCTGCGGTGTAGGTGTGGCTGGGGTTGGCCTGGGTGGAGGTGCCACCGTCGCCGAAGTCCCACGCGTAGGAGACGATCGAACCGTCCGTGTCGGTCGAGCCCGCCGACGAGAAGGTGACCGTCAGCGGCTGCACACCGGTCGTCGGCGAGGTAGCCGCAGCGACGGCGGTCGGCGGGACGTTCGGGATCGGGTTGACGTCGATGAGCACCGACGCCGTGCCGCTGAGGCCCTCGACGTCCTTCACGGTGAGGACTGCCGTGTACTGGCCGACGGACGAGTAGGTGTACGTCGGGTTCTGCTGGGTCGAGCTGTTGCCGTCGCCGAAGTTCCACGAGTAGCTGACGATGCCGCCGTCGTTGTCGACCGACCCGGCGCTGCTGAAGAGGACCGTCAGGGGCACCTGGCCGGCGGTCGGCGAGGCGTTCGCCACCGCGGTCGGAGCCTGGTTCGCGTTGGCGACGATGTTGACCGACGCCGTGTCGGTGGCGCCCTGCGGGTCGGTGACGGTCAGGGTGGCCGTGAACGAGCCGGCGGCGTAGACGTGCGTCGGGTTCGCCGAGCTGCTCGCCGGGGAGCTGTCACCGAAGTTCCACGAGTAGGTCAGCGCGCCGCCGTCCGGATCGGCGGAGCCCGCCGACGAGAACTCGACGGTCAGCGGGGCCTTGCCGAGCGTGGTCGAGGCACCGGCGGCCGCGGTCGGCGGCTGGTTGGCCGACACCGTGATCGTGACCGTGTCGGTGTGCTCGGCACCCTGGTCGTCGGTCACCGTCAGGGCGGCGACGTACACGCCGTTCACGGCGTAGACGTGGGTGGGGTTCGCATCGGTGGACGGGGCCGAGCTGTCACCGAAGTCCCACGAGTAGGTCAGCGCGCCACCCTCGGGGTCGCTCGATCCCGTGGAGGAGAGGTCGACCGTCAGCGGCGCGATGCCCGCGGTGGGCGTACCGCCGGCGACCGCCACGGGCGGCTGGTTGACGTGGGGGTCGACCGTGATCGTCGTCGACGCCGTGCCGGTCGCACCGCCGTTGTCGGTGACCGTCAGCGTCGCCGTGAACTCGCCGTCCACGACGTACGTGTGCGTCGGGGCCGGCAGCGTGGACGTGCCGCCGTCGCCGAAGTCCCAGGAGTAGGAGACGATCGTCCCGTTGCTGTCGGAGGACCCCGCCGACGTGAACGCGACGCTCAACGGCGCGGGTCCGGCCGTCGGGGTGGCACCGACCACCGCGGTGGGCGCGGGGTTCGTCCCACCGCCACCGCCGCCGGGGGTCACGCACGACCCCAGCAGTGCCAAGCTCGCGATGGCACACACGGACATGAGTCGACGGTGTCGAGTCACAGCTCTTCCCTCCCAGGACCCCGCCTCGCCTCGGCGGAGTTGACCTGAAGTTAGGGTCGTTCACCGAAGTCGTCAAAGGTGCGTGATGTCGCAAGGTTGGAGCAGGCAATGAACGCCACAAGCGACCCCGCGTTGGTGGCGACGCGCCGGTCGTTGCACGTCCTCGCCGAGCACCTGCTCGCGGCCGATCGGTACCGCCACGCCGGCCGTCTGGGACTCCGACCCGTCCCCGGAGGCTTCGGCACCCCGCCCTACGAGGCAGAGGGAGCGACCCGTCGCCTCGAGGTGACGCGGGACGGGCTCGTCGTCCACCGCGGCGAGCGCACGCAGGTCCATCAGGTGGTCTCCCTCGGGCAGCTCGGTGCCGACGCCGGTCTCGAGATCGGCGGGCCGGCCGACGTGTACGAGCTCACCACGCCGTGCGACCTCGACGCGCCGCTCCCGTTCTCGCCGGACGCCGTCGACCACCTGGCCGCGTTCCTCTCGGCGGTCGACGAGGGTCTGCGGCGCTTCGCGCATCGCCACCTCGACGAGCAGCCGACGGAGGCGCAGCTCTGGCCCGAGCACTTCGACCTGGCGATCTCGATGCGCGAGGTCAACTACGGCGGCTGCCTCGGCGACGACGAGATCGCGCTCCCCTACCTGTACGTCTCGCCCTGGTCACGCAGGTCGGGGCCCTACTGGACGAGGCCGTGGGGTGCCGGCGAGGCGTGGCGTGCGGGCCAGGACGTCGCGAGCTACTTCGAGTCGGGCTGGACGGCCGCCGGCGCCGACCGCACCCCGAGCTGACCGGTACGAGCGAGGGCGTCCCACCCCCAGCGGGTCTCGGGTTGGAGGGCCGGCAACGCCGAGGGGCTGAACCACCCGACCTCCACGATCTCGGGCGAGCGCGGTGCCGCCTTCCCGGCCGCCGCGTCGTCGGTGACCTCGGCGAGGAGGACGACCTCGACGCGCTGGGTCGCCTCGTCGATCACCACGGCCGGCTCGCCGACGACGACGACCTCGAGGCCCACCTCTTCGCTCACCTCACGGACCGCGGCGTCCGCAGCGACCTCGCGTCGGTTCACGAACCCGCCCGGCGTGGCCCAACCCGACTTGTACGAGTGGCGGACGAGCAGCAGCCGACCGTCCGAGCGGAAGACGAACGGGATCGTCCCGACCGTGTACTTCGGCTTGATCAGCCTGACGATCCGGTAGCGCAGCGCGTTCGGCAGCTTTCCGAACGCCCGGAGGAACCAGCCGTACAGCATCAACCGTTGAAGCCCTGGCGGATCGAGCTGAGCTGCGCGTGCAGCTCCTGCGACCCCGCGGCGACGGGCGCCCGCCGTGCGCCGTGCTCACGCGTGACGAGCGGTTCGCCGTGCGCGTCGGTGATCGTGCCGCCGGCCTCGGCGACGATCAGCGCGGCCGCTGCGTAGTCCCACACCCCGTGGTTCGAGCCGGTGCAGTCGAGGTAGCCGTCGACCGCGCCCTCGGCGACCAGGCAGAGGTCGAGCGCCGCCGCGCCGAGCGCGCGGTACTGCCCCCACCCGAAGCGCTCGGGTGCGTAGCCGTTCATCGCCACCAGGGCGTCACCGACGTCCGTGGTGTCTGCGACCCGGATGGGGATGCCGTCCCGGTGCGCTCCCCCGCCCCTCGTCGCGGTGTAGCGGACACCGGTCGCCTGGTTCACGACGAACGCGACTCGCAGCCCTTCGGCGTCGATGACCGCCAGGCTCGTCGCGAACCACGGGATCCCGCGGCTCGCGTTCGTCGAGCCGTCGACCGGGTCCACGATGACGCAGAGCTCACGGTCCGGGTGGTGCCAGCGCGACTCCTCCGAGAGCACGCCGAAGCCCGCCCCCACGAGCGTGGACACCGCCGCCTCGTCCGCGACCAGGTCGAGCGCGTACTGATCCGGACGCTCGCCCGGCAGGCGCCAGTCGGCGATCCCGTCGAGCACCCCGCGCACCTCGTCGGCGCACCGGCGGAGCACCCGCAGGATCTCGTCGTCGTCCACGACCTCACACGCTACCGCCGGCCGGTCGAGGTCCGACCCGCTGCCGGCGCCGGAGACCATCCAGCGAGTACCACGTAGAGTGCCCGGTGTGGCGATCATCGACGTGCCGGGCTTCATCGCGGACCTGAAGGACCACGCCCAACGCCACGGGTTCCACGTCCACGACGAGCGGCACTTCGTCGAGTCGTACTCGATGCGCCAGGCGTGGGAGGTCGACCTCCATCCCGAGGAGGCGTGCGGCGGCCCGCTGGATCTGCACCTCTCGTTCGAGGTCGAACCCCGCATCGTCTTCGCGTTCGAGGACCAGGTCCTGGACCTCCCCGAGGACGCCGAGCCCGAAGAGCGCTACACGTTCCCGCTCACCTTCACGTGGTCGATGCCGCCGCTGCCGAACAGCCCGGACCTTCTGGTGCTCGCCACCGAGCTCGCGGGGGTCGGCGGCACCGAGCTGCCGGTGGAGGTCTCGGCCATCGACTCGTTCGCCTCCGTCACCGACGCCGCGGAGCGGACGGTCACGATCGTGGGGCGCATCGAGGTGTCCCTGTCGCAGATCTTCATGGGCACCGAGGACCTCTGCGAGCCGCTCGACCGCTGCCTCGACGTGTCGCGCTACGTGCTGGAGCATGCACCCCGGTGGCTGGACGGGGCCTGAACCAGCAGGACGGGATCTGGGTCGACCTCGTCGATCCGGACGACGATGCCCTGACGGCCGCGCTCGGCGACGTGGAGATGCACCGGACTGCGTGGAACCTCCTCGTCACCCCGACCCGGCCGGACTCCGACATCCGCCCGACGCTGCGAGCCGACGGCGCCTACGTCTTCGGCCTGTTCACCATGCCCGCGCTGAAGGACAGCACCGAGGTCGAGTTCCGCGACGTCGCCGTGATCCTGCTGCCCCACCGGTTCATCACGATCCGCCGGACCGACGCTGACGGCGGGCGCTTCCGCTTCGAGCCGGCGTTCGAGCGCATCGCCCCCACGCTCACCGAGCCCGCGCTGCTGCTGTGGCAGCTGATGGACGACATCGCCGAGCGGTACCTCGACCTCGTCGACCGCATCGACGACCAGGTCGACGAGCTGGAGGATCTGGTCGAGTCCGACCACAGCCTCGAGACACGACGGACGATCGCCGGGCTGCGCGGCACGATGCTGCGCGTCCGACGGTCGCTCGGACCGCTCCGGGATGCGACACGCGCCGTCCTCGACGACAGGGTCGAGATCGACGGGCACGAGCTGTTCCCCCGCGACATCGAGATCCACTTCGCCGAGGTGTACGACAAGTTCCTCCGAGCGACCGAGGGCCTCGACTTCGCCCGTGACCTGCTCGCCGGTGTGCGCGACTACCACCAGGCGCAGATCGCCGTCGATCAGAACGAGGTCATGAAGCGGCTGGCCGCGGTGGCCGGGCTGCTGCTGCTCCCCACCTTCATCGTGGGCCTCTACGGGCAGAACCTCGAGGGCTCGCCGGAGATGGGGTGGTCGTGGGGCTACACGTTCTCGTGGGTCGTCATCATCGTGACCACCGTCGCCCAGTTCATCTGGTACCGACGCAAGCGCTGGCTCTGACCGGCGGGGGCGCACGCTCGGCCGACCGACGACGGGTGGGCCCGGCAGGGATCGAACCTGCGACCGAGGGATTATGAGTCCCCTGCTCTGACCACTGAGCTACGAGCCCGCGGCCAGCAACGTAGCGGTCGGCGCCACCGCCGACGGACCCCGTGGGGACGCGCGGCGCGCCGGTGACCGACCGCACTGGGGATTCCATCGCCGACGATACGGGCGCATGATCGAGGCACCGGCACCCCCACCCGACCCTCGGACCGGCACGTCGCCGAGCCCAGGTTTGACCCCCGTTAAACATGGGAATGCCGGAGACCAGTCCCCATCGACGCCGATGGGTGCATCCCGCAAGGATGTTCCCGCGCCGGGCGGATCGGCGCGCCGCACGCACCCATGGAGGAGCGCGATGAGCAACTCTTCGATCGACACCTACGACCTCCGCGACGAGGGCCGACGCTTCGAGCTCTTCCGGACGGAGGAGGTCGAGGATCCCATCCGGGAGCTCGTCGGCCCGGTCCGCCTCGAACCGATCTACGGCGACGACCGGCAGCTGGGGCGCTTCCTCAGCGATCCCCTCACGGCGTGCCGCTGGTCACCGAACGGCGGCGCCGCCGAGCTGGCGGACCGCACGCTCGTGATCGACGTCGAGACCGGCGAGCCGGTCGCTGCGCTCGCCCTCACCGACATGGAGCTCCGCCACGGCCACGCACGGATCCTGGTGGCTGCGGTCGCCGACGACGAGTCGCTGCGTCGGGCGCTGCAGGGCCTGTTCGACTACGTGGACCGGGTGCTCGCCGCCTACCCGTTCGCCAAGCTCTACTTCGAGCTGCTGGACGACGAGTTCACCGAGGTCGAGAGCGCCCTCGGCCGGTTCATGACCCACGAGGCGACGTTCCGCGGGCACTTGTACTGGAACGGCCAGCGCCTCGACGTGCACACGGTGGCGATCGACCGCCATCGCTGGGAGCAGCACCGCACGGACGACTCGCTCCACCGGGTGCTCGAGCTCGCCGCCGCCCCCGACGGCACCGGGCCGCACCGCCGGGCGACGCGCCTCGTGTCGGACCTCTCGATGCTCCGTGGGCACCAGTCGCTGACGTCGGGGCACTCCGCCAGCGAGGTCCCGGGTCAGATGGAGTTGGAGCGGGACCTCGGGCTCGACTCCCTCGCGCTCGCCGAGTTGGACCTCGCGCTGCGGCGCTTCGCCGCACCCGGCACGCCCCCGCGCCGGCTGCGGACGATCGCCGACGTGCTGCTCGGGGTGACCGCCCCCGGCGCCGCCCCGCTGTTCTCCCCCTGCTGACCACCGCGTCTGTTCAGGGGCCAGGGACTGGCTGAGCTCCGGGGGTCGGGATCGAACCGACGACCTGTTGATGAACAGGCCGGGTCCTCTGCCAGGAACTGGCTGAGCTACCAGGAACTGGCTGAGCTACCAGGGACTGGCTGAGCTCCGGGGGTCGGGATCGAACCGACGACCTGCCGATTAACAGTCGGATGCTCTGCCAGCTGAGCTACCCCGGAAGACGGAAGACGACGATAGCAGGGGCGCGATTCCCCCCTGGAACCCGTTCGGGCCCGCCACCGCCGTCAGGAGTTGTCGAGGTAGTCCTGCAGCTTCTGGCGGCGGTGGGGGTGCCGCAGCTTCGCCAGGGTCTTCGACTCGATCTGGCGGATGCGCTCGCGGGTGACCCCGAACGTGCGGCCCACCTCCTCGAGGGTGTGGGCCTGGCCGTCCTCGAGACCGAAGCGCAGCCGCACGACGGCGCGCTCCCGGTCGTTCAGCTCGTCGAGCGCCTCCTTCAACGCCTGGCCGAGCATCCGCTGCGCGGCGGCGTCGGCGGGGGCGATGGCCTGGGCGTCCTCGATGAAGTCGGCGAGGTAGCTGTCGTCCTCCTCACCCACGGGCGAGTCGAGCGAGAGGGGGTCCTGGGAGATCCGCAGGATGTCGCGGATCTTCGCCGGTGTGGTGCCGACCTTCTCGGCCAGCTCCTCGACCGTGGGCTCGCGCTCGAGCTCCTGCATCATCTGCCGCTGCAGCCGGTGCACGCGGTGCATCGACTCGACCATGTGCACCGGGATCCTGATCGTCCTGGCCTGGTCGGCGATCGCCCGGGTGATCGCCTGGCGGATCCACCACGTGGCGTACGTGGAGAACTTGAAGCCCTTCGTGTAGTCGAACTTCTCGACCGCACGCATGAGTCCGAGGTTGCCCTCCTGGATGAGGTCCAGCAGCGCCATCCCCCGCCCGACGTAGCGCTTGGCGATCGACACGACGAGCCGCAGGTTGGCCTGCGTCAGCTCGCCCTTGGCGCGCTCGCCGTCACGACGTGCCCGCTCGAGCGTGGCCTTCTCGGTGACGTCGAGGTGCTGGCCCGAGGCGGCCAGGTCGGCGAGCACGCTCTCGGCCTTCACGCCGGATTCGATCCGCTTCGCGAGCGCGACCTCCTGCGGGCCGCTGAGCAGCGACACCGCACCGATCTCGCGGAGGTACATGCGGACCGGATCCGACGACCCGCCCGCGCTGGGTGCCGGCGCCATCCGGCTGAGCTGCCGCTTCGAACCCGGGGACTCGATCGACGCCGCGTCGCGGAGGGCGGCGAGCAGCTGCACCGCGTTGTGGCGGGCGACCTCGGGGTCGACGACGCGCTCCTCGCCGTTGACCGTCGGGTCGTCGAGACCCTTCGGGAGCGGCGACTCCTCGACGACCACCGTCTCGTCGATCTCGATGCCCCGCCCGGCGAAGTACGTGCGGACCTCGTCCACGACCTCGGACGTCATCTCCACGCCGAGCACCGAGAGGGCGTCGTCGAGCGTCACGGTGCCACCCTGCTCCCCGCGCTGAACGAGCTCGTCCAGCTCACTCGGTGCGACGGTGTCGAACAGGTCCACGCTGCGTCCTTGGGCCAAGGGCCCGGCGGGCCCGGAGGCGATCACGGGCGGTCTCCCGCCTGCTCCGCCAGCCACGCTAGCAACTCATCCACTGCGTCCATCGATGG
>JAEZFI010000189.1 GCA_023437745.1 Actinomycetes bacterium
ATGCCAATGTCGTGTCGTTCCCCTACGGGCCGATGCCGACCCAGCCGCTCGGCTGGTTCAAGAAGCCGGTCACCAAGCCGGAGGATCTGCAGGGACTGAAGTTCCGCACCGTCGGCATCTCGATCGACGTCTTCCAGGGCATGGGAGCGGCGGTGAACGCACTGCCGGGCGGCGAGATCGTGGCGGCGATGGACCGCGGACTGCTCGATGCGGCCGAGTTCAACAATGCCTCGTCGGATCGCATCCTGGGCTTCGCCGACGTGTCAAAGATCTGCATGCTGCAGAGCTATCACCAGAACGCCGAACAGTTCGAGATCCTGTTCAACAAGACCAAATACGATGCTTTGCCCGAGAAGCTGCGCGCCATCATCTCCGGTGCGGCAGAAGCCGCCGGCCAGGAAATGTCGTGGAAGGCCATCGACCGCTATTCGCAGGACTACGCAGACCTGCAGAGCAAGGACAAGGTGAAGTTCTACAAGACGCCGGACTCGATCCTGCAAAAGCAGCTCGAGGCCTATGACGAGGTGGTGGCCAAGAAATCGGCGGAGAACCCGCTGTTCAAGGAGATCGTGGAGTCGCAGCTGGCCTTCGCCAAGCGCGCGACGCAGTGGGAGCAGGACACGGTGGTCAATCGCCGCATGGCCTACAACCACTACTTCGGACCGAACGCGAAGAAGAGGACCTGACGCGATCAGGCACACGTGCCCCGCATCATCCGGGATAATGTCCCGGATGATGCCTTGCTGTTGCCTGAACGCGCCGACCTCCGCCTGCTTGTGCTCTCCTAGACTGGCTTCCATGCAATGACTGCCGAGCGTTTCCTGCACTCTATCGATGGTATCAGTACATTCGCCGGCAAGGCTGCGGCCTGGCTCATTCTCGGATTGATGGGCCTCGTCTGCGCCGAAGTGTTCAAGCGCTACATACTGAACATGCCGACGGCGTGGATCTTCGACGCCTCCAACATGCTCTATGGCACGCTGTTCATGCTGTGCGGCGCCTATACGCTGGCGCAGAACGGCCATGTGCGCGGCGATTTCCTGTATTCGTCGATGAAGCCGCGGACGCAGGCCTCGCTCGATCTCGTGCTCTATATCGTGTTCTTCCTGCCTGGCATCGCCGCACTCGTCTATGCCGGCTGGGATTATGCCGGCGACTCATGGCGCATCCGCGAACATTCCAACGTCACCGCGGACGGCCCCCCCGTCTATCACTTCAAGGCCATGATCCCGCTGGCCGGCGCCCTGCTGCTGCTGCAGGGCATCGCTGAAATCGCGCGCGCCGCGATCTGCCTCAAAACCGGGGCGTGGCCGAGCCGGCTCAAGGACGTCTCGGAAATCGACGTGGTGGAGGAGCAGCTCGCACTGTCCGAACATGTGGATGAAGAGACCCGCCGCAATGCCATCGCGCATGCGCAGGATATCGAGGAAGCCGCACGCCAGCGCGGCATGGGTGGGGAGACGCACAAATGAGCGATCCGGCACTCGGCCTGCTGATGCTCGGCCTCATCGTCGTCGTGATCATGCTGGGCTTCCCCACAGCCTTCACGCTGATGGGCCTCGGCATGTTCTTCGGCTTCTTCGCCTATCACCGCACGGGCCAATCCTGGGCCGACAATCACATCTTCGACCTGATGGTCCAGCGCACCTATGGCGCCATGACCAATGACGTCCTGATCTCCATCCCGCTCTTCGTGCTGATGGGCTATGTGATGGAGCGCGGCGCGCTGGTCGACAAGATGTTCTATTCGATCCAGCTCGCCTTCCGCCGCGTGCCTGCTTCCCTCGCCGTGGCGACGCTGATCGTCTGCACCTTCTGGGGCATCGCCTCCGGCCTCGTCGGCGCCGTCGTGGTGCTGATGGGCGTCATCGCCTTCAATCCGATGCTGAAGGCTGGCTATGACGTCAAGCTCGCCTCCGGCGTCATCACAGCCGGCGGCACGCTCGGCATCCTGATCCCGCCCTCGGTGATGATCATCGTCTATGCCGCCGTGGCCGGGCAATCGGTGGTGAAGCTCTATGCCGCGGCGATGTTCCCGAGCTTCTTCCTGGCCTTCCTGTATCTGCTCTACATTCTCGGCTGGGCGCTCATCAATCCGAAGATCGCACCGAAACTGCCGGAAGAGCAGTTGAAGGTGCCGGTGCCGGAATGGATGCCGAGGCTGCAGCACGCTTACTCGAATAACATGTTCGTGGCGCTGATTGCGGCCATGCTGTCTCCGGCCAAGGCGCGGGCGATCGATGCAGAAGGGCATCCGCTCAGCCGCTGGATGCTGTTCAAGAATTTCATCGCTTCACTGGTGCCTGCGGGTCTGATCGCGGGAACACTCTGGCTGGTGTGGTGGTATGTCGTCATCCATCAGCGCAAGGGCGCGGAGGAGGAACTGCCGGAAGGTCTGCAGCCGCTCGGTGGTCCCGTATCCACGACCACATCGCCTGCGGAAATGGGGCCGAGCGACAGCTTCTATATCTGGTTCGCCGTCATCGTCGCCTTGGCCGCATTCGTCATCGTGCGATATTATTCGCGCCTGAATGCCGACCGGCTGCAGGTGATCAAGCTGGTCAGCTCGTCGGTGATGCCGCTTGGCATCCTGACCGTTGTCGTGCTTGGCGTGATCCTGTTC
>JAEZFI010000298.1 GCA_023437745.1 Actinomycetes bacterium
CGCCGCTTCTACGAAGCGCTCGGCTGGGAAGGGACCTCGCCCGACGGGGAGGTGGTCTTCATCCAGGCCGGTGGGATGGTCGTGGCGCTGTGGAGCCGGGAGCTCCTGGCCGCGGACAGCGGCGTGACCGACCGCGGCGGGTGGGGTGGGATCACGCTCGCGCACAACGTCGGCTCGCCCGCCAAGGTCGACGCGGTGATCGAGACGGCCCGCGCCGCTGGGGCCACCATCGCGCGCGGGGGCGCGCCGACCGCCTGGGGCGGCTACTCCGCCGTGTTCATCGACCCGGACGGGCATCCGTGGGAGGTCGCGCACAACCCCGCGTGGCGCCTCGACCCGGACGGGACCATCCACCTGCCCTCGGCCTGAGGAACGAGGCCGAGGAACGAGGCCGCACCTGAGCCGGAGCGGCCTCGGGCCAGCGGGACGCCCGAGGTGCGGAGGTCGAAGAAGGCCGAGGAACGAGGCCGAAACTGAGCCGGAGCGGCCGCGGGCCAGCGAGGACTGTTGGGGTGGCCGCCAAGTCGCGGCGGCTGGGGAACACCACGTCGGCAGACCACCCCAACGGAGCCCACCGGCCCGTCGAACGGTCACATTACGTGGCCGTCTTCCCGGGGAGATGGATGCTCTCCGTGGTCGTCAGCTCGACGGGCTCGCCGATCAGCGGCCGGTGAAGAGGCGCACCGAGGTGCCGGGGACGTGCGAGCTGTTCGCGACCGGATCGGTGGCGATCACGGCGCTGGCCGGTGAGCCCTCGACGCCCGCCACCGGGAACCCGGCCGTGGCGAGGATCTGCGTGGCGTCGGCCACCGACCTGCCGCTGACGTCCGGGATCGGGCGGGGCGCAGGGCCCTTCGACACGGTCACGTCGATCTGGGTGCCTCGCGGCACCTGCGCGCTGTCCGGCTGTGACAGGGCCAGCACGTCGCCGGCGGGCTCCGTCTCGGAGTAGGCCTCGATCACGTTGACGGTCAGCTGGATGCCCTCGAGCTGCGCCCGCACGGCGTCGATGTCCTGGCCGACCAGGCCCGGCGGGATCACCCGGGGCGCCGGCCCGGCCGAGATCGTGAGGTTCACCCGGGTCAACTGCGGGACACGACCCTCGATCGGCGGGCCGAGCGACGGGTCGAGCACGACCTCGGAGCTCATGACCACCCCTTCGGGCACCTGCTCGTCGTTGGGGCGTGCGATGTCGCCCACGACCAGCCCTGCCGCCTCGATCGCCGCCAGTGCGTCGGGCTCGCCGATCTGCGCCACCACCGGGACGTCGGTCAGCTGGTTGCCGAGCGACACGGTCAGCCGGATCGTCCTGCCCTCGGCCAGCTCCTTGCCCGGCTCGACGGACTGCTCGAGCACCTGCCCCGGCTCCGACGGCGTGCGCCGGTCGTCGGCGGTCTCCACGAGCCAGCCGTGGTCGTCCGCACGGTCGCGCGCCTCGTCGATCTGCATCCCGACGAACGTCGGCACCGGCGCGGTCACGGTCCGGACGGCCAGGTAGATCCCGAGGCCACCGCCGACGAGCGCCACCACGAGGAGCAACCAGAGGAGACCCCGCAGGACGCGCCGGCCGCGCCGTGGGCGGTCGTCCGCCTCCTCGTCCTCGACCTCCACGAGCGTCGAGCCGCGGTCGGCGGCCACCGTGTCGCCGCCGTCCCCGTCCGCGCGGGGCGGCGCCACGCCGATGGGGGCGACGTCGTCCACGTCGTCCACCAGCACCCCGACGGCGGACGTGTCGTCCGGGCTCGGGTCGGTGTCGGACAGGACCGCCGTGATGACGGCGGTGTCGTCCATCCCTGCCGGACCGCCCACGACGGTGATGTCGTCGAGCACCGGGGCGGCGGCGACCGCGTCGGCCTCGGCGTCGGACGAGACCGGCGCCTCGGCGTCCCGGACCGGGATCCCGGTGGGCAGCGCGCCGACCAGGGGCAGCGCCTTCGGCCGGTCCATGTCCTCGGCGGCAGCGAGGAGTGCGATCTCGAGCTCGCCGGCGTCGGGGCGTCGCTCGGGGTCGAGCCGTCCCGCCATGGCGACCGGCCCGGCCAGGCGGCCCAGCTCGGACGGGACGACCAGGTCCCCCTGGCAGCGCGCCATCAGCGTGGCCATCGCGGTGTCCTCGCTGAACGGGACCTCGCCGGTCACGGCCTCGCACAGCACGAGGGCCAGCGAGTACACGTCCGAGCGACCGTCGACGCTCCGGCCGCGCGCCTGCTCGGGCGACGCGTACCGGGCCGTGCCGATGAGCATGCCCTCGGGCTCGGTCCATGCGGCCTCGGCGATGGCCCGTGCCAGACCGAAGTCGGCGATGCGCAGCCGGCCGTCGTGCCCGAACAGCAGGTTCGCCGACTTGATGTCCCGGTGCACGAAGCCGCGCTCGTGTGCGTAGTCGAGCCCCCGGGCGCACTCGAGCCCGACCACGAGCGCCTGGCTGGGCGAGAGGCGGTGCCCGGCGTCGATCATCGCCCGGAGGCTGCCGCCCTCGAGGAACTCCCCCACCAGGTAGGCGACCGAGCCGTCCACCCCCGAGTCGTAGACGTGCATGATGTTCGGGTGGTTGAGGGCCGCCGCGGCGAGCGCCTCCGCCCGGAACCGCTTGAGGAACCGCTCGTCGCCGGTGGCGGACTCGCCGAGCACCTTGACGGCCACGCTGCGCTGCAGCTGGGTGTCCTCCGCGAAGAAGACCTGGGCCGACGCGCCCCGCCCGATCGGGGTGACCAGCCGGTACCGGCCCGCGATCAGCTGGCCGACGAGATCGCCGCGGTTCGGGGTGGTCATGGGTGCACGATCCT
>JAEZFI010000230.1 GCA_023437745.1 Actinomycetes bacterium
GGGCTGTGGGGCGGCGGCTCCGAGCGCGGACGCCACGGCGCCCGGGTCGTAGGCCTCGGTCTCGGACCCGGCGCGCCCGCCGTCCGGCGCGGGACGGGCCGGGACCGCAGGCTCAGGCGGGTACCACCGGCCGTCGGAGGCCAGCCACCACCCCGGACCCGGCGAGTCGGACGACACCGGAGCCCGGCTCAGTTCCCGTCGGCAGCGGTGGTCGTCGTCGCGCCCGACGAGGTGCCACCGTCGGTGAAGGGCGCACCGAAGTTCATCGGGATCTCGCCTGCGCTCGCGCCGAAGTTGTACGCGCTGCCGGCCTGCTGGGCGCTGCTCGACGTGTCGGGGACGCCGTCACCGGGTGCGATCCGGAGCGTGACCGTGGAGATGTCGGCCGGGACGTCGAACGCCAGCCAGTTGGTGCTCCGGTCGAGCTTGGCCGTCGAGGTCACCTGGGTGCTGTCGGGGAGGACGATCGCGATCTGCGCCCCGGGGATCGACGGGTTGAAGCTGCAGCCGCTGGAGCCGGCCGCTCGGAAGGCGGAGATCGCGAGCACCAGGTGCGCCCGATCCGGGGCGGTCTGCCGCGGCAGGTCGTTGGAGCGGGCCAGCTCGGAGTCGCTCCCCGACCACACGAGCTCGGCGTCGGTGACGGCGACGTCGAGCGTGCCGGGACCGCTGCACGAGTTGGTCGACGTGAGGTCGAACGGCAGCTGCATCGTGCCGTTGACGGCGATCCGGCGCTGGTCGCGGTAGAGGACGACCGGGTAGCCCGGGCGACGTTCACCGGTGAGGACGGAGACGGCCTGCGTCGTGTCGTCCTCCTGGGCCTCGAGGAGCACGTCCTCGGCACCCTCGTCCACGGCGACCACGATGGTCGCCTTGCCGAACCTGACCTCGTCGAGCGATCGCTTCACCCCGTCGACGTCGACCGCGATGCGCACGTTGCTCGAGCCCCGACCGCTGATCCGCTCCAGCTCGTAGCTCGCGACGAGGAACTGCTCGCCGTCCGCAGGGATCAGGGACTCGGGACCCTTCCCGATGCGGTCGACGATCGCTGCCTCACGGACGGTCAACCGGTAGCCGAGGCCCACGAGCACCGCGCCGTCGAGGTCGTCCATCTGCACCGGTGCCTCGGTGGTCAGGACCTCGGTGTAGCCCGCCTCCACCGGCGGAGGGTCGGGCAGTTCGAGCTTCTGGCTCGAGGGCCGCTTGCCGTCGGGCCGGAAGAGGTGCTCGCCCGCCGACAGGGTCGTGTTGCGAGCGAGGGACTGGACCGTGGCGGTCGCCTTCTCGGTGCCGGCGACGCGGTTGAGGTACAGGGTGCCCGTCATCCACTGCTGGGACAGCTCGGCGTCGCTGAAGAGCACGGGGCCGCAGCGCACGAAGGAGTTGGTGTCGGGAGCCTTCTCGCTGCGCTTCGACAGGAAGCACATCGCATCGTCGGCCGCCCTGGCACCGGCGAGGGTGACGGCGTCGTTCATCAGCGCCTCGGCGTCGCGGAGCACTGCGAGGAGCGACACGTGGGGGACGGCGCGACCGTCGACGACCTCCTCGTCCTCGCCGTCGCCGCCGAGCACGAAGAACAGGACGCCCGCCAGGACCGCGACGAGCAGCACCACGCCCCCGGCGACGAGCGCCCACCGGGTGGTCGACGAGGCGCCGGGCTCGGCCGGTGCTCCCGGGGGCACGGGGGGCGGTGGAGGCGAGGCGGAGGTCGGCCCGGGCAGGGGCGGGGGCGGCAGGGGCGCCTGCGGCACCTCCGGGGCGCCGGGAACCTCACCCGGAGCGTCGTCTCCCACCTGGTCGCCCATGTCCCGCTCTCTCCCTGTGCTCCCCTGCGACCGACCGCACGGGAGCGGTCATCTTTGCGGGATGACCTTCTGAGGTCAAGGGTCTCGCTCACGACGCGAAGCGCTGGACCTCACCGTCACCGCCGGCGTGCACGAACCCGTCCCCGACCCTCACGACGCCGTTCAGCACCGGGGATCCGGTGGCGAGTCGCCAGAGGATCTCGCCGGACGCGGGCTCGAGCCCGTACACGGTGCCGGTGTTGTCGCCCACCACGACCACCCCTCCGACGACCACCGGCCGCGACTCCACGCGAGCCCCCGCGTCGACCGTCCAGCGCGAGACGCCGCTCCCCCGGTCCACCGCGTGCACCTTGCCGTCCCGGCTGCCGAACACCACGAGCTCGCCGACCACGAGCGGGGACGAGTTCACGCCGTCGCCCGTGGCGGCACGCCATCGCTCGGCGCCGCCGTCGACCTCGATCGCGTAGACCGATCCGTCGCTGCTGCCCACGTAGGCCACCCCGTCCGCCACGCTCGCCGTGGAGGCCACCGCACCGCCGGTCCGGACCTCCCACCGCCGGGCACCGTCTCGGAGGTCGAGACCTCGCACGACGCCGTCGCTCGCCCCGACCACGACGGTCCGACCGGCGACCACGGGCGAGGCCACCGAGGGAGCGCTGAGCGGGTACCGCCACGCCGCTGCACCGGTCGAGGCGTCGAGCGCGAGCACCTCGTCCGCCGCCACGATCACCCGTCCCTCCGCCACCGTCGGCGACGAGAAGATCTCGTGGCCGACGGCAGCCCGCCACCGTCGGCGCCCGCTCGCCAGGTCGACGGCGTGGACGTAGCCGTCGTAGCCACCGACGTACACGACGCCGTCCGCCACGACCGGGCTGGAGCGAACGGCCTTCGATGTCTCGTAGCGCCAACGCTCCCGGCCGTCGTCCACGTCGAGGCCGTGGAGCACGCCGTCGTCGTCGCCGATCACGACGAGGCCGGACGCGACCGCAGGCGTGCCGACGATCTCCGAGCCGGCGTCGAACGCCCACGACGCCACCGGGGCCGCTTCGGCGCCGCCCCCTCGCAGGGCGAACCAACCCGCCGCACAGGCGACCACCGCGGCGCCCAGCGCTCCGACAGCGGCTCGGCCGCGTCCCCGGGCGGTGCGGGGTGCGACGGGCGGGAGGTCGGCGGTGGCCGGGGC
>JAEZFI010000257.1 GCA_023437745.1 Actinomycetes bacterium
GCGGCCGGCCGCGCCATCGGGGAGGCGCGCGCCGCCGTGGAGGCCGCTGTCGAGGCACGGGAGGCCGACCTGGCCGCCGACGCCCGGCGCGTCCAGCTCGAAGCCGAACGGATGGACCTCTCCGAGGTGCTGCCGTCCGAGCCGCTGGGCCACCTCCACCTCATCACCCAGACCTGGGCGCTCCTCGAGGACGTGTTCGTGGGCATGGGCTACTCCGTCGCCGAGGGCCCGGAGATCGAGTCCGACTGGTTCAACTTCGAAGCCCTCAACATGCCGAAGGGCCACCCCGCACGCAGCATGTGGGACACCCTCTACCTCGATCCTGGGAACGGCGCCGAGCCCGACACGGTCCTGCTGCGCACGCACACGTCACCGGTGCAGATCCGCACGATGGTCGAGAGCGAACCGCCGATCTTCGTCGTGGCGCCCGGCCGGGTGTTCCGCCGGGACACCCCCGACGCCACCCATCTTCCGGTGTTCCACCAGATCGAGGGGCTGGTCGTGGACCGCGGCATCGGGTTCGCCGACCTGGCCGGCACCATCGAGACGTTCGTGAAGGCGTTGTTCGGCGAGGAGCGCACCACCCGCCTCCGCCCGTCGTTCTTCCCGTTCACCGAGCCGTCGGCGGAGTTCGACATGTCCACGCCCGACGGCGGGTGGATCGAGCTGGGGGGTTGCGGGATGGTGCACCCGAACGTCCTGCGCGCGGGCGGCATCGACCCCGACGAGTACTCGGGCTTCGCCTTCGGGTTCGGCATCGACCGCATCGCGAAGGAGCTCCACGGCGTCGAGGACCTCCGCGAGTTCGTGGCCAACGACATCCGCTTCCTCACCCAGTTCTGACGAAGGGCCCCACCCCGCATGTACGCGCTGCACTCCTGGCTGACCGAGTACGTCCCCGACCTCGACATCGACCCGTTCGAGCTCGGCGACCTCATGAGCTCGATCGGCCTGTGCTGCGACGAGGTCCGGCTGCTGGGTCAGGGTTTGGACGGCATCGTCGTGGCCCGTGTGCTCGACCTCTCGCCACACCCGGACGCCGACCGCATCCAGCTCGTGCAGGTGGACTCCGGCGACGGCGAGCCGCTCCAGATCTGCTGCGGCGCCTTCAACATGTCGGTGGGGGACCTCGTGCCGCTCGCCACGCTGGGCACGACGATGCCGAACGGCATGGAGATCGCTCGCCGGAAGATGCGGGGGGAGTGGTCCTACGGGATGCTCTGCTCGGCCACGGAGCTCGAGCTGGGCGGTGACGAGTCGGGCATCCTGATCCTGCCCGCCGACCTGAGCCCGGGAGTGGCGCTCACCGAGGCGCTGGGCATCGAGGCCGATGCCCGCTACGACATCGACCTCACCCCGAACCGGCCCGACGCCCTCTCGATCATCGGCATCGCCCGCGACGTCGCCGCCAAGCTGGGCCTGGCGTTCGTGCTGCCCGAGCCCGAGGTCGAGGCGAGCGGAGCCGACGTCGCCGAGCAGATCACCATCGAGGTGCTGGATCCCTCGCTGTGCGGACGGTTCACCGCCCACGTGCTGACCGGTGTCTCAGTGGGGGAGTCGCCGTCCTGGCTCGCCCGCCGCCTCACCCTCATGGGGATGCGGCCCATCAACTCGATCGTCGACCTCTCGAACTACGTGATGCTCGAGTACGGCCAGCCCAACCACACCTACGACCTCGCGAAGGTCGCCGCCTCCACGCTGCGGGTCCGCCGGGCGAGGGACGGCGAGACCGTCGAGACGCTCGACGGGGTCGTGCGGACCCTGACCGCGACGGACGGTGTGATCGCCGGCGGCGACGACGTCGCGGTCGCCGTGGCCGGTGTCATGGGCGGCGCGTCGACGGAGATCTCCGAGGCGACCACCGACGTCCTGCTCGAGCTGGCGTGGTGGGACCCGGCGTCGATCGGTGCCTCCGCCGCTCGGCTGGGGCTCCGCAGCGAGGCCTCGTCGCGCTTCGAGAAGGGCGTCGACCCCGAGATCGCCGGCCGAGCCGCCCTCCGCTTCGCCGAGCTGGCGGCCGATCAGGGTGCCGTGCTGCAGGCCGGGCGCATCGTCGTCGACGGCCAGCTGCCCCAGCCCGCCCCGATCCGGGTCCGCACCGACCGCCTCGCCAGGCTCCTCTCGGTGGAGCTCGACCGCGACGAGATCACCGACCTGCTCGCGCCCATCGGGTTCGAGGCGACGCCGGCCGGCGACGCCGAGCTCGACGTGGTGCCGCCCACCTGGCGGCCGGACTCGACCATCGAGGCGGACGTCGCCGAGGAGGTCGGCCGCATGTACGGCTACGAACGGCTGGGGAAGCGACTGCCCCGGTCCCCGTACACCGGCGGCCTCACCGTCCGGCAGCGGTCGCTGCGGAACGTGCGCGCCATGCTCGCCGCTCGGGGGCTCTCCGAGGCCATGCCGATGCCGTTCCTGGCGCCCGGTGACCTCGAGCGGTTCGGGCTGCGCTCGGATGCCGTCGTGGTGACGAACCCGCTGGCCACCGAGGAGTCGGTGCTCCGCACCGCCCTGCTGCCCGGCCTCGTCCGGGCCGTCGCCCACAACGTCGCCCACCGCAACGCGGGCGTCGGCCTCTTCGAGATCGGCCACTGCTACGCCCGTCCGACAGCACCGGGCGAGATGCCGGTCGAGTGGACCGAGCTGGGCGCGATCCTCGCCGGCCGTGACGCCGTCGCCGCGGTCGAGATCGCCCGCCACGTCGTCGAGGTGCTGCGTCGACCCGCCCCGGAGATCACGTCGGCCCAGGTCCCCGGACTCCACCCGACGCGCGCTGCGTCGGTCACGGTCGCCGGCACCGTCGTGGGCGAGGTCGGCGAGGTCGACCCGGGCGTGGCGAACCGCTCGGGCGTGGAGGATCGCATCGCCTGGGTGCGGCTCGACCTCGACGCCCTGCTCGGTGTCCCCGAGTCGGAGCGCCAGGCCGTGCCGGTCAGCCGCTTCCCGTCGTCGGACGTCGACCTCGCCTTCGTCGTGCCCTCCGCGGTGCCGGCACACGTGGTGGCGGGGGAGCTCCGCGGGGCCGACCCGCTCGTCGTCGACGTGGCGCTCTTCGACGTGTTCCGCTCGGACGCGCTGGGCGGTGATCGGCGGAGCCTGGCGTTCGCCGTCCGTCTGCAGGCACCGGACCGCACGCTGACCGACGCGGACGTGGCGGCCTCGCGCGACGCGCTGATCGCGGCGGCCCAGCGCACCGGCGCCGAGCTCCGCACCTGACCCCCGTCTCGTTCTGTGTCGTGGAACGCGCCAGAACTGGCG
>JAEZFI010000261.1 GCA_023437745.1 Actinomycetes bacterium
GCACGTCGGATTCCGACGTGCTGGACCCCGAGAACGCAGGCGGAGGCGGGTCAGGCGCCGTTGCGCTTGCGCTGGGCGGCGAACGTCCCGAGCGAGATCGCCAGCGCGGCCGCGCCGAGGGACAGTCCGACGATGCCGAACGTGCTCGCCGAGTCGGCGTCGTCCTGGGCCTTGCGGACCGCGTCGGCGCTGACCTCGGAACCGCTCCCGGAGAAAGGTGCCTCCTCCGCCGGCTCCTCGGCGTCGTCGTGGCCATGGCCCGCCTCGGCGGCGGTGAGCTTCACCGCGGGGGCCGGGGACTCGGGCTCGGCGCCACCCTCGGCGGCGACCTCGATCCAACGCGTCTCACCCTGCTCGCACGTCTGGACGGTGGGGAACGAGATCGTCGCACCCGCCTCGTCCGGCAGCGTGGCGGAGAGCCCGAAGGTCATGAACTGGTCGTCCGGGAGGGAGCCGCCCGACCACACGACCTCCGTGACGCCCTCGGTGACCTGCTCGCCGTGGTTGTCGAACGGGGTGATCGGGCCGACCGTCGACTCGATCGTCCAGCCCGGCGTGGCCTGCGGCTTCACCGACACGACGCCCTCGGGGATCTGGACCGCGACCCGGGTCGTGGGCGAGCCGTCGCAGCCGTGCGAGATCTTGAACTGGACGACCTGGGTGCTGCCGGCGGGCGCCTCGCTCGGGATCGTCCCCACGTGCGCCGAGGCCGGCGCCACGAGCAGCGCGAGCGCGGCAGCCGCCAGGCCACCTCCTGCGGCGAGCCTGCTGGCGAGTCGGTGTGTCGTCATCTCGGTGGATCCTCCTGGATCGTCCTGGACGTCGCCGTCGACGTCAGCCCTCTGGTCGTCACCGCGGGCCGCCGAGTTCCCCGGCCGGCCCGGCGCGCCGCGGCATGGGGCGCCGCGGTGCACGCTCAGCGGACGGTGACCTCGACCCGGAACACCTTCTGCTCGAACTCGCCGACCCTCGCACGTGCCTCGATCTCCCACGTGCCCGGGAACGGGAACGACGCCGACGGCGCCCAGTAGTCGTTCGGCAGGTCGTTGAAGCGCTGCATCGCGACCTCGATGGGACCCACGTCGCGCTCGGGGAGCCGCATCGTCACCGTCATCTCGGCCACGTCGGGCGTCGTGCCGTCGAGGTTCGTCACGATCACGTGGAGCTCGGTGTCGCCGACCTTCGCGGGGTCGACGAAGATCTCGCCGATCCCCTGGTCGTTCGCCACGGTCTGGGTGAACGGCAGCGCGACCGCCTCGATCGCAGGGACGGCGTTGGAGAGCGCGGTGGACGCCCCCAGCACGACGACAGCGAGACCGACCTCGACCGCGATCGAGCGTCGGAGGAACGTCCGCATCGCGCCCGCGCCCGGTGCGCCCGCTGCCGGGTCCACATCGGCGCCGACCGCCAGCGCCACCGGTTCGGCGTCGAGGGCCTTGCGCCACTGGCCCATCAGGCGGCGGCTCACGAACGCCACCGCCAGGAGCACGGCCACGACCGCGGCCTTCGTGAGGAGCACCCGTCCGTAGGTCGTCGACGTGAGTGCGTTCGGCCCTCCGACCTGGCGGATGGACTGGAGGACGCCGCTCCCGACGAGCAGCACGACCGACACCACGGCCAGCGCCGAGAAGCGATGCACTGCGGCGAGGCCCACCTCGTCGGAGTGCGGGTCCGGCCCGCGTTCCTCCGGCCCGTCCGAGACGACCGGCGCCTCCGACTCGGGCCGTCGCACCAGGATCCAGGCGCACAGCCCGACGAGTCCGCCGATCCAGGCGCACATCGCCGCGACGTGGAGCGCGTCGGCGGCGAGGGCGGCCGCCACCCACCGGCCCGTCGTGGCGTGGTTCGCGAGGATCACGCCGAGCACGACGAGCAGCGTGGCGATCCCGCACACCAGGTCACGGGCCCGCCGCCGCAGGGCGAGGCTGACCCCCATCAGGAGCAGTCCGGCGCCGGCCATCCGGATGACCGCTGCCTGGCCGAACCGCGTGGCGAGGACGTCGGACCAGAGCGACGGGTCGAACATCGAGCCGACGCCCTCGCCCGCCGCATACGCGCCCTGAGCGGCGACCGCCAGCGCAGACGACAGCACAGCGATCCCGGCACCGACGCTGATCCAACGACGCGTGCGGCGGAGCGGCGCGCCCTCGGGCCAGATCCATCGGGCCACGATCCATCCGCCGACGGCGACCGCGACGGACGCGTACACGAGCCACCGCAGGATGGAGAGGGTCCAGGCGACCACCGGGCTGCCCCGGTCCTGCAGCAGACCGGTGACGAGCGACCCGGTGTCGACGCCGGTGGTCGGCGCGCCGACCGCGAAGGTGAACGCACCGTTCAGCGGATGGCTGTCCGCCGACGTGACACGCCAGGCCAGGACGTACGAGCCGTCGCGGAGCGACTGCTCCAGCGGCGCCTCGACCCGCTTGCTGTCGCCGGCGGGCTGCGTGGCGTCACCCACGTCGATCGAATCGCCCTTCGCGTCGAACAGCCGGATCGGCTCGTCGCCGAGGGTGACCAGCTCGTTGAAGACGAGGACCAGCGTGTCGGGCGCGGAGTTCACCACGGAACCGGCGCCGGGCGTGCTGGACACCAGCACCGAGTGGGCCGCGGCCGGCACCGCCCACACCGTGGCCGACATGACGACGAGGACCGCGACGACCCAACCGGTGCGGCGGAGCGTCGGTGCTCGTGGGGCGCGCCGGAGCCTGGTCATCGCATCCATCTCAGCACGGGTCGTTCCTCGACCCGGTTCGGTTCCCGTCAGCCGAGCGCGCCCTGCTCGCGGAGCTGGGCGATCCGGTCGGCGTCGTAGCCGAGCACGTCGCGGAGGATCTCGTCGGTCTGCTCTCCGGCCGTCGGTGCCTTCGACGGCGGCGGCAGCTCCTCGCCGATGAGCTTGATCGGTGTGGGCAGCATGTCGGTGCCGTGCTCCTGGTAGGGGAGCCAATGGAAGCGGTCCTGGAACTGCGGGTCCTCGGCGATCGTCTGCGGGGTGTTCACCGCGGCGATCGGCGTGTTGTGGACGTTGCCGAACTCGAGCCACTCGGCGGCCGTCTTCGTGGCGAAGATGGTCCGCAGCTCGGCCTGCAGCGGGCGGTTGCCGCGGGCATGGTCGCCGTACTGGCTGCCCGGGTAGGTCTCGAACAGGTCCGGGCGGCCGACGCCGTTGCAGAAGTTCTTCCAGAACTCCTGCTCGGACGCCATGAACAGCACGTGGCGGTCGTCGCTCGTCTCGTAGAACTGGTAGCGCACGCCCTCACGCATCCCGGCGGTGCCGGGCGCCCGGCGCTCGTAGTCGTCGCTCTTGTTGCCGGTGACCTCGGACTGCGGACGCTCGTAGGCCTTCCACGTCTCGCTCCGGAGCCAGTCCATGGCGGCGGCGGCGTCGGACTGAGCGACCTCCATCTGGCAGCCCTCGCCCGTGGCGCGGGCGCGGGTGATGCCGGCCAGCACGCCGAGCGCACCGAACAGCGGGCCGGCGTGGATGCCGATCGAGGCGTGCTCGGGGATGTAGCAGAAGCCCTCGTCGTCGGTCTCGGGCCCGACGATGCCGGCCCAGGTGTCGTAGGCGATCCCATGGCTGGGCATGTCCTTGTAGGGCCCGGTCATCCCGTAACCCGAGATCGTGCAGAACACGATGGCCGGGTTGATCGCCTTGAGGTCGTCGTAGCCGAGCCCGCGACGGGCCAGGCCGCCGGGGCGCATCGCCTCGATGACGGCGTCGGCATCCTTGACCAGCTCCTTGACCAGGGCGACCCCCTCCGGGGTGCGGAGGTCGACGGTGATGCTGCGCTTGCCCCGGCTGATGTGCCAGTGCATGAGCGAGGTGCCCTCGACGATCGGCCACGTCATCTGCCGGATGTAGTCACCGGACGGCGGCTCGACCTTGATCACGTCGGCGCCGAGGTCGGCGAGGTGCGTGGTGATCGCTCCGGGGCCCAGCATCGAGCACTCGATGATGCGGACGCCGGCGAGGGGCGGTGCGGGGGTGCTCACGATCAGGTGCTCCTGTGTCGGACCGTCGCTCGACGGTCGTTTCTGACGGGTCGTCAGAAAGTAGCGTGCCGGCCCCCGCCGGGCGAGGCCGATCGGGTCGGTGCCCGACCGCTACCGTCTGGGCCGGCGCCCGACGAGCGCGCCGGATCCATCGCACAGGGGGCCACATGGTCGACGTCAGCCGCACGCACACCTTCGACGCACCGATCGAGAAGGTGTGGGCCATGTTCCGCGACCCGGCCAGCCACGTCGCCAAGTTCGCGGCGATGGGCCACCGGGAGATCGAAGTCCTCGACGAGGAGACGACCGACGACTCGTTCCGCATCGAGCTGAAGCGCCTCGTGGACCTGGAGCTGCCCGGCTTCGCCAAGAAGTTCCTGAAGCCGACGAACACCGTCACCTCGGTCGACACCTGGAAGGACCACGGCGACGGGACCTACGGCGGCACGTTCGTGCTCGAGGCGCCGGGCACCCCGATGGAGACGAACGGCACCACGCTCATCCGCGCCGACGGCAAGAAGAAGACGCACTACGAGGTCACCATCTCGGTGAGGGTGAAGGTCCCGCTGGTCGGCGGGAAGATCGAGAACTACGCAAAGGGCGCGGTCATCGAACCGCAGCTCGAGACGGAGTTCCGCCTCGGCGACGAGTGGCTGAAGTCGCACTGACCCCCGCGTTCCGCGGGACCAGATCGACCAGTTCGCGCTCGTGAACGGTCGATGCCGTCCCGCAGAAGCTGCGTGACGCCGGCGCGAGGTCAGAGAAGGGCGGGTCGGGCGTCGGCGGGGAGGGACGAGGCGAGGCCCAGCGCCCAGCTGCCCGCCCAC
The DNA here is from genome assembly GCA_023437745.1 of Actinomycetes bacterium. Taxonomy (GTDB): domain Bacteria; phylum Actinomycetota; class Acidimicrobiia; order Acidimicrobiales; family Microtrichaceae; genus JAEZFI01. The sequence goes on from JAEZFI010000261.1 coordinate 4,827, forward strand.
ACCAGGACCCCCGCCGTGGCGGCCAGCGCCGCCTGCGCCGGCTCGACCAGGCCGAGACGGCCGGCGGCCGCGCCCCACAGCGCCGCCTCGATCGCCTGGAGGACGCCACCCGCGAGGTCGAGCAGCGTGGCGTACGCCTCGGAGGAGAGGGCGACGGCGTCCACCACCCCGTCGAAGGCGGCCTCGGCGCTCGCCCCGGCGGCCGTGCCGATGTCGTGCAGCTCCGCCGTGACCGCGGCCTTGGCGGAGGCGAGGCGATCCAGCGCGCCCAGCGGGAGCCCGACGTGCCGGCAGTCGAACAGGCCGGTGCAGGTGAGGGGCGCCGTCGCGGGGTCGTACCCGGCCGGCGGGTGCGCGAGGAGCACGTCGACGTAGCTGCGCACGAAGCCGCCGAGGTTGGCGAGGACCGGCGCGACGGCGACCGAGGTGGCGGCCAGTGCGAGCGGATCGGTCCCGCGGCTCGCGGCGAGCAGCTGGCCGACGATCCGGTCGAGCTCGACGATCGTCGAACCACCGATGGCGTCCAGGGCCGGGCCGAACGGCGACAGGTCGGCCGCGGCCAGCTCGCCACCCATGAGGTCACGGACGCGGAGGCCGCCGAAGTAGCCCGCCACGAGGAGCGAGCCGAGCTGCTGGCGCTGCTGCTCGAGCGACGGCTGCGGCGACCGGGTCAGGGCGTCGATCGCGGCCGTGCCGAGCTGGCCGACGAAGAAGCGTCCGGCATCGTCGCACCCGTCGCAACGGGCGGCGTCGATCGTGGTCGAGTCGACCTGCATCGAGGGAACCGGCGGCAGCGGGATCGACGGGACGACGACTCGGGCCGATCGAACCTCCGGCACCACCTCGGGCGGTGGGGCGCACGCTGCCGTGACGGCGACCACCGCCAGCACGGCCACCATCGACCACCGACCCACCTGCCTGCGCTGCACCAGCTTCGTCACGGCCCGGACATCGGCGGTCCCGGTCGGAGGGTTGAGGATGTTGCGGCGGGTACAGTCGCTCGGCACCGGTCGAGCCCACCTGGCCCGGCCATGGGGTGGATGGGGGACGTGGATGCAGGGACGCTGGCGATGGGCAGCGGTCGCGATGGCGTTGGTGACGCTGGTCGCCGGGTGTTCGGACGCCGACGACGGCGACGCCGGGCGTGACGCGACCGACCGCCCGAGCGGGCAGGAGGAGCGCGGCGCCGAGGTGTCCGACCTCCGCCTGGACCAGCTCCAGATCGTCGGCAGCCACAACAGCTACCACGTCGCCCCCGAGCCTCGGCTCATGGAGGCCCTCCGCAAGGTCGCCGAGGCGGTGCCCGACGTGACCGAGGAGCTGGGGGACCCGGCGTCGCTCGAGTACACGCACCCGCCGCTCGGCGAGCAGCTCGACGCGGGGCTGCGCACCTTCGAGCTCGACATCGCCGCCGACCCGACGGGTGGGACGTTCGCCTCGCCGAAGGGCCCCGGCGTGCTCGGGGTGGAGGACCCGGTCGTGCCCTCCGACATGGACGCGCCGGGGATCAAGGTGTTCCACATCGTCGACATCGACCAGATCTCGACGTGCCAGACCTTGGTCATCTGCCTGACCACCGTGCGGGAGTGGTCGCAGGACCACCGCGACCACATCCCGATCGTCATCCAGCTGGAGCTGAAGAACGACGGCTTGCCGGCGCCGTTCGACCTCACCCCGGTCACGCCGTTCGGCGCCACGGAGCTGGACGCGCTCGACGCGGAGATCCGCTCGGTCTTCTCCGACGACGAGATGATCACGCCCGACCTCGTGCGGGGCGACGCCGCCGACCTCCGCACCGCGGTGACGACGGCGGGGTGGCCGCTGCTGGACGACGTCCGCGGCCGGGTGATGTTCTACCTCGACAACTCGGGCGCCAGCTCCGACGCCTACCGGGCCGGGCACCCCTCGCTCGAGGGTCGCGTCGCGTTCACGAGCGATCGTGACGACCTGCCGTCCAGCGCCGTGCTGGTCAAGAACGACGCCCACGACCCGACGATCCCGACGCTCGTCCGTGAGGGCTTCATCGTGCGCACCCGCGCCGACGCCGACCTGGTGGAGGCGGCCGCCGGCGACACGACGGTTCGCGATGCCGCCTTCGCCTCGGGTGCGCAGCTCGTGCACAGCGACTTCCCCCAGGGGCACCCCCACCCGGGCAACGGCTACGTCGTCGGCTTCGGGACGCCCGAGGCGGTGCGCTGCAACCCGGTGACCTTCCCCGAGCGGTCCACCTGCCCGCTGTCGCCCTAGGGCCGGGCAGGCTCCGCTCAGGTTCGCTCGCAAGCTCGCTGCTTCGCCTCCGCTACCCGGCACTGAGGCGCCGGGACGGCTCCGCTCGCTACAGGCGCCAGCCGTCGCCGCTCGCCGCGCGACGCCAGCCCGACGCGGCGTGGGTGCCGCCGTCGACGTGCAGGCACGTGCCGGTCACGAAGCGGCTGAGGTCGCTCGCCAGGTACAGGACCGCGGCGGCGCAGTCGTCGGGCGTCCCCGCGTCGGGCCAGGGCTGGTCGTAGGTCGAGCCGGACTCCGCCATCGCGCCGCTCGCGTCGGCGAGGCCGGCGTCGCCCGGGGTCGGGATCATGTCGGGAGCGACGCTGTTCACGCGGATGCGCCGGTCCGCCAGCTCGAGTGCGAGCGTCTTCGTCAGGTTCTCGACGGCTGCCTTCATCGCCGAGTAGATGCCGAAGCCCGGCCCGGCGCGGTGGGCCTCGATCGACGTCACGTTCACGATCGAGCCGCCCCGGTGCATGTGGGGCACGCACGCACGGACGAACGACGTCACCTGGCCGAAGTTCTCGGCGACGAGCGCAGCCTGACCCTTGTCGCTGACCTCGAGGAACGGCGCGTGGAACCCGCCGCCCGCGTTGTTGACCAGCACGTCGACGTGGCCGAAGGTCGCGACCGCGTCGCCCACGAGCGTGTGCACCGCGTCTTCGTGCCGGACGTCCATCGTCGCCCACACGACCCGCCGGCCGATCGCCTCCGCGGCCGAGACCGTCGCCGACAGGTCCGCGGCGAGCCTGTCGCAGAGCACGAGGTCGGCTCCGAACCGCGCGAGCGTCAGGGCCGTCGCGGCGCCGATCCCGCGCGCGGCGCCGGTCACGAGGGCAACCCGCCCGTCCAGGCGTATCGAGTCGGGCGTGATCTCGGTCGAGCTGGGCCGGGGCGACATGTCGACATTGTGGTGGGTGGACCGGGCGCCCGACGGCCAGACTGGTGGACATGAGCACGGCAGGCGTCGACGCCCACCTCGACCCGGACCGGCGCGCCGAGCGCCTGGACCGGCTGGAGCGCGCCCTGTGCGACAGCGCCGTCGAGCACCTCGTCGAGATGGTCCTCCGCCGCCAGGCGCCCGACCGGTACCGGGCGGCCGCCGTCGCCGGGTCCGTGGAGTTCGTCCGCGAGCTCGACGCCGCGGGCCGTCCCTCCTACCGGACCACCCGGGTGGAAGGGCGGGACCCTCTGGCGCACCGTGCGTCCGACCACCTCGTCGGGCACGATTCCGAGCGCGCCGCCGCGTTCCCCCACCGGACGGTCAACGCCTACCCGCACGCCCAGGACTCGATCGCCCAGTTCTTCGACGCGCCCCACTCGCCCGACCTGGTGGTGACCCACACCGCCGCCCACCACTTCGACGACCACCTCGGACAGCACGGCTCGCTGGGCGTGGTGCAGGCGCGGGCGCCGTTCATCGCTGCGGGCGCGGGGATCCGTGCCGACGGGGTGGTCGACCGTTCGACCCGCACCGTCCACGTCGCGCCGACCATCGCCGCCGTCCTCGGCGTCGACCCGCACCCCGAGGCGACGGGCCCCGGCGGCCGGTCCCGCCCCGACGCGCTCCTCCGTCGACAGGACGGCGACCCCGAGACGGCGGTGCTGACCGGCGAGACCGCCGACCACGTCGTGGTCTTCCTGCTCGACGGGACGAACGCCAACCTGCTGTTCGACGTGATCGACGCGGGTGAGGCGCCCCACCTCGCAGAGCTCGTCGCACGCGGCACGGCCTACCGGCACGGGATGTTCGCGTCGCTGCCCACGGCGACCCTGGCCAACCACACGACGGCCGTCACCGGCGCCCACCCGGGCCACTCCGGCATCCTCCACAACACGTGGTTCGACCGATCCAACGGCCTCACCCCCGACCTGCTGTCGATGGCGGAGATGTTCGACGCCATGGTGCACCTCTCCCCCGAGGTCGAGACGGTGTTCCAGGCGGTCCGCCGGGCACGCCCGGACGCATGGTGCAGCGCGACGTTCGAGTTCTGCGACACCGGCGCCCAGCTCAGCTCCTTCGCCGAGTTCCGCACCGGAGGCCTCCCCGACATCCCCGACTTCGCCACCATCACCCACGTCGACCCCGACATCGCCGCCGCTTCGGCCCAGTACCGGTTCATGTCGACGATCGACCACCACAGCGCCACCCAGACGATCGAGGCCTGGGAGCGCACCGCCGGCAACCCGCTGCCCACGATCAGCTGGTGCTCGCTGGCGCTGACGGACGAGGCCGCCCACGAGTCCGGACCGCACGGCGCCGCCGCCCGCGCCTCGATCCGCGACAGCGACGCCCGCGTGGGCGACGTCCTGCGCGCCGTCGAGCGAGCTGGCGCGCTCGACCGCACCGCGGTGTTCGTGATCGCCGACCACGGCATGGAGCAGAACGACCCCTCCGTGACCGGCACCTGGACCGCGGCCCTCGAGGACACCGGCATCCCCCACCTCGACGTCGGCCAGGGGCTCGTCTACCTCCGCCCAGATCCCCGTTCTGTGTCGCAGGACGCGCCCGATCCGGCGCGTTCCGCGACACAGAACGCCTGAGCGCGGGCGGGTCCTGATGCTGGACGAGGTCGTCCGCGAGGCCGCGCGCCGCTTCGGTGACACGCCCGCGCTGCTCACGGCGGACGACCGGCTCACCTATGCCGAGCTCGACCGTCGCAGCGACACCGTGGCCGGCGGGCTGCTCGCGCTCGGCGTGGGGCCCGGTGACATCGTGGCGCTGACCCGGCGGAGCGACGCCGGCTACCTGATCGCGCTCGCCGCCGCGGCGAAGGTCGGAGCGATCGCGGCCGGGATCAACCCGTCGCTCGCCCACGCCGAACGACGGTCGCTGGTCGACTTCCTCGACCCCGCCGTCGAGCTGGGAGACGGCGAGCTCCCCGAGGGCGACGACGCCCCGGTGCTCCCGTCCGACGCCGACCGACCCGCCGTCATCGTCTTCACGTCCGGGACCACCGGTCCACCGAAGGCCGCCTGGTTCCGCAGCCGGGAGCTGGACGCCATCCGACGCATCGACCTCGGCGTCGCGGCCGACCGCTGGGGAGGCGGGGCGCCGATGCTGGCGTCGACGCAGTTCGCCCACGTGGGCACGACCACCAAGCTCCCGTGGTACCTCCGCACCGGATCGACGCTCGTGCGGGTGGACCCGTGGCGGGCCGACGACGTGCTCGAGGCTGTGGCGCGCCATCGGATCGCGCACATCGGCGGTGTCGCCCCCCAGATCGCGCTGCTGCTGCGCTCGCCCCGCTTCGACGAGCTCGACCTCTCCTGCGTGTCGTCGCTGATCGTCGGCGGCGCTGCCTCCAGCCCCGCGCTCGTCGCGGAGGCGCGAGCCCGGTTCGGCGCGGGGTACTCGATCCGCTACTCCTCGACCGAGTCGGGCGGTGTCGGCCTCGCGACCGACCCTCGGGCCGACGACGACGAGCTGCTGCACAGCATCGGTCGGCCTCGGCCCGGCGTCGAGGCGCGCCTCGTCGATCCCGAGACGGGCGACGTGATCGGCGACGGCGAGGTCGGCGAGCTGTGCCTCCGCTCCCCCGCCCAGATGGTGGGGTACTGGAACCGTCCCGACGACACCGCCGCCACCGTGGTCGACGGGTGGGTCCGATCCGGCGACCTGGCGCTCCGCGACGAGCGCGGCCTGTACCGCCTCCGCGGCCGGATCAAGGAGCAGTACGTCCGCGGCGGCTACAACGTGGCCCCCGGAGAGGTCGAGGCGGTCCTGGCCCAGCACCCACGTGTCCGCCAGGTCGCGGTGGTCCCGCGGGCCGACGAGGTGATGGGCGAGATCGGTGTCGCCGTGCTGGTGGTCGACGATCCGACGAGTGCGCCCACCCTGGCGGAGCTGCGGGACCACGCCGCGGCGCGCCTCGCCAAGTGGAAGCTGCCCGAGGATCTCGTCGTCGTCGATGCACTGCCGCTCACGGCCATGCAGAAGGTGGATCGCGCCGCCCTCCAGGCGCTCGTGCAGCAGTAGCGTCGCCGTCGGTGAGCGACGACGTCTTCCCCGACCGGGACATGGACCACCTCGACAAGATCAGCTGGGTGGTCGAGGCGAACGGCTGGTGCGCCGAGCCCGTCGCCCCCACCGAGGACCCGCCGCGCCCGGGGTACACCTACACGATCGGCTTCGAGGCGACGTTCCACCATCCCGAGGTCGTGATCTTCGGGCTGCAGCCCGTGGCCGCCCGTGGGCTCCTCGAGATGATGGCCGAGTACCTCGGTGGGGGTGGGCGCCTCCCCGAGGGCGTGTTCCTGGGCCTCCTCGACAACGACCTCCCGGCCGCGCTGCTCCCCGTCGACCGCGACGACGTGGAGGGGATGTTCCGAGACGCCGACGCGCTCAACGAGCCCGACTACCGCGTGAGCCAGTTCATCTGGCCCGACCGCAACGGGCTCCTCCCGTGGAACGAGGGCTACGACGAACGGCTCCGCCTCGCCCAGCCGGTGGTCGGGTCGTTCCCCTCCGCCGACTGAACCCCCTTCCCTCACTCGTTCTGTCGCGTACAGGGTGACGCAGGCGTCACGCTGCACGCGACAGAACGAGTCCGGTTGGGGCGAGCCCTCAGCGGCCGAGCGCCACGAGCACCAGCGCCGTCCCGGCGAGGAACAGCCCGACGATCTGCGCCCGGCTCATCCGCTCCCCGAGCACGACCCGGGCGAGCACGACGGTGCTGGCCGGGTACATCGAGCCGACGACGGCGACCACGCTGACCAGGCCGTCGGCCAACGCCAGCACGTAGAGGCCGTTCGCCACGATGTCCCCGACGCCGGCGATCACGGTCAGCCGGCGGGCACCCACCGGGATCCCGAACGACCGGCGGGTGACCAGCAGCACGACGGCCAGCAGGCTCAGCGACCCCGCCCGGGCACCCACGAGCGGCCACAGCCCGGCATCCCCCGACGCCTCACCGACGAACACGAAGAACAGGCCGAAGCCGACGCCCGCGGCGACGGAGGACAGGATCGTCCGCCTGGTCAGGTGCTCGTGGTGCTCGCTGCGCTCCCGGGCCACGAGCCCGATGGCCGGCAGCGCGATGCCGACGCCGATCAGGGCCAGCGTCGAAGGGCGGTCCCCTCGGGCCAGGCCCACGACCAGCGGCACGATTGCGCTGCACAGCGCCGTCGTGGGGGCCACGATCGACATCGGTCCGGCTGCCAGCGCCGGGTAGAAGAACATCAGGCCGAACCCGCCGGCGAGCCCTCCCGCCGCGCCCCACCAGAGGTCCGAGGCGCTCACCGTCACGTGGGGCCACAGCGTGATGGCGACCAGGAGCGCCAGCACACCGCAGACCTGCGAGACGAAGGTGACGGCGATGCCGTCGGCACGTTTGGAGGCCAGCCCCCCGGAGAAGTCGGCGCCGCCGTAGACGAGCGAGCTGAGCCCGGCCAGCAGCGGCGCGGCGGCAGAACCGGACGGATCGGGCACGACCGGCGAACCTAGCCCCGCCCCGCCGGTTCTGTTCCAGGGAGAGCAGCACGGGCGATGCTCTGGCTGGAACAGAACGGCGAGGTCGAGGGGAACCGCTTGAGCGACGGGCGGCACGTGCCGATGAGAACCCATGGCCTGGTTGCTCGCGCTCGTCATCCTCGTCGGCGGTCTCGCCGTCGGCTCCCTCGCCGCCTGGTTCTCCCACGGCTACCAGGAGGACGAGGAGACGGAGACCGCCGTCTGGTCGACTCCTCGCTGCGCGCACTGCGATCACGAGCTCACCCCGGCCGAGACGGCCGCACCGACGTGGTGGGCACGCGGCCTCCGCTGCCCCCACTGCGGCACCCGGACCTCGTTGGCATGGCTGGCCATCCAGCTGGCCGTGCCCGCGTTCGGGCTCGTCATGCTGGCCACGTGGGGCACCCGCGCCGTGTTGGTCCCGTTCCTCTGGCTGGTCCCCGTGCTGGTCGTTGCCGCCGCGGTCGACGTCCGGCTCATGCTCATCCCTCGCCGCGTCGCCTGGTGGGGCGCGGCGGTCGGCGCCGTCCTGATCGTCGCGGCGTCCCTCTGGATCGGCGCGCCGGGCACGCTGCGCGGCGCGGCCGTCGGCGGCGCCTGCTACTTCGGCTTCCTCTTCATCGTCTCGATGATCTCCCCGGGCGGCATGGGCTTCGGCGACGTGCGGCTCTCGCTGCTGCTCGGGATCTACCTCGGTTGGACGCACGTGATGATGCCGGCGGTCGGGCTCTTCCTCGCCTGCATCATCGGCGTCGTGCTCGGCCTCGGGGTGCGCGTCGCCAGCCACGGCCACCAGCGGCACTTCCCGTTCGGGCCCGGTCTCGCCCTGGGCACGCTCGTGGCGATCGCGTTCCACGCCCCGATCCTCGAGCGCCTCCTCACTGCCTGAGGACGGCATGTCGAGAACTGCGTGACGGCTCCGTCCCTGGGGTGAGCGCGGCCAGCGGGGCCGGCGCCGCAGAATGGAGACCACGATGGCCAAGTACCTGTTGCTCAAGCACTACCGGGGTGCACCCGCACCCCGGAACGACGTCCCCATGGACCAGTGGACGCCGGAGGAGGTCGAGGCGCACATCCGGTTCATGGGCGACTTCGCCGCCCGCCTCGAGACCACCGGTGAGTTCGTCGACGGCCAGGCCCTCTCCCCCGAGGGCACCTGGGTCCGGTCGGACGGCGAGGGACGACCGCCCGTGACCGACGGCCCGTTCGCCGAGACGAAGGACCTGATCGCCGGTTGGATGGTCATCGACGTGGACAGCTACGAGCGTGCCGTGGAGCTCGCCGGCGAGCTGTCGTCGGCGCCGGGCGCGGGTGGCAAGCCGATCCACGAGTGGCTCGAGCTCCGGCCGTTCCTCGCTGCCCCGCCGAACTTCATGGAATGACGATGGGCGGCCTCGAGCTCCGTGAGCTCGTGCCCCAGGTCCTCAGCGTCCTCGTCCGTCGCGGTGCCGACTTCGCGACGGCCGAGGACGCGGTCCAGGAG
>JAEZFI010000270.1 GCA_023437745.1 Actinomycetes bacterium
CCTCAGTGCCTGGCTCCGGCCCGGACCGGCAGGGGGGACGCCGTGACCACGGGGACGGAGCAGGTCGTCGCGCTGCTCGCCGACCCGATCCAGCGGTACACCCGGCGGTGGATGCTGGCCCCGGAGACCGACCGGTACGGCACCGACCTGGGGTTCGTCACGGGCGCCCAGTTCTGGGTGGTCGGCCGCGCAGGGGTCCTCGGCTCCTGCCCGGCCGAGGTCGCGGCCGCGGCGATCGCGTTCGAGCCGGTGCACGTGGTGCGTCGGGCGTGGGAGGCGGTCCCCGCCGGGTTGACGCACGCCGAGGTGGCACGGCACTACAGCGGACGTCCCGTCGCGTGGGCCGAGCGCGCCCTGGCCGACCTCGACCCGGCCGTCCTGTCGCAGGTCGACGAGCTGGGCCGACGTGTCGTCGACGCCGCCCCCGCGTCGCTCGGCCTGCTGTTCGCCGGGTGGCGGCTCATCGCACCTCCCGAGACGCTCACGGGCAGGGTCGGCCTCACCCTCCACCTGCTGCGCGAGCTGCGCGGAGCCGCCCACATCTGTGCGATCGCCGCGTGCGGACTCAGCCCGCTCGACGCCGTTCTCGCGGCCCCGCACCCGCCACCCCGCACCGGACCCGCCTACGCCGAGCGCATGGGCTGGACCGGCCCGTTCCGCGACCCGGCGGAGATCCGCGAGGCGCGGCTCCGGGCCGAGGAGCTGACGTCGCAGATCCTCGTGCCCGCGTTCGAGTCGCTCACGCCGGACGAGCTCGAGACGCTCCTGGCGACCGTGACGCTGGTGTGCTCGACCGGTGAGGGCGTTCCGTGACCCGCGACGGCCACCGCCGCCTGCCTCCGCTGCCCCGGGCGTACGAGCGCGTGCTCGTGGTCGGCGCGCACCCGGACGACGCCGAGTTCATGTTCGGCGGGACGGTCGCACGCCTGGTCGAGTCGGGGAGCGACGTCGCGTACGTCGTCTGCACGGACGGCTCGCTCGGTGGTGAGGACCCCGACGTCGACGCTGCCGAGCTGGGCGCGCGCCGCAGGGCCGAGCAGCGGGACGCCGCGGACCGGCTCGGGGTCGGGGCGATCACCTTCCTGGGGCTCGAGGACGGGACGCTCGTGGCCGGGACGGAGCTGCGCAGGCTGCTGAGCCGCGCCATCCGCACGGCGCGCCCCGACCTGCTCCTCACGCACCACCCGGTGCGCTCGCTCGTCTTCCCCATCGGCGCCTCGCACCCGGACCACCTCGCCGTCGGTGAGGCCACCCTGTGCGCGGCCTTCCCGGACGCGGGCAACCCGCGGGCGTTCCCCGAGCTCCTCGCCGAGGGGCTGGCCCCGCACGCCGTGCCCGAGATCTGGGTGCCGGGCTTCGAGCACACCTCCTTCCACGTCGCCCTCGACGACCGGCACGTCACCGCCAAGCGTGAGGCGATCCTCCGGCACGTGAGCCAGTTCGAACGGTCGCCTTCACCCGAGGACGCGATCAGCTGGGTCGGTGAGCGCATGGCGGGCTACGGCCCGGCCGCGGGGAGCGACTGGGGCGAGGGGTTCGTCCGGGTGGTCTGCGGCACGTCGGCGGGGCCGGTGTGAGCCGCGCGCCCACGGCGGCGGGACGGGCGCCCCGGCCGCACGTGGTGTGATGTGGCGATGACCCCACCTGGCCACGCACCCGGCTCACCGCTGCGCCCGGGAGCCCGCGTCGTCGTCACCGGCGGCAGCGGCAAGCTCGGCCGCGCGGTCGTCGAGGACCTCGCCACGCACGGGTACGACGTCGTCAACGTCGACACCGCACCCCCGCCTGCGGGACAGAAGGCGCTGTTCACGCGGGTCGACCTCACCGATCTCGGCCAGGTGACCGAGGCGCTCACGGGCATCGACGACCGGTACGACGGTGTCGATGCGGTGGTCCACCTCGCGGCCGTCCCCGCGCCGGGCCTGCACCCGAGCGGGGCGACGTTCGCGAACAACGTCGTCGCCACCCACCACGTGTTCAGCGCGGCACGCCGTGCCGGCATCAAGAACGTCGTCTGGGCGTCGAGCGAGACCGTCCTCGGGCTGCCGTTCGAGACGCCGCCGCCGTACGTGCCGGTCGACGAGGAGTACGCGGTCCGCCCGGAGAGCACGTACTCCCTCGGCAAGGCGGTCGAGGAGGAGATGGCGCGGCACTTCACGCGCTGGGACCCCGAGCTCAAGCTCATCGGCCTGCGGTTCTCCAACGTCATGGAGGTCGGCGACTACGCCGTGTTCCCCGGGTTCGCGGCCGACCCGCGCAGCCGGATCTGGAACCTGTGGGGCTACATCGACGCCCGCGCCGGCGCCCTCGCGGTGCGGCTCGCGCTCGAGAGCGCCCTGCGCGGGTTCGAGGCGGTCATCATCGCCTCGCCCGACCCGGTGCTGGAGCGGCCGTCGGCCGAGCTCGTCGCCGAGTACTTCCCGGACGTCCCCGTGACCCGGCCGATCGAGGGCAACGAGACGCTCCTGTCGATCGACAAGGCACGTCGTCTGCTGGGGTACGACCCGCAGCACACCTGGCGCGACGAGCTCTGAGGTCCGGGGACCCGTTGGGCGACTGCCTCGGACGGGCGCCGACGTCGCGGCCAGCACGCCTTCGGAGACCAGAGTCCCGCCGTCCCTCATGCGCGTGAGGCCGTGTCCGATCGTCCCATGACAGGGCCACGCACGACGCAGAGGAGCGCGAGCAGTGTCGACGAAGCCACCGCGCCCGACCGGTGAGGTACGCACCTTCAGCCCGGACGAGCTCATCGTCTCCAAGACCGACCTGCAAGGTCGCATCACGTACGCGAACGACACGTTCCTGCGGGTGTCGGCGTACCGCGAGCAGGACGTCGTCGGCCGACCGCACAGCATCATCCGTCACCCGGACACGCCGCGCGGTCTGTTCCACCTGCTGTGGGAGACGATCCGCGCCGGCAACGAGGTCTTCGCGTACGTGAACAACCTCGCGGGCGACGGCGCGTCGTACTGGGTCCTGGCGCATGTCACGCCCTCACGGGACGCGGCCGGCGCGATCGTCGGCTACCACTCCAACCGGCGCGCACCCGACCTGGGCGCGGTCGAGCGTGTGGGAGCCCTGTACGAGCAGATGTGCGCCGCCGAGCGTGGCGCGCCCGGCAAGCGGGCGGCCGCCGAGGCGTCCCGTGCGGTCCTCGACGAGCACCTCGCAGCGCAGGGTACGACGTACGACCAGTTCATCTGGGACATCATCAGCACCTCCGGGAAGGCTGTCGCGTGACGTCCTGGTC
>JAEZFI010000294.1 GCA_023437745.1 Actinomycetes bacterium
CTGCGGGGCTCGCGCCGCTGGCCTGGTCGCCGGGCGGTTCGCAGGTGGCGTACGTCCGCACCGACGGCGCGCTCGTCCTCGCGCCGGTCGACGGCGCGGGCCCGCCGCAGATCGTGGCCAACGATGCCGTGGTCCCGCCCGACGCCGGGGAGAACCTCCTCTCGTTCGACATCACCGGTGCGTCGATCGCCTACGTCGCCCGGGGCGCCGACGGCGTCGCCCAGGCGATGCTCGCGTTCTACGACGGTCGGCCCGACCCGCCCCGGCCCCTGTCGGACCCCCGCTCCCGCGTCCCGCTGGAGATCCAGTACTCACCCCTCGACCCCTACCTCTACCTGCGCTCGGCCGACGTCGAGACGGGTCGCGAGTTCACGATCGCGGTCGTGGAGCCGTTCACCGGCACGCAGACGCCTTCGCCCTACTCGGTCGACGACCCGGTCTTCGCGCCCGACGGCAAGTTCCTCTACGGCGTGGTCACCGCGCTCGGCGAGCAGCAGCTGGCACGCCTCGACGTGACCTCCGGTCGGGTGGCGGTGCTGACCCAGCACGAGCGCGTCTGCAAGCCGGCGCCCTCGCCCGACGGCGCCCTCGTGGTCTTCGGTGCCGGCCCGCAGTGCGACGAGCTGTGGGCCATCGCCAACGACGGCACCGGCGAGCGCCTCGTCACGGACGCGGTCGCCGGCACGTTCGCCGAGGGCGTCATCACCTGGTCGCTCGACGGTGCGACGGTGTCCCACGCCTCCTGCCAGGAGCTGGAGGAGGGGCGGGTCACCTGCGGCGGTGCGTACATCGACATCGCGCTGAAGGGCGGGAAGATCACCAACCGTGCTCTCGCCGGGTCGGTGCGCCGGGAGCAGCGGCCGCTGATCAAGGCCCTCAAGGTCAAGATCGACATGACCGGCCCGCTCGAGTACCACGACCGGCTGCTGGTGTCCCGCCAGAGCGTCGGCCAGCTCCTCGAGAACCCCAGCGAGACGGCGCTGGAGGCGAGGGGCGCGGACGAGCGGGACCCGCGTCGGATCTTCTCCCTGCGGGTGGTCGTGGCGAAGGAGGCGGCCTGGATCATGGGCACCCTTCGCGTGCAGGACCCGTCGGGCTTCGACCAGACCGTCACGTTCATCGGTTCGGCGCTGGTCCAGAGCTATCGGTACGCCACCGTCCGGGGCATCTGGGTCCAGTCGACGTCCATGCCCATGAAGACCGGCCGGCTCGACCTCGTGGTCTACCGCTGATGCCCGCAGGTCGGGTCGTCATCCGGGACCTCCTGCCGGCGACAGCGCCGGGCCGCCGGGCCAAGCTCCTCGCGGGTCGGCCCCTCACCGTCGGGGCACGCGCCTTCCGCGACGGCCACGGGATCCTCTCGGCGAGGGCACGCTGGCGGCGTCCCGGCGGTGCCTGGTCGTCGACCCCGCTCGCCCCTGCCGCCGACGACTGGTTCGGCGGCGAGATCACGATCGACGCGCCGGGCCACCACGAGCTGGTGATCGACGCCTGGACCGCCCGCTACCGCACGTGGTGCCGGGACCTGCGCGCCTGGCTGTCCGCCGACGAGGACGTCACCGCCGAGTTCGCCGTGGGTGCCGGGATCCTCGCCGACCTCGCCGCCCTCGCCGGAGCACCCGACGCCACCCGCCTCCTGGACACGGCCGAGGTGCTCCTCGACACGAGCTGCGCCGACCGGGTGCGCCTCGATGCGGCGCTCGACGACGCGGTGGTCGCCATCTGCGACGGCCTGTGCGACCCGTGGGACCTCACCGCGTCCGTCCCGGTGGGGCTGCGGGTCGAGCGGGAGCGCGCCGCGGTCGGTGCCTGGTACGAGATGTTCCCCCGGTCCGAGGGCGGCTTCGCCGGCGGTGCCGCGGTTCGGCTCGACGCCATCGCCGCGATGCAGTTCGACGTCGTCTACCTGCCGCCCGTGCACCCGATCGGGACGACCCACCGCAAGGGTCGTCACAACACGCTGGTCGCCGGGCCCGACGATCCGGGCAGCCCGTGGGCGATCGGCAGCGCGGCGGGTGGCCACGACGCGGTCGAGCCGTCACTCGGCACCCTCGACGACTTCGACCGGTTCGTGGCCCGCGCCCGTGAGCTCGGCCTGGAGGTCGCCCTCGACTACGCACTCCAGTGCTCACCGGACCACCCCTGGATCAGCGAGCACCCCGAGTGGTTCGCCCACCGGCCCGACGGCTCGCTGCGCTACGCCGAGAACCCGCCGAAGAAGTACCAGGACATCCATCCCATCGACTTCTGGCCCGACTCGCCGCACCGGGAGCAGCTCTGGGGCGCATGCCGCGACATCCTCGAGCACTGGATCCAGCACGGGATCCGGATCTTCCGGGTCGACAACCCGCACACCAAGCCCATCGCCTTCTGGGAGTGGCTGATCGAGGACATCGGGTCGCGGCACCCCGACGTGGTGCTCCTGTCGGAGGCGTTCACCCGACCGGCGGTGATGCACGAGCTGGCCGAGGTCGGCTTCTCGCAGAGCTACACCTACTTCACGTGGCGGCTCACCGCCGAGGACCTCCGCACCTACGCGGACGAGCTCGCCCACGGGCCGAACGCCGCCACCTTCCGCCCCAACTTCTGGCCGTCGACCCCGGACATCCTCTACGGGCCGCTGCGTGACGGCTCGCCGGACCAGTTCCGCGTCCGAGCGGTGCTCGCCGCCCTGCTGGCGCCGTCGTGGGGCATGTACTCGGGCTACGAGCTGTGCGAGAACCGGCCTGCCTCGCCGCACAACGAGGAGTACGCCGACAGCGAGAAGTACCGGATCGTCGAGCGCGACTGGACCCAGCCGTCGCTCGCCCCGTTCGTGACCCGGTTGAACGAGGTCCGCCGGGCCCACCCCGGGTTCGCCTCGCTCGAGACCCATCGGGCATGGGACGCCGACCACCCCGACGTGCTGGCGTGGAGCCGGACGGCGCCCGACGGTGCCGACCCGGTGCTGGTCGTCGTGAACTGCCGACCGGACGAGACGGCCGAGACCGTCGTGCACGTCGACGGCGAGGAGCTGGGCGTCGGACACCACTTCGACGTGGTCGACGAGCTCACCGGCGAGCAGTGGTCCTGGCACAGCGGTGCGAACTACGTCCGGCTCGATCCGGGGGAGCGGGTCGCCCACGTGCTGAGGCTTCAAGTCCGCTGACGAACGTCCGAATGGATGAGGTTCGCGCACGGTGCGCGGGTCTCGAACCGTTCCGGGAGTGGCCAGGTGGACTGGTACCGCGATGCCGTCTTCTACGAGGTGATGGTCCGGGGCTTCCGGGACTCGAACGGTGACGGCATCGGCGACCTGCGCGGCGTGATCGAGAAGCTCGACCACCTCGCGTGGCTCGGCGTCGGCTGCCTCTGGCTGCTGCCCTTCTACCAGTCGCCGCTCCGGGACAACGGGTACGACATCAGCGACTACCTGACCGTGCACCCCGACTTCGGGACGACCGACGACGTCGTCGAGCTGGTCGAGCAGGCCCACCTCCGGGGGATGCGGGTCATCTCGGACCTGGTGGTGAACCACACGAGCGACCACCACCCGTGGTTCGTCGAGTCGCGGTCCTCGCACACCAACGCCAAGTCCGACTGGTACGTCTGGTCCGACCACGAGGACCGCTGGTCCGAGGCCCGGGTGATCTTCGTCGACACCGAGGCGTCGAACTGGACCTGGGACCCCCAGCGCGAGCAGTTCTACTGGCACCGCTTCTTCAGCCATCAGCCGGACCTGAACTACGACTGCCCCGAGGTGGGCGACGCGATGTTCGACGTGATGTCGGCGTGGCTCGACGTGGGCCTCGACGGGTTCCGGCTCGACGCGGTGCCCTACCTGTTCGAGCGCGACGGGACGAACGGCGAGAACCTGCCCGAGACCCACGAGTGGCTCAAGCAGATGCGCCGCCGCATCGACGAGACGCATCCGGGTCGGGTCCTGCTCGCAGAGGCGAACCAGCAGCCGTGCGACGTGGTCGACTACTTCGGCGAGGGCGACGAGTGCCACATGGCGTTCCACTTCCCGCTGATGCCCCGCATGTACAAGGCGCTGCGGGACCACCGCGCCGACACGATCGCGCAGTCGCTGGTCGACACCCCGGAGATCCCCGACGGCTGCCAGTGGGGGTTGTTCCTGCGCAACCACGACGAGCTGACCCTCGAGATGGTGACCGACGAGGAGCGTGCGTTCATGTACCGCGAGTACGCGCCCGACGACCGCATGCGGCGCAACGTGGGGATCGGGCGGCGCCTGTTCCCGCTCCTCGACGACGACCGGCGCAAGGCCGAGCTGCTCCACAGCCTGCTGCTCTCGCTGCCCGGCTCGCCGGTCCTGTACTACGGCGACGAGATCGGCATGGGCGAGCGCCTGGAGCTGGGCGACCGCGACCCCGTCCGCACCCCGATGCAGTGGGACGACTCGCCGAACGGCGGCTTCAGCGAGGCGCCCGCCGACTGGCTCTACCTGCCGTCGATCGCCGAGGGCCCGTACGGCTACGTGGAGCGCAACGTGATGGCCATGACCGAGAACCCCGACTCCTTCCTCTGCTGGCTGCGCAACGTCATGGCGGCCCGTGCCGAGCTGGGCGTGTTCGGGCGGGGCGACTACGAGCAGGTGGTGTCGGGGCACGAGTCGGTCTTCGCCTTCCTCCGAGGCGGCGTCGCCGATCGCCTGGAGCTGGGCACGGTGCTGTGCGCGGTGAACGTGTCGCCCGAGCCGGCCGCGATGAGCCTCGAGGGTCGGGAACCGGCCGTGCCGCTGCGGTACGCGTCCGCCGACGCGGCGATCGTCGAGGGTGACGGCGGCGCCCCGCAGCTCTGCCTGCCCGGCTTCGGCTGGGCGTGGTGCGAAGGGGTGGTCTGACCCGGCGGCCGGTTCGGGCCAGAATGCGGCATCGATCCCGATGCCCTCGTCGAGGCCCTGAGCGGGCACCTGCGCGCCTGGTTGCCGACCCAGCCCTGGTTCGCCGCGGATCGGCCACCGGCGGCCGTGGTGCCGATCGAGGTCGAGACGCTCCAGCGGAGTTGGCCGGTCCTCGCGTGGGTACCCCTGGACGTGCGGTACGACGACGGCGAACGGGCGGTCCACCAGGTGCTGGTCGGGATGGCGCCGACCGCACCGGCGGAGGTGCCGGCGGCAGCGATCATCGGCGAGGTGCCGACGCCCGACGGGTGGGCCGTCGCGTACGACGCGCTGTGGGACCCGCAGCTGGCGCTGGCGATGGCTCGGCTCGTCGCCCCGGACCTCTCGTTCCGGTCCGCCCGGCAGGAGGGCGGCGACCGGACGAACAGCTCCGTCGTCCTCGACGACAGGTGGTCGTTGAAGGTCTACCGACGGCTGCACGAGGGGCCCAACCCCGACGTCGAGGCGACCGTCGCCCTCGGTCGCCTCGGGCTCACGACCGTGCCCGTTCCCGCGGCGGTGTGGCGCCGGCACGACTGGGACCTCGCTGCCGTGCGCCGGTGGCACCCCGAGGCGCGGAGCGGGCACGCGGTGGCCAACGAGTCGATCATGGACCTGCTCACCACCCGGCGCCCGCCGCGTGAGTCCCGGCACGACTTCCGGGCCGGCGCCGAGGCGCTGGGGCGCACCGTCGCCGAGGTGCACGTGGGGCTGGCCGAGGCGTTCGGTGCAGAGCGGTGCGAACCCGACCGGCTGGTGGACGACCTGGTCTCCCGCCTCCACGGCGCACATCCTGCCGGGGTCGACCTCGACCGCATCGAGGCCACCTACCGGCGCCTGGCGCACGGCACCGACCTCGGCTGGATGATCCGGGTCCACGGCGACCTGCACCTCGGCCGGGTCCTCCTCACCCGGAAGGGGTGGTGGGTCACGGACTTCGAGGGTGAGCCGTCGAGGGCGATCGAGGAGCGTCGACGACCGTCGTCGCCGCTGCGCGACGTGGCGGGGATGATCCGGAGCTTCCACTACGCCGTGGAGCTGGCCATGTCCGGGGCGTCGCCCGATCCTGCGCCCACCGGGTCCGACGAGCCGCCGGAGGGCCCACGGCCGATCGACCCACCCGGCCGCGAGCTCGCGGTGCTGGCGGAGGCGTGGGAGGAACGGGCCACGAACTCGTTCCTGCGCGGCTACACCTCGGTGGACGCGGTCCACCGGTTGCTACCAGAGGAGCGGTTGAGCCGGGACGCGCTGCTCACCGTCTTCGAGCTCGATCGCGCCGTCGTCGAGGTGGCCGACGAGCTGGCGCACCGGCCGCAGCTCGCCGGCATCCCGAGGGCGGCGGTCGACCGGTTGAGCGATCCGGAGCACAGCGAACGATGGTGAGCCCGGGGCAGCCCCGGCCCGCGGGCACCGCAGACTCGGCGCCCCAGCCGGGTCGCCCCAGCCGGATCGGTCCCGTCGACCTGCACCTGATGGGCGAGGGCACGCACCGGCGGCTGTGGGAGGTGCTGGGCGTCCACCCCGGCGAGGGCGGGTCGCACGTCGCCGTGTGGGCTCCCTCGGCCCGCGGCGTGCAGGTGCTGGGCGACCACAACGGCTGGCAGGGCGGGGTCGACCTCCTCGAGCGCTGCCCGGACTCGGGGGTCTGGCAGGGCTGGGCCCCGGGACTCGCGCCGGGACACCACTACGTGTTCGAGCTGCTGCTGCCGGACGGGCGGTGGGTGCAACGCCGTGATCCGCTGGCCCGTCGCTCGGAGCTGCCGCCCCGCACCGCCAACATCGTCGAGCGGTCGACCTACCTGTGGCGGGAGACCGAGTGGCAGGACGCCCGTCGGGCCCGCAACGCCGGCCGGATGTCGATCTACGAGGCCCACGCCCACTCCTGGCGCTGGGGGCCCGACGGCCATCCGCTCGGCTACCGCGAGATGGCCGAGCCCCTGGCCCACCACGTGCGCGACCTCGGCTTCACCCACGTCGAGCTGATGCCGCCGGCGACCCATCCGTTCGGCGGGTCGTGGGGCTACCAGGTCACCGGCTACTACGCGCCCGACGCCCGCGGCGGGTCGCCCGACGACCTTCGCCACCTGATCGACACGCTGCACGGGGAGGGGATCGGCGTCCTGTTCGACTGGGTGCCGGCGCACTTCCCCCGCGACGACGGTGCGCTGGCCCGCTTCGACGGAACACCCCTGTACGAGCACCCCGACCCGCGCAAGGGAGAGCACCCCGACTGGGGGACGCTGGTGTTCGACCACGGTCGGAACGAGGTGCGGAACTTCCTCGTCGCCAACGCCCTCTACTGGTTGGAGGAGTTCCGGGTCGACGGCCTCCGCGTCGACGCGGTCGCGTCGATGCTCTACCTCGACTACTCCCGGGGCCACGGCGAGTGGGCGCCCAACCTGCACGGCGGCCGCGAGAACCTCGAAGCCGTCGCGTTCATCCGGGAGCTGTGCGACACGGTCCACGAGGAGCAGCCGGGCGCGCTGGTGATCGCCGAGGAGTCCACGGCGTGGCCGGGTGTGACGGCGCCCACCTCCGAGGGCGGCCTCGGCTTCGACCGCAAGTGGAACATGGGCTGGATGCACGACACGCTCGGGTTCCTGGCGCGTGATCCGATCCACCGGAGCCACCACCACCACGAGATGACGTTCCCGATGCACTACGCCTTCGACGAGGCGTGGGTGCTGCCCCTGTCCCACGACGAGGTCGTGCACGGGAAGGGCTCGCTGGTCGGCAAGTTCCCCGGCGACCTCTGGCAGCGGCTCGCCACGCTGCGGCTGCTGTACGCCTGGCAGTGGTGCAGTCCGGGCGCTCCGCTGGTCTTCATGGGCGGCGAGCTCGCCCAGGACCGGGAGTGGGCGGACCACCGACCCCTCGACTGGGAGCTCTCCTACGACGAGGACCGCGCCGGGGTGGCACGGCTCCTCGCGGACCTGAACCGCGCGGCCGGGGAGCACCCGGCGCTGTGGCGCGGCGATCGTGACCACACGTCTGCCTGGTGGCTCGACGCCGGTGACGCGGCGAACTCCGTCTTCTCGCTCGCCCGGCGCGACCCGACGACGGGGGAGGTCGTGGTCGTCGTCCTCAACGCCACGCCGGTGCCCCGCCACGGGTACCGCATCGGCGTCCCGTCGGGTGGTGCGTGGAGGGAGGTGCTGTGCACGGACGACCTCCGCTACGGCGGGAGCGGCGTGGTCACCGGTGCCGCCGAGGCCGACCCGTCCACGCCGTGGCAGGGGCAGCCGGCGTCGATCCTGGTCACGTTGCCGCCCCTGGGAGCTTCCATATGGGCGCCGGATGTGGGTGAGGAACCGCCTCGTATCCTGAGCGGGTGACCGTGTCCGAACCCCCGTTGTCCGACCCCCCGATGATGACCTGCTACCGCCATCCCGAGCGGTGGACCGGGGTGTCGTGCCAGCGTTGCGGACGGCCGATCTGCCCGTCGTGCATGCGGCAGGCGTCGGTCGGCTACCACTGCCCGGAGTGCGTCGCGCAGGCCGCTGCGTCGTCGCCGCACGTCACCGCCCGCCGGGCGCTTCCGGGTGGGCCGCTCTACGTCACCTACGGGCTCATCGGCCTCAACGTGCTCGTCTACCTGATCAGCGTCGTGATGGATCGCCGTCCGGGGCTCGACAGGTTCACGTTCGACTGGGCGCTCTACCCGCCGGCCGTCGGTGCCGGCGAGTGGTGGCGGCTGATCACCGGGGGCTTCCTCCACGCCGGCGCCATCCACATCGGGATGAACATGTTCGTCCTCTACATGATCGGTGGCTCGCTCGAATTGGCGATCGGTCGAGCCCGCTTCCTGGCCGTCTACGCCGTGGGCCTCGTGGGCGGGGCGTTGGGCGTGGTGCTGGTCGACCCCCGGGGGCTGACCGTCGGCGCGTCGGGCGCGATCTTCGGTCTGTTCGGGCTGCTCGCCGTGTTCGAGCTGGCGCGGGGCATCAACCCGCTGCAGAGCGGGCTCGGACCGGTGCTCCTCTTGAACCTCGTGTTCACGTTCACCATCCCGGGCATCTCGGTCGGCGGGCACGTCGGTGGGCTGCTGGCCGGAGGCCTGGCCGGTGCCGTGCTCTTCGCCGGCAAGCGGTTCGAGCGTCAGACCGCCTCCGAGCGTGCGGTGCGGCTGGCGGGGCTGGGGGTGACCTGCCTCGTCCTGTTCGCGCTGGCGCTCGCCCAGGCGAACACGATAGGGATGGCGGTCCGCTAGTCGCGGCCGGGGTGGCGGGCGGCCAGGTTCCGCATCGACCGTCGCCACACGAGCGTGAGGACCGGCACCGCCGCCCAGGCGCCGATCGGCCCGCCCATCCACCACGGGAAGACCAGGCGCTCGCTCCAGGTGAACTTCGTCCGGCCCCGGCGGCGAGCGCGCAAGGTGAACCGGCCGCTGCCGGTCACCAGGCCGACGTGGCGGACGCCCATCTCACGCTCGGGGATCCACGAGGTGACCTCCATGCGATCGGTGAGCCGGAACGGCCCGACCTTGGTGTCGCAGTCGAAGGTCGTGCCCACGCCCTCGGTGCGGTCGCCGGTGAAGCGCACCGCGACGGCGTCCTTCATCCACTCGGGGTGGGTGTCGATCCGGCGGAGGTCGGCCCACACGTCGGCCGGTGGGGCATCGAGGACGACGTGGACGCGGAGGCGGGCCATGGGCGGCACCGTAACCCTGTGCCCGGCGTCACGGGCAAACGGTTGGCGGGTGGCGTTCGGGCGGTGCGACCATCGCCCGATGAGCGCACCCGAGGGGGACATCCTCCGCGACACCACGCCGATCCCGGTCGAGGGCCGGCCCGGTCGCTACTCGCTCGAGGTGCCCGACGCCTGGCGCGTGTTCTACGCGTTCGGCGGCATGACGATGGCGTCGGCCCTGCGTGCGGCCGAGGCCGTCCTCGACCGACCTGACCTGCGGCTCGTCTCGGCCGAGGCCACGTTCTGCCAGGCCATCCCGGCGGGGCCGTGCGCGATCGAGGCGGAGGTGCTCCGCGACGGCCGGCGGGGCGCCCAGTGCCACGTCAGGATGTGGGCGACGGACGACCCGGCCGGCCCGGTCGGCAACGACCTGGTCGTGACCGTCGTGTTCGGGCAGGACCGCCCCGACTCGTGGCGGTTCGACGGGGCGACCTTCCCCCTCGACGCCCGTGACCCCGAGGACTGCGTCGGCCGTGTCGAGTCACCGGTGCCGACGCCGTTCGACGACGTGCCGTACCACCACCAGACCGACTTCCGCTTCGCCGTGGGCACGCCGCCCTGGCTGCGGGAGCGCACCGGCGACCCGCGCACGGTGTCGTGGTTCCGCTTCCTGGTGCCGCCGGTGCGTGAGGACGGCACGTGGGAACCGGCGACGCTCGCCGTGCCCGGTGACATCCTCGGCCCGGCGGTGTCCGAGGGCGCGGGGACCGTCGGCGAGTTCTTCCTGGTCATGTCGCTGCAGATCAGCCTGCAGTTCCTCGCCCCCATGCGCGGCACCTGGCTGGCGCAGCACACCCGGTCGCACCACACCGGCGACGGGTTCGCCCGCGGCACCGCCGAGCTCTGGAGCGAGGACGGCACCCTCGTCGCCTTCGCCACCCAGTCGGCGATGCTCCAGCCGCTCCCCACCCCCTGACCCCTTACCTTGCTCGTGGGCCCTGGGCGATGCTTGGGGCTCGGGAAGTCCGGCGGTGCCGGTATGGCTCACTGCCCCCTGTCACTTCGATGGCCTGGGGGGTGTTGCCGCCGGCGCGGTCGGGTGCG
>JAEZFI010000302.1 GCA_023437745.1 Actinomycetes bacterium
CGCCGACCCCGCTCCCGCCGAGCCGGTCGGAGCGCCGTCGTGAGCGAGGTCGGCCCGGTCACGATCCGCGAGCCCGAGCTCGACGAGACCACCGAGCTGGAGCAGCCCTGGATCGTGATCGTGTGGAACGATCCGATCAACCTCATGGAGTACGTGGCGTTCGTGTTCCAGAAGCTGTTCGGGTTCTCGAAGGCGAAGGCGCACCAGCTGATGCTCGACGTGCACCTCAAGGGCAAGGCGGTCGTCGCATCCGGTCCGCGGGACGAAGGCGAGCGCCACGTGTTCCGCCTGCACGAGCACGGCCTGTGGGCCACCCTCCAACAGGATGAGTGACGGCCCGGAGTCGCCGACGCTGAGGGAGTCCGAGACGGATCTGTGGTTGATGACCTGGCACGACGGCTGGGTGTCCGAGCTGGCCGCTGCCCTCTCCGCCGTCGTCGAGCACGTCCGCAGCGCGCACGACCTCGAGCTGACCGACGCGTCCGGCGCCACGTTCGGGCACGCCGACCTCGTCGCGGTGGTCGCCGAGTCGACCGACACCCTCATGGAGAGCGTCCGGGCCGACCGCCTGACGACGGCACAGCTCGTCGAGATGGGCGCGTCGGCAGCGAACCTCGCGATCATCGCGACGATGGCCGGGACCGCCGACGCCGCCGAGGCGGCAGCGATCCTCGACCTCGCCGACGAGGCTCCGCACTTGTCGGCCGACGACGACGGGGAGCATCGTGGACTCGTGGCCGCCCGTCGCCTGTTCCACCGCCTCGCCGATCGGGTGTGGAGTGCGCTCGACCCCGGGATCCGCCGCCTGCCCGACGGCCGCTACGAGCTGGCGTGGCGCGCGGCGGACCGCCTGATGGTCGGCGTCCTCGCCTCCGAGCTCGACGAGATCCTCGACTCCGACGACCCGGCGATCGTCCGGCTCTTCCCGCCCGCCTACGGGACGGACACCGAGCGCAGCGCCGGGTTCGACGCGATCGCCCGGTACGAGATGATCGACCGCCGGCGCGAGTCGCTGCAGGTCCTCAAGGCGGCCATCCAGTCCGGCCCGCTCGACGCCGAAGGCCTCGAGGCGGTGATGCGCTCGATCAACGACCTCCGGCTCGTGCTGGGCACCCGCCTCGACGTGACCGAGGACGCCGAGCCGGCCGCCCGGCCGGGTGATCCGGATGCGCCGCGCATCGCGGCCTACCACCGGCTCTCGCAGCTCCTCGGCCAGATCGTCGGCGCGCTCGCCGAGGGGTAGGAGCCCGGCGCAGCGGCGGACGCCGCGCCGGCCTCAGCAGTCGAGGGTGGCCGCGGCCACGAGCTGCTGCACCTTGTCGACGACGGCCGGGTCGGGCTCGGACGCCACGAGCTCCTCGCGGGACAGCTGCTGCACGACCTCGCCGGCCACGCACGCTGCTCTGTCGAGCGCCATCCCCTGTCCGACGAACGCGGCGGTGAGGTCGAGCCGCCCCCCCGGGTACACGAGCGCGTCCAGCGCCCCTCCCGTGCGGCTGCCGCGGGCCTCCTCGCCGGGATCGCACGAGCGCAGGTCCACGATCGACCCCTCCGCCGACACCTCGGCGCGCGCCTCGGACGGCATCGCCTGCGCCCAGATCGACAGGGCGTCGACCAGCTGGGTGGACTCGCCCTGGTCGGCCATCCGGATCCGGGCGGCGATGCACATGACGTCGCCCTTCGGTCCGTCGCCGTCGAGGTCGTCGGCCGCGACCTTCGCCGCCACGAGGGTGTCCCCCCGCCACCCGTCCACGGCGCTCATCGCCACGAGCGGGTCGATGCGCTCGGCCAGCAGCACGAAGAGGGAGAAGGCGCCGAGCGTGTCCTGCAGGAACGGCTCGCCGTCCCCCAGGTCGGGGGCGGTGACGTCGTCCTGCTCCTCGAGCTCGCTGCCCGGCGTGAACACCGCGGCGGTGACGTCGGGCAGGTCGCCCATGAGGCGATCGAGCCGGGACGGATCGAGCTGGCCCGGCCCCGTCGTCTGGGCGAGCGCCACGTAGGGACGACCGAGGTAGTACGGGATGGCCTGGGCGGCCTGCAGCGCCGTCGGGACGTCCGCGAGGTCGGTCTCGGCCTCTGCCAGCCCCGTGTCGTTCTCCTCGTCGAGACGCCGGCGCTGTGCCTCGGTGAGCGTCTCGGTGTAGGCGGCCTGCACGGTCATGGCGTCGCCCTCGAGCACGGCGCGCAGGACCGCCGCCTGCTCGGAGTCCGCCACCTGGTGGCGCGCCTCGAGGTCGAAGTGCTGGTCCTGGAGCGCGTGGGTGAGCTCGTGCACGAGCGTGGTCTCGACGCCCACGGTGACCTCGGTGCCGCGCACGTTCACGAGCTTCCGGGTGAAGTCGTAGTAGGCGAGCGTGCCGTCGCCGGCCAGGCGCTCGTTCACCTCGTCGAGGTCCTGGGGCCCTTCGACGAAGCCGAGGGCCCGCTGGAAGGCGGCGACGTCGGCGTCGGCCTGGGACGCCTCCTCGTCGGGCACGACGGGCTCGTCGGTGGGCGACTCCGCCTTCGAGGTGCCGACGATCGCCCGGGTGTACTGGTCGACCGGCAGGAAGTAGACGGCGACGGGATGACGGAACTTCAGCCCGCGGGTCCGCTCCACGAACGAGACCAGCGGCGCCACGCGCTCGTCCCACTCGTCGGGGTGTCCCGGGCCGTCGTCGTGGAGGAGCGCACCGACGCCGGCGGCAGCGGCGCACAGCGCCAGCGTGACGACGACCGCGAGCAGCACGCGCGAGCTGCGGGTCCGTGCGGGTGGACGGGTGGGCGCCGCTGCCGGTTGGCCCACGACGGGCGGTCCGGTCAGGTCCTCGAGGATCGGGTACGACACGCGGACAGCGTAGGAGCCACCGGCGCGGAAGCCCGCCCGGGGTGCGGGGCGGATCCCAGATGTGACACCGCTGGCGTGGCTGCTATCCTCACGTCGCCCACAACAAGGTGCAGAGCCCCCATCGTCCAGTGGCCTAGGACGCCTCCCTTTCAAGGAGGTAACACGGGTTCGAATCCCGTTGGGGGTGCGACGCGACTACGGTCGCAGCGTTTCCTGGTCCCGTGGTGCAGTTTGGAGTGCACGCCGCCCTGTCAAGGCGGAGGTCGCGAGTTCAAATCTCGTCGGGACCGCCATCGAGCTCTCACCCTGGTGGGAGCTCGGCGCACGGTCGGGTAGCTCAGTAGGCAGAGCGACCGCCTGAAAAGCGGTAGGTCACCGGAGCGACGCCGGTCCCGACCACTCCGAGGCCCCCGGTTCGCCGGGGGCTTCTTCGCGTCCGGGGCCGGCGTCCCGGTGCGTCAGCGGCCGCCGCGGTTGCCGGTTCGCCGCTGGACCGGCGGGGCGGCGGGCGCCCGATGCGAACGGTCGCCCCACCCGCCGTGCCCGGTGCCGGGCGGCAGGCCGGCGACGGTGGACCGATCGGCAGCGGCGCGCCGTCTCGGCGTCGAGACGCTCTGGGTGCCCTTGGGCGTGACCCGCCCGCCGGACGGCTTGCGTGTGCGTGCAGTCATGGATCCTCCTCGGAGGTCGGATCCGGCCGAGGTCGGCAGCATCAGAGGTGCGACGAGACCCTCGACCGGAGATGGTCGATGGGATCGACGACGCGGTGCCCGCGAGGTCGAGGAACCGGTCCGGGGCCTGAGCCGCTCATCACCGGCGTTCACGTCGTCGACGTGACGTCATCGCATGCGCATGTGGGTCAACGTACGACGCAGCGCGCCGCGCGCCGAGCGAATTGCCAGCCCCAGGGTCAGCTGCCGGTGAGCAGCCCGACGAGCTCGGCGTGGTGCGCCACCACGTGGTCCGCCTCGGGGAGGTCGGTGTCGTCGTCGGAGAACCCGGTGTAGCGCAGCGAGCGCCATCCCGCGGCGCGTGCGCCCGCCACGTCGGTGCGGCGGAGGTCGCCGATGTGGGACATGGCCGCCGGGTCGTCGACGCCGAGCCCTTCGAGCGCATGGGTGAAGATGCGCGGGTCGGGCTTGTAGACGCCCACGTCGTCGGAGAACGACCAGTGGTCGAAGTACTGCAGCAGCCCGTGGTGCTCGAGGTAGCTGCGCAGCGTCGAGGACGGCGTCAGCCCGACGTCGCAGATGATGCCGATGCGGAGCCCCGCGCCCTTGAGCGCCTCGAGCGCGTCGCCGAGGCCGTCGGCCGTGACCATGTCGGACGGGTCGAAGCCCTCACGGAGCGCCGCCACCATGGACGCCCGGAGCGGGTCGTCGAGCGGGAGCTCCAAGGTCTCGAGCGCCACGTCGACGGCGTGCTCGGGGGTGACGACGACGTTGCCCTCCCAGCGCTGGACGAACCACTCCCACATGCGCTGGAGACCCTTCTCGAGCTGCTCGTGGGTGATCTCGTGGCCGTGCTCCTCGATCGCCGTGACCCAGCGCTGCGTGCGGTGGTCGGCCGATCGGGACTCCGAGATCAGCGTGTTCCAGAAGTCGAAGGTGATGGCGCGCGTCGGGGTCGGCATGTCAGGCCCGGCACACGCCGTCGGCGCGCGCGGCCGCAGCGGCCGCCGCGGCGACCGCCGGCGCGACCCGATCGTCGAAGACCGACGGGATGATGAAGTCCGGGCGGAGGTCGTCGCCCACGACGCCGGCGATGGCGTGGGCCGCGGCGACCTTCATGCTCTCGGTGATCCGCTTGGCGCCGGCGTCGAAGGCCCCACGGAAGATGCCCGGGAACGCCAGCACGTTGTTGATCTGGTTGGGGAAGTCGCTGCGCCCCGTGGCGATCACCGCCGCCAGCCCCTTGATCAGCTCGGGGCGGATCTCCGGGTTCGGGTTGGCCATGGCGAAGACCACCGGGTCCTTCTCCATCGCTCGCACGTCCTCGACCGTGATGAGGTCGGGGCCCGACAGGCCGATGAACACGTCGGCGCCCGGCATGATCTCGGCGAGCGAGCCCTGCAGGTTCTCGGGGTTCGTGTTCTCGGCGAACCACTGCTTCGAGTGGTTGAGCCCGCCGCGCCCGTCGTACACGGCACCCTGCCGGTCGGCGCCGATCACGTTCTGCACGCCGGCGTTCATGAGGATCTTGGACACGGCCACACCCGCCGCACCGACGCCGGCGACCACGACCTTCACGTCCTGGTGGCGCTTGCCGACGATGCGCAGTGCGCTGTCGAGCGCTGCGAGGGTCACGATGGCGGTGCCGTGCTGGTCGTCGTGGAAGACCGGGATGTCGAGCGCCTCCACGAGACGCTCCTCCACCTCGAAGGCACCCGGCGCGGCGATGTCCTCGAGGTTGATCCCGCCGAAGGTCGGTTCCAGCTGCTTCACGAGCTCGATGAGCTCGTCGGTGGACTTGGTGTTGACGCAGATCGGGAACGCGTCCACCCCGGCGAAGTGCTTGAAGAGGAGAGCCTTCCCCTCCATCACCGGCATGGCGGCGGCGGGTCCGATGTCGCCGAGCCCCAGCACGGCCGTGCCGTCGGAGACGATGGCGACGGTGTTCTTCTTGATCGTGTACTCGTGCGCCGCCTCGGGGTTCTTCGCGATCTCGAGGCAGACCCGAGCCACGCCAGGCGTGTAGGCCATCGAGAGGTCGTCCACGTCGGCGACCGGCATGAGGGGCAGCACCTCGATCTTGCCGCCCTCGTGCATCGCGAACGTGCGGTCGCTCCACTCGAGGATGTCGATGCCCTCGAGGCCTTCGAGCGCTCGCCGCACCTGGTCCTGGTGGGTCTCGCTCGTGCAGTTCACGACGATGTCGTTCTCGACGTGGTCGGTCTTCGCCTCGAAGCCCTCGAGGGCGATGATGTTGGCGCCCACCTCACCGATCGCCACGGCCACCCGGCCCAGCATCCCGGGCTCGTTGTGGAGCCGGACTCGAAGTCGAACCGAGTAGGCGGGTGTGGGGGTGTCGGCCATAGTGGGCCGATCCTACCGGCCGAGTGTTCAGGCGACGGAAGCCGGATCCCCGCCGTCGAACGGGAAACCCAGCTCCGGCGCCGTCACCAGCGCCCGGAACGGCACCCCTGCCGCCTCGGCGTGGCCGGCGGCCGTCCCGCCTCGATCGACGAGCGCCAGCACGAGCACGGGCTCTGCGCCGAACTCCCTCACGACCGCGACGGCGTCCGCGATGGTGACGCCGCGGGACGTGGTGTCCTCGGTGATGACGACCTTGTCCCCGGGCCGGAGCGCACCGGCCACCCGACCCGTGACCCCGTGGTCCTTCGCCTCCTTGCGGATGGTGAAGCTGCGGAGGCGGCGACCCCGGGTGGCGGCCACGGCGGCGATGCCATAGGCGACGGGGTCGGCGCCCACGGTGATGCCGCCGATGGCCGTGGCGTCCTCGGGGATGAGGTCGAGGGCGACGTCGGTCATGAGCACGACGCCGTCGGGGTCGCAGGCGGTCTGCTTGGAGTCGAGGAACCACTCGGACCGGCGCCCGCTCTTGAGGACGAAGTCCCCTCGCCGCACCGAGTGCTCGAGGAGGTGGGCGACGAGGTCGGCGTGGCGGGGGTGCGTCATCGCCACCCGATCCTACGACGCCCACCC
>JAEZFI010000321.1 GCA_023437745.1 Actinomycetes bacterium
GCCGTCTTCAAGCTGTTCGAACGATGAGTGACATCGAAACCAACGACCCCCCCTTCGAAGCCGTGACCGTCGACCCTGCGTCGGCCGACGACGGCGTCCCCACCGACGACAACGCGCTCGACGTGGACGCCGCCGACAGCGCGGTCGAGCCCGCCACGGACGCCGCCGACACGCCGGCCGCTGACGTCACGGACGACGAGACGCCGTCCGCGGACGAGCCCACGGAAGACCGAGGCGTTGAAAGTGCCGAGGGAGGCGACGAAGTCGCTTCGACCGAGGCAGGTGACAGTTCGACCGAGGCAACAGACGAGGCAACAGACGTGGAGGACCTGCTGGAGCAGGCGGCCGTCGTCGACAACCCGTACACGCGCCCGGGACGCTGGTTCGTGGTCCACACGCAGTCGGGCTACGAGAAGAAGGTCAAGCAGAACCTCGAGGCCCGCATCCACTCGATGAACGCGGAGGAGGCCGTCTACGAAGTCGTCATCCCGATGGAGGACTACGTCGACTTCAAGAACGGCAAGCGGGTCGTCAACCAGCGCAAGATGTTCCCGGGCTACCTGCTCGTGCGAGCCGAGCTCGACGACCAGTCCTGGTTCGTCATCCGCAACACCCCGGGCGTGACGGGTTTCGTCGGTCAGGGCGCCAAGCCCTCCCCGCTGCCTCGCCGCGACGTCGAGGCCTTCCTCACGCCCAAGGGCAGCGAGGAGCAGGTCGCGACCCGGGCCAAGCCGCGGCTCGAGTACGAGATGGGCGAGACGGTGCGCGTCAAGGAGGGCCCGTTCGCGGACTTCTCCGGCGAGGTCATCGAGCTCAACGAGGATCAGCTCAAGCTCAAGGTGCTGGTCAACATCTTCGGCCGCGAGACGCCGGTCGAGCTCGAGTTCAGCCAGGTCGCCAAGCTGTAGTCCCCCGGGGCCTTTTGCCCCCACCCGTTCCGAGCCGCCAGACTTGACGGCCGTCCGGGACGCGGTCCCCACCAGAACCCGATCAGAACGCCGATGCGCGGCGACGCGTGAGAAGAGTGAGTCATGGCCAAGAAGAAGGTCGCTGCCATCGTGAAGATCCAGATCCCGGCGGGCCAGGCCACGCCGGCGCCCCCCGTGGGCACGGCGCTCGGCCCGCACGGCGTCGCGATCATGGACTTCTGCAAGGAGTACAACGCCCGGACCGAGGCGCAGCGGGGCACGATCATCCCCGTCGAGATCTCGATCTACGAGGACCGCACGTTCAGCTTCGTCACCAAGACGCCGCCGGCCCCCGTGCTGATCCGTGAGGCCGCCAAGCTCGCCAAGGGCAGCCAGACGCCCGGCAAGGGCGGCGCCGTCGGCCAGATCACCGACGCCCAGCTCACCGAGATCGCGCAGACCAAGCTGCCCGACCTCAACACCGACGACCTCGACGCCGCCAAGGCGCAGATCGCCGGCACCGCCCGCTCCATGGGCATCCGCGTCACCCGCTGACCGGCGGAGCGCACCGACCTGACCACCCACGACCGGGGAGCACCTCGCCCCGGCGTGCAGACCACGAGGGAGCCATCATGGCGAAGGGCAAGAAGTACAGCGACGCGCTGAAGCGCTTCGATCGGGATCACCAGCACTCACCGGCCGAGGCACTCGACCTGGTGAAGAGCCTGGCGAGCAAGAACTTCGACGAGACCGTCGAGGTCGCCGTGCGGTTGGGCGTCGACCCCCGCAAGGCCGACCAGATGGTCCGCGGCACGGTGGCGCTCCCGTCGGGCACCGGCAAGGACGTCCGCATCGCGGTGTTCGCCGCTGGCGACAAGGCCCGTGAGGCCGAGGCCGCCGGCGCCGACTTCGTGGGTGCCGAGGACCTCGCCGCCCAGGTCGAGGGCGGCATGCTCGACTTCGACGTGACGATCGCGACGCCGGACATGATGCCGTTGCTCGGCAAGCTGGGCCGCGTGCTCGGCCCCCGGGGCCTCATGCCCAACCCCAAGACCGGCACCGTGACGACCGACGTCGGCAAGGCCGTGTCCGACTTCAAGGGCGGCAAGGTCGAGTACCGCACCGACCGCCACGGGAACGTCCACGTGCCCGTCGGGCGCGTCAGCTTCGAGGCCGACGCGCTGCAGACCAACCTCGCCGCCATCATCGACGAGCTGGTCCGGGCCAAGCCCGCGTCGGCCAAGGGCCGCTACATCCGCAAGGTGACGGTCAGCTCGACTATGGGCCCCGGCGTCAAGGTCGACTCGACAGCCTTCTAGTCCGGTTTTCGGTTGCCCGACCCCGTCCGGTAGCCTCGCCGCACAACTCAAGATCTCACTCGCCGTAGACAACTGGTGCACCTGCGAGAGCAGGCGCCGAAAGGGCCCCGGCCCGCCAGTCGAGGTGGACTCCTGTTGGTTCGGGACGTTCGCGCGGTGCGTGTGAACGTCCCGTCGACGTTTTCGGCGCCGGGACGGCAGCAAGTCATCCCACAACCCCGCTCGATCGAGCGGGCCGAGAAACCGAGAGGAGGTGCAGATGGAGAACCCCCGTCCTGAGAAGGTCGCCGTCGTCGACGAGGTCCGGGCCAAGTTCGAGGCCGCCGACGCCGTGTTGCTCACCGAGTACCGCGGGCTCACGGTCGCCGAGCTCGCCGAGCTCCGTGGCTCGATGCGCGGTGCCGGTGGTGAGTACCGGATCTACAAGAACACCCTCGTCCGTCGTGCGGCCCAGTCGCTCGACCTGGACCTGGACGACGTGCTGGTGGGCCCGACCGCGATCGCGTTCGTCTCCAGCAGCGCCGATGGAACGCCTGGTGATGTGGCGGCAGTGGCGAAGGCCCTGCAGTCGTTCGCGAAGGGCAACCCGCTGCTGGTGCTGAAGGGCGGCGTCCTCGGCGACGCGGTCCTCGACGCGGCCGGCGCCGGTGCGCTCGCCTCGCTGCCCACGGCGTCCGAGATCTACTCCCGTCTGGCCGGTGCGCTCAACAGCGGCGCACGTGGTCTGGCCAGCGTGGTCAGCGGAGTCCATCGCAGCGTTGCCCTGGTCCTCCAGGCAGCGATCGACGCCGGCGCGTTCGCCGGTGATGCTCCCGCCGCGGCAGCGGCGTCCGAGCCCGAGTCGACCGACGCCGCAC
>JAEZFI010000103.1 GCA_023437745.1 Actinomycetes bacterium
TCGGTGGCCGGCCACCGACATCCGGCCGAGTTCGGGGGCGAGGCGGTGCTACGGCGCGCCGACGGTGCCCGGTGCCGGCACGTACGGCTCGAAGAAGTCGTTGGCCGCCATGCCCTCGAGGCTCAGCTGGATCGCCGCGACCGACATGCCGTCGATCTCCTCGCGGATGATGTCGGCATGGCCGGCGTGGCGGGCCATCTCCTCGATCTGGTGGACCAGGTAGTAGCGGGCGTTGGCCGGTCGAGCGTCGAAGATGCCGAACCACGGCGAGGGCGGCTCGACCGTGGCGGACTCGGGGTCACGCTCCCGCACGGCGGCGAGGTAGTCGACCCTCGCGCGGTCGAACGCGTCGAGTGCGCCCTGGCCCGTCTCG
Source organism: Actinomycetes bacterium (assembly GCA_023437745.1). GTDB lineage: Bacteria > Actinomycetota > Acidimicrobiia > Acidimicrobiales > Microtrichaceae > JAEZFI01. Next base: position 374 of record JAEZFI010000103.1, read on the forward strand.
TCGTCGGTCAGGGCGAAGCTCCCCATGTACGCGTCGTAGGCGGCCTCGTCGATGGCGGCCGGAGCGCCGCCGCCCGGCTCCCGGAGGCGGCGGGTGGCGCCCTCCATCCCGTAGGTGGCGTGCTTGAGCAGTCCGCCGATCGACAGCGCGCTGCGGCACGGCCGCAGGCGCACCTGCTCCTCGGTGAGTCCGACCGCCGACGCCCGCAGGGCCGCCAACTGCTGGTCCAGGTAGCTGGCGATGCCGTCGATCTCGTCGGTGGCGGTGGGTTCGTACATCGGGGCCTCCTGTGGCGCGCTCGGTCGCCTCATGGTGCGCCCCGAAAGCGGTCACGGGCTGGCCTGGATTCAGCGCTCCCGCGGACGGCCGTCGTGGCGCCTCGATCGCCCCGCCGGCTGCGAGGGGCAGGGTGCCGAGCGCTGCCCTCGGACCCGGCGCGACGAAACCCCGCCACACCCGGCCGTCGGCCTGGAATGGCGGGGATCTCCGCTGGTGCCCTCGGGGCGATTCGAACGCCCGCACACGGCTCCGGAGGCCGATGCTCTATCCCCTGAGCTACGAGGGCCCGTGCCGGAGCGAACCCCGGATCGGTCACCCCGGCGGACCGGGGCGTGGTGATGGTAGCCGCTCCGCCGCGCACCCCCGATTCGGTTCGGGGCCGGGCCGGGCACGCCGGTACGATGCGGTCTCCCGCCGCCCCTTGGACTCCACGTGATCACCGACCTGCTCGACAGCGCCCTCCGCTCCTCGTTGACCCGCCTCGGGATCGAACCGCCCGCCACCATCAGCCTCGAGCGCCCGGCGCGCCCCGAGCACGGCGACTGGTCGACCAACGTCGCGATGGCCACGGCGAAGGGCGCCGGACGGAACCCTCGAGAGCTGGCCCAGGCCCTCGTGGACGATCTGAACGCGGCGCCGCCGGACCACGTCGACGCCGTCGAGCTCGCCGGCCCGGGCTTCGTGAACTTCCGGCTGCGGCCCACCTGGCTCCACGAGGTCCTGCGGGACGCGGTGGCGGCGGGGGACGACCTCGGTCGGACCTCGGACCTCGACGACCGGGCCGTCCTCGTGGAGTTCGTCTCGGCCAACCCCACCGGCCCGCTCCACGCCGGGCACGCACGCGGTGCCGTGTACGGCGACGCGGTCGCCCGCCTGCTCGAGTGGTCCGGCCACCGCGTGAGTCGCGAGTTCTACATCAACGACCGCGGCTCGCAGATGGAGAAGATGGGCGACTCGATCGCCGCCCGGGCGAAAGGCGAGACGCCCCCCGAGGGCGGGTACCACGGCGAGTACATCACCGAGTGGGCGAAGGGGTACCCCGAGGGTGCCGACCCGCTGGAGTACGGCTACGCCACCGCGCTCGCCGACCAGCGCGAGGTGCTCGGGAAGCTCGGCGTCGCCTTCGACCGCTGGTTCTCCGAGCGTGAGATGGTCGGTGCCGGCGCCATCGACGTGACCCTCGCCGACCTCGCCGAGCGCGGCGTCACCTACACGGAGGACGGAGCGCTCTGGCTGCGCTCCACCGACTACGGCGACGACAAGGACCGGGTGCTCGTCAAGAGCGACGGGAGCTTCACCTACCTGCTCCCCGACATCGCCTACCACCGGGACAAGTTCGCCCGGGGCTACGACCTGCTCCTCAACGTGTGGGGCGCCGACCACCACGGCTACATCGCCCGGATGCGCGCCGCCATCGAGGCGCTCGGGCACGGACCCGACCAGCTCGAGGTGGTCATCACGCAGATGGTGCGCCTGATGCGTGACGGCGAGGAGGTGAAGATCTCCAAGCGGACGGGTGACCTCATCGAGCTGAGGGACATCCTCGACGAGGTCGGCGCCGACGCCACTCGCTTCACCTACCTGCTGCAGTCCGTCGACTCGCCGCAGTCGGTGGACCTCGACCTCATCGTCTCGAAGTCGATGGACAACCCGGTCTTCTACGTCCAGATGGCGCACGCCCGGCTCTGCTCCGTGGCCCGGATGGCGGGGGAGCGCGGCATCACCGTGCCGGCCCTCGAGGACACCGACCTCTCGTCCCTCACCCACGAGCGCGAGCTGGAGGTCCTTCGGATCCTCTCGGACCTGGACCACGTGATGACCGTGGCCGTCCGCGAGCGCGCCCCCCACCGGATCACGACCTGGGTGCGCGAGCTGGCCGCCGCAGTCCACGGCTTCTACCACGACTGCCCGATCCTCAAGGAAGGCGTCGAGCCCGCCGTCCGCGACGCCCGGTGGTGGCTGGCCGAGGCCGCCGCCGTGGGGCTCCGTGCCGGGCTCGGCATCGTCGGCGTCACCGCTCCCCGGGAGATGTGACCGTGGCGGGACCCCTGCCCCAGGGCCTACTGCCCGACGGGGCCGACCTCGGGGACGACGGACGGCTGACGCTCCACGGCCACGACGTCGTCGGGCTCGCCGAGCAGCACGGCACGCCGCTGTTCGTCTACGACGAGGACCACCTGCGCACCCGTTGCCGCGAGGCCCGAGCGGCCTTCGGCGACGGCGTCGCCTACGCCTCCAAGGCGTTCCTCTGCCAGGCCATGGCGCGCCTCGCCCACGAGGAAGGGATGATGATCGACGTCGCCTCGGGCGGCGAACTGCACGTCGCGCTCACCGCCGGCGTCCCCGCCGACCGGTGCGTCCTCCACGGCAACAACAAGTCGACCGACGAGCTGGCGATGGCGATGCGGGCGGGTGTCGGTCGCATCGTGGTCGACAGCTTCGACGAGATGGACCGGATCGACGCCCTGGTCGCCGACGGTCTGCCGGTGCCGTCGGTGCTGCTCCGCATCACGCCCGGCGTCGAGGCCCACACCCACGAGTTCGTCATGACCGGGCAGGACGACTCCAAGTTCGGCTTCGGCCTGGCGTCGGGCGCCGCCAGCGCCGCCCTCGCCCGGGCGAGGGAGCGCTCGTCGATGTGCCTCGCGGGGCTCCACGTCCACATCGGGTCGCAGGTGTTCTCCGTCGACAACTTCGCGAAGGCCGTCGAGGTCGTTGCGCCGCTGGCCAGGGCCGCCGACCTCGAGGAGCTGTGCGTCGGCGGTGGCCTCGGCGTGGCGTACGTGGAGGGCGAGGAGTCCCCGTCGATCGCGGACTGGGCGTCGTCGGTGATCGACGTGTGCCGCAGCGCCGGGGTCGAGGGGCGGATCACCGCCGAGCCCGGCCGGGCGATCGTCGCCCAGGCGGCGATGACGCTCTACACGGTCGGCACCATCAAGGACCTCCCGGGCATCCGCACCTACGTGTCGGTGGACGGGGGCATGAGCGACAACCCGCGGCCGGTCCTCTACGGGTCCGGCTACGAGACCTTCGTGCCCGCTCGGGCCGGGGCCCGGCGCGACATGCCCGTCCGCCTGGTGGGCAAGCACTGCGAGTCGGGGGACCTCCTCGTGCGCGATGGCTGGGTGCCGTCCGACCTCGCGGTGGGCGACATCGTGGCCACCCCCGTGACCGGCGCGTACGGCTACTCGATGGCCTCGAACTACAACCGGCTGACGCGGCCGGCCGTGGTGTTCGTCGGCAGCGGCGGGGTGCGCGAGGTGATCCGTCGCGAGACCTTCGACGACCTCGTCCGCCTCGACGTCTGACGGCCGCCCCCCTCGTTCTGTGTCGTGGAACGCGCCAGGATCGGCGCGTCTCACGACACAGAACGGAACCCTTCGGGGCGCCTCCGGGACAGTGGGTAGCGTGGTCCCGGTGGAGACACCATTGATCGATGAGCAGACGGTCACGCTGGGCATCCTCGGGTGCGGCAACGTGGGCGCCGCCCTGTGCGAGCTGGTGCTCCGGGACGGCGACGAGATCGCCGCTCGCACCGGCATCCGGCTGGCCATCGGCCGGGTCGCCGTCCGCAGCCTCAGCAAGGACCGCGGGATCGAGCTGCCGGCCGAGGTGTGGACCACGGACGGCGCTGCGGTCGTGGCCGATCCCTCCATCGACCTCGTGGTCGAGGTCCTCGGCGGCATCGAGCCGGCCCGTGAGTACATCACCGAGGCGCTGAAGGCCCACAAGCCCGTCGTCACGGCGAATAAGGAGCTGCTGGCGAACGTGGGCGCCGAGCTGTGGGGCGTCGCCGAGAGCGCCGGGGTCGACCTCCTGTTCGAGGCGGCCGTCGCCGGCGGGATCCCTCTGATCCGACCGCTCCGCGAGTCGCTGGTCGGTGAGCGGGTGACCCGGGTGATGGGCATCGTCAACGGCACGACCAACTACATCCTCAGCCAGATGTCGGCGCACGGGACCAGCTACGCCGACGCCCTCGCCGAGGCGCAGAGCCTGGGCTACGCCGAGCGGGACCCCACGGCCGACGTCGAGGGCTACGACGCGGGCGCCAAGGCGGCGATCATCGCGTCCATCGCGTTCGGCTGCCGGGTCGTGGCCGGCGACGTGTACCACGAGGGCATCTCCGAGGTGGACACCGCCGACATCGAGTTCGCCGCCCAGCTCGGCTACACGATCAAGCTGCTGGCCATCTGCGAGCGGTTCGACGACGGCGACGTGGCCGTGCGGGTGCATCCGGCGATGGTGCGGAACGAGCACCCGCTCGCCTCCGTGCGCGACAGCTTCAACGCAGTGTTCGTGCAGGGCGACGCCGTCGGCGACCTCATGTTCTACGGGCGCGGCGCCGGCGGGTTCCCCACGGCGTCCGCCGTCCTCGGCGACGTGATCGATGCGGCGTCCAACCTGCGGCGGGGCGGCGCCGGCAGCGTCGGGCAGCTCCAGCGCTGCCACATCCGCCCGATCGACGAGCTGTCGTCGCCCTTCTACCTGAACCTCCGCGTGGCCGACAGCCCCGGCGTGCTCGCTGCCGTCGCCGGCGTGTTCGGGGCGCACAGCGTGTCGATCCAGTCGATGGAGCAGGAAGGACTGGGTGGCGACGCCCGCCTCGTGTTCATCACGCACTCCGCCCGGGAGGCCGACGTGCGCTCGACGCTGCGCGACCTCACCGCGCTGGACGTCGTGAAGAGCGTCGGGTCCGTCCTGCGGGTCATCGAGTCGTGAAGTACGTCAGCACCCGCGGTGCCGCCGCGCAGCTCGACTTCTCCGACGTGCTGCTCGAGGGCCTCGCCACCGACGGCGGTCTCTACGTGCCCGAGGCGTGGCCGTCGCTCCCCGAGATCGACCTGTCCCGCGGCTACGCGGCGGTGGCGACCGACGTCATGTGGCCGTTCGTCGAGGGCTCGATCGACCGCGCCGACTTCGAGGCCATGTGCGCCGAGGCCTACGGCACGTTCCACCCGCCGGAGGGTTCGTCGCCCGACGTCGTCCCGGTCGTGGAGCTCGGCGACAACCGGTGGCTGGCCGAGCTGTCGTGGGGGCCGACGCTCGCCTTCAAGGACGTGGCGCTGCAGCTCGTGGGTCGCCTGTTCGAGCACGAGCTCGCGCGTCGCGACGAGCGCGTGATGATCGTCGGGGCCACCTCGGGGGACACCGGCTCTGCGGCGATCGAGGCGGTCCGGGGACGTCACGGCATCGACATCGTGATCCTCCACCCCGCCGGGCGCACCAGTGAGGTGCAGCGCCGCCAGATGACGACGGTGATGGACGACAACGTCACCAACATCGCCGTCGAGGGGACCTTCGACGACTGCCAGGACCTCGTGAAGGCGATGTTCGCCGACGAGCCGTTCCGTCGCGAGGTCGCGCTCAGCGCCGTGAACTCGATCAACTGGGCCCGGGTCATGGCGCAGATCGTCTACTACGTGACCTCCGCGACGGCCGTGCGCGAGCGCGTCGGTGAGCCCGGGCCGGTCAGCTTCTGCGTGCCCACCGGCAACTTCGGCAACATCTTCGCCGGGTACGGGGCCATGCGGATGGGGCTGCCGGTCGACCAGCTCGTCGTGGCGTCGAACCACAACGACATCCTCACCCGGCTGTTCACCACGGGTGACATGGAGATCCACGAGGTCGTCCCCTCGCTCAGCCCGTCGATGGACATCCAGGTCTCGTCCAACCTCGAGCGGCTGCTGTTCGAGATGCTGGGTCGCAACGGTGTCGCCGTCGCCGACCTCATGCTCGAGTTCCGGGCCGAAGGCCGGGTGTCGATCGACCTGGAGCGCCTGGGCTGGCTGCGCGAGCACTACGCCGCCGGTCGGTACGACGACGACGCGTGCCTCTCGCTGATGTCACGGCTGTGGTCGGAGCAGGGCCTGCTCGTCGATCCGCACACCGCGGTGGGGATCGGCGTCGCCGAGCAGCTCGGGCTCGGAGGCGGCACCCCGGCCATCTGCCTCTCGACGGCGCATCCGGCGAAGTTCCCCGACGCCGTGGAGCAGGCCACCGGTCAGCGGCCGCCGCTCCCCGAGCACCTCGCCGATCTGTACGACCGGCCCGAGCGCTACGAGGTGCTCCCTGCGGACCTCCCGACCCTCCAGGCCCGGGTCCGCGCTGCGATCACGCGCGGCTGACCTCGTAGTCGGCGATGCCCGAGTCGAGGGTGGCCCGCCAGTAGTTGTAGGTGTGGTCCGGCCAGTTGTTGGTGAGCCGGCCCTCCTCGGTCTTGTACCAGCTGTCGCAGCCGGCGACCCAGACCGTGTCCTCGGCGAGGCGCTGGACCTCGGCGTCGGAGCGCTGCATCACCTCGGGCCGGACGTCCATCCACTTGGCGCCCGACCGCCACAGGTCCGCGACGCACTGCACCACGTACTCCACCTGGCGCTCGGTCATGAAGATGATCGAGTTGTGGCCCAGGTTGGTGTTCGGGCCGTACAGGACGAACAGGTTCGGGAACCCGCTGATCGACATGCCGAGATGCGCCGACGCGCCCTTCGCCCACTCCTCGTGGAGGTCCACGCCGTCACGTCCGCGCACCTCGATCGGTGTGAGGAACTTCGTGGTCTCGAAGCCGGTGCCGAAGATGATCGCGTCGGTGGGTCGGACGGTCCCGTCCGCGGTCTCGACCCCGTGCGGGTGGATCCGGGCGATCGGGTTCGTGACCACCTCGGAACTGGGCTGCAGGAGCGCCGGCCAGTAGTCGTTCGAGATCAGGATCCGCTTGCAGCCGATGGGGTAGTCGGGGATGACGGCGGCCCGGGGAAGGCCCTTCGCCACCAGCTTCTCGTACTCGGGGACGGCCAGCCGGGTGATCAGCTTCCGCAGCAGGCTCTTTCGCCGCATCAGCGTGAAGCGGGTCTCGAAGCGGGCCCAGATGCTGAACCGGTACGCGAGGTCCCAGCCGGGGACGTGGCGGAACGCGAACCGCTCCCACGGGCGGAACTCACGGTCGGGCTTCTCGATGATCCAGTTGGCGGAGCGCTGGTACACGGTGACCGCCGCTGCGTCCCTCACCACGTGGGGCACGAACTGCACGGCGCTCGCTCCGTTGCCGACGACCGCCACGCGCTCGCCGCTCAGGTCGTGGTCGTGGTCCCAGCGGGCCGAGTGGAACGTGGTGCCCTCGAAGGAGTCGAGCCCGGGCAGGTCGGGGACGTACGGGCGGTTGAGCTGACCGGTCGCGGCGATGAACACCTCGGCCTCGATCGGCTCGCCCTCGGCGAGGTCGACCCGCCAGACGCTGCGGCCCTCGTCCCACGTCGCACGCGTGACCTCGACGCCGAAACGGCAGAGGGGGAGCAGGTCGTAGTCGCGGGCGACCTTCTCGAAGTAGGCGAGGATCTCCGACTGCGGTGAGAACTTGCGAGACCAGTCGGGGTTGCGGGCGAAGCTGAAGCTGTAGAGGTGGGACGGCACGTCGCAGGCCGAGCCGGGGTAGTGGTTGTCCCTCCAGGTGCCGCCGACGCCGTCGGACCGGTCGAGGATCGTGATGTCCTCGATGCCGGCTTCGCGGAGCTTGATGGCCGCGCACATCCCGCTCATCCCGGCGCCGAGGATCGCGACCCGCGGCGCCGGACCCGAGGGTCGCGGGCTGGCCGGCACGGCCCTCCGAGCGCGCCAGCGTGCGAAGTCGGACCGAATCCCCCGAGGCGGTGCCATCGCCAGATCCTGCCAGAACCGGGGCGCCGCGCGAGGCCTGCCAGACTGGGGCGATGAAGTACGTGGTGTGCGTGCCCGACGGCTGTGCCGACGAACCCTCCGACGCGCTCGACGGGCGGACGCCCCTCGAGGTGGCGTCGATGCCGAACCTCGCCGCGCTGGCGGCCCGTGGGGAGGTGGGCAGAGCGGGGGTGATCCCGCCCGGGATGCCCCCCGGCAGCGACGTGGGCAACATGTCGATCCTCGGCTACGACCCGGCGACCTACCACACCGGTCGCGCCCCGATCGAGGCTGCGGCACTGGGGCTGAAGCTCCCCGACGACCGCCTCGCGTACCGCTGCAACCTCGTCACCGTGGGCGACGACGGCACCATGGTCGACTTCGCCGGGGGTCACCCGACCGACGAGGTGGCGACCGAGGTGCTCGCCGCGCTCGACGCCGAGCTGGGCCGCGGTGCGGGCTCCGACCTCGAGTTCCACCCCGGCGTGCAGTACCGCCACATCATGGTGGCGCCGGGGGACTGGATCGACGCCGACTGCGTGCCGCCCCACGACCTCACCGATCAGCCGGCGGTGTGGCCCACCGGACCGGCGGCGGCTCGTCTCACCGAGGTGATGGAGGCCAGCCGGGACATCGTCGGGCGGTTCGACACCAAGGCCAACCAGGTGTGGCTGTGGGGCCAGGGCTTCCAGCCGACCATGCCGACGTTCAGGGAGCGGTACGGCCTGCACGGCGGGATCGTGACGGCGGTCGACCTCGTCCGCGGCCTCGGCGTGCTCGCCGAGATGGACCTCCCCGTCGTCGAGGGTGCCACCGCCTGGTACGACACCAACTACGAGGGCAAGCGTGACGCCGCGCTGGCCGGGCTGCGCGACGGCGCCGACCTGTACGTGGTGCACGTCGAGGCGACGGACGAGGCTGGTCACGCCGGCAATGCGGAGGAGAAGGTCCGCGCGCTGGAGAACTGGGACTCCCGGATCCTCGCCGGGCTGGTGGAAGGCCTCGACGAGATGGGCCCCTGGCGGCTGCTCCTCCTGCCCGACCACGCCACCCCCCTCGACCTCAAGACGCACACCCCCGACCCCGTGCCGTACCTCCTCGTCGACTCGACGAACCCCGGGCCCGGTGGGACCTACACCGAGCGAGGCGTCGCCGACGCCGCCGTGGTCCCCGGCCACGAGCTCCTCGGTCGCCTCCTGTCCGCCTGAGCCCCCCGACGCGACCCGTTCTGTGGGGGGGGGGGGGGGGGCGGGGGGGGGGGGGGGGGGCCCGGCGGCGGG
>JAEZFI010000146.1 GCA_023437745.1 Actinomycetes bacterium
CCCCCGCTGACGCTGCCGGCTCCTCGGTCGACGGGCGCTTCGGCGCGTGCGTTCCCGCCGCGGCGCCGCCCTGCGAGCGGTCGGGGCCACGCGACGACGCGGGCTTCGTGGGCGCCAGCGCTGCGGCGATCACGTCCGCCACGACCTCACCGCCCTCGCGGGGGTGGTCGACGGGGTCGGCCACGCCCGGATGGTCCGACGTCGGGTCCGACGGGGCATGATCACCCGCCGGCGCCGGACCCAGCCCACCGCCGAAGAGCGAGGGCTGGTCGTCGGTGCCGGACAGGTCGGGCGCGGCGCTGGCGCCGCGTCGGGCGTCGAGCTTCGTCTTGATCACCTTCAGCGGCAGGAAGTGGTCTCGCTGCTGGCGGAGCACCCACTGCAGGGTCTCGATGTCCGGGCCGAAGAACTTGCGGTACCCGGACGGCGTCCGCTCGGGGACGATCAGCCCCTGGCTCTCGAGGAACCTGATCTTCGAGATCGTGATGTCGGGGAACTCCTCACGCAGGAGCGACAGGACCTCACCGATCGAGAGGTGCTCCCCCGCCGACGGCGGCGCGTCAGGTGCCGGCATCGCTGGCCCCGATCACGACGAAGCGGAACTTCCCCACCTGGACCTGGTCGCCGGTGCGCAGCACGGCCCGGTCGATGCGCTCGCCGTTCACATAAGTCCCGTTGAGCGATCCCACGTCGGTGACCTCGTAGGCCGGACCGGAGTGGAGCACCTCGGCGTGCCGGCGGGAGACGGTCACGTCGTCGAGGAAGATGTCGGAGTCGGGGTGGCGGCCGATGGTGACGCGAGCAGCGGACAGGGCGAAGCGCGACCCGGCGTTCTCACCCTTGACGACGACGAGGACCGGCGGCCCGTCGGCATCCGTCACGATCGCCGACAGCTGCTCCGTGCGGTCGTCGGGCGCCTCCTCGATCGCGGCGCCGCACACCGTGCAGAAGTTGCCGCCCGCCGGGACGGTGGCGCCACATTCGGGACAGGTCCGATCCTCCATCCGTTCGGATCAGTCCGAGGTGAGGTTGCGATACGCCGCCGCATCCATCGTGGCACCGTCCAGGTCCGACGCGGCCGCACGGATGAGGCAGATCCAACCGTCGCCGTACGGGTCACGGTTCACCAGCTGAGGATCGGACTCGAGCTCGGAGTTCACCTCGACGATCTCTCCGGAGATCGGCGAGTACAGGTCGGAGACGGACTTGGTCGACTCGACCTCCCCGAACGTGGCGCCAGCGTCGACCGAGGAACCCACCTCGGGCAGCTGCAGGAAGACCACGTCGCCCAGGTGGTCCTGTGCGTAGTCGGTGATGCCGATCCGGATCGAGTCGCCTTCGACCCGAGCCCACTCGTGATCCGACGAGTACCGGAGATCCTCGGGGATGTTCATGGCGCGAACGCTACCTGAACCGCTCGGGGCCTTCGCCACTGACCCGGACCGCTGCGGTGGAACCCCGTCGATCCGCCCTCAGCGGGCCATCTGGCGGACCCGGCGCGAGTACTCCTGGGCCAGCGACCTGGCCTCGCTCGGCGAGTCGCCCTCGGCCCAGATGTGCGTGAGGGGCTCCTCGGGGTCGGGGAGCATGAGGGCCCAGCCGCGGTCGTGGAACACCTTCACGCCGTCGACGAGCTCGATGTCACGACCCTTGTTCTGCTCGACGAGCGAGCGCATGACGGTGCCCTTCGACTCCCACGGGGTGACCACCCGCTCGTGGACGACGTGCATCGGCGGCACGCCACCGACGAGCTTCGACAGCGGTTCGCGGCGGACGGCCAGCAGGTCGAGGACCTTCACGAACGCGGCGACGCCGTCGATGGCGGGGATGAAGCCCGGGATGATGAACCCGCCGTCGAGGTCCGCAGCGAAGCCGACGCCCGACTCCTCCGCCGCCGACGAGAGGGCGACAGGGCTCATCTGGGTCCACCGCACCGAGAACCCGCGCTCCGCCAGCATGTCAGCGGCACGGCGGCTGGCCGCGACCGGGAGCGCCACCTTGTCACCCATCATCCGGTCCGTGACGAGGTCGAGCATGCAGTACAGCGCCTCGCCAGTGGAGAGCACATGGCCCGCGTCGTCGATCAGCGTCAGCTGCTCACCGGACGGATCGATGACCGCGCCGAGGTCCGCCCCGGACGCCACGACCAGCTTGGCGACCGCCGCCGCCTGCGCCTCCAGGTCGAAGTTGAGCATCCCCGCCGTCGAGGTGTACGGGTTCACCGCCAGCACCTCGGCGCCGAGCTTCGCCAGCACACTCGGCATCGCCAGCGACGCCGACCCGTAGCCGTAGTCGACCACCACCTTGAAGCCGTGCGCCGCGATGGTCTCGATGTCCACGATCGACTCGAGCGCCACGGCGTACTGCTCGAGGGCGCGGGGCGGGAGCCCGATCTCCCCGATGTCGGCGGGGCGGACCCGGCGGAAGTCCTCCCGGGCGAAGAGCCGCTCGATCTTGCGCCGGACCTCGGGCTGCTGGTCGGCGCCGTCCTCGGCGAAGAAGCGGATCAGGACCTGGTCGGGATCACCCTCGGCGAGCCGGACGGTGAGGCCGGCCGACACGTTGGCCTGCCGGCACACGAACCGGGTGACCGGCACCGTGGCGACCTCGAGGTCGAGCACGTTCACCCCGCCGGCGTTGAGGCCCGCCATCAGCGCCCGCTTCAGCATCCGCGCCGACCGCGACGAGTCGCGGCTGCACACCACCGTCGTGTCCTTCTTGAGCGACGTGGCGAAGGCCAGCGCCACCTTGGTCGCCAGCTCGGGCGTCATGTCGACGTTGGCCAGGCCCATCACGCCGTCCCGCCCGAACAGGGTGCGCGCGCCCTTGGACTCCCACACGATCGAGGAGTTGATGACGGCGTTCGCCTCGACGGTCTTGAACGGGTACACCTTCACGTTCGAGGCGATGACCGCGTCCTCGCCGACGAACACCTCGTCGCCCAGGACCACGCCCTCCTCGCAGCGCACCGCGCGGCGGAGGTCCGAGCTGCGGCCCACGATCGTGCCGCGCAGCTTCACCGCCTCGCCCAGGAAGGCGTTGTCGCCGACGACCGTGCGCTCCAGCTCGCTGTTCGCCCCGAGCCGCGCACCGGTGCCCAGCACGACGTACTCCCCGAGCACCGCGCCGGCGTCGACGAACGCGTTGTCGCCGATCACGGCAGGCCCACGCACGTCGGCGTCGGGGTGCACCTCGGCACCCTCGCCGATCCACACGCCGTCGGACACCTCGAAGCCGGGGATCGTCAGCTTCACCTTGCCGTCGAGGATGTCCTGGTGGGCCTTGCCGTAGGCGTCGAGCGTGCCCACGTCCTCCCAGTAGCCCTCGGCGACCGCGCCGAACAGCGGCTTGCCGTCGGCGAGCAGCTGCGGGAACACCTCGCTCGAGAAGTCCACCTGCCGGTCGGCCTCGATGTAGTCGAAGATGCCGGGCTCGAGCACGTAGATGCCGGTGTTGATGGTGTCGGTGAAGACCTCGCCCCAGGTCGGCTTCTCGAGGAAGCGCTCGATCGAGCCGTCCTCCTTCGTGATCACGATGCCGAACTCGAGCGGGTTCTCGACCGCGACCAGCCCGATCGTCGCCATCGCTCCGGTCCGGCGGTGTTCGGCGACGATCGACGTGAGGTCCACGTCGGTGAGCACGTCGCCGGAGATCACGAGGAACGTGTCGTCGAGCTGCTCCATGGCGTTGCGGACGGAGCCCGCGGTGCCGAGCGGCGTGTCCTCGGAGGCGTAGACCATCTTGACGCCGAACTCGGAACCGTCGCCGAAGTAGTTCCGGATCGCGTTGGCCATGAAGGCGACGGTCACGACGATCTCGTCGAACCCGTGCTGGCGGAGCAACCCGACGATGTGCTCCATCATCGGACGGTTCACCAGCGGCATCATCGGTTTGGGTGAGTTCGAGGTGAGCGGCCGCAGCCTGGTCCCCTCGCCGCCGGCCATGATCACTGCCTTCACGCCGGGCACGTTACCCCTGGGCACCCTGGGACAGACCGACCCCGGTCAGCGACGATGGCGGGCGGCTCGGCCCGCCCGTCGAGCGTTCTGCGTCGACGAAGCCGCGCCCGGCGCGGTCGAATCGACCCAGAAGGAACGGAGGGATCAGGCGCCGGCCCGTGCGGCGTGCTCGGCGCGACCTTCGGCCAGCGCGACCCGCCCGAGCGTGAAGTACTGGTACGCCGCGAGCAGCGAGAACACGATGCCGGGGATCGCCGCGCAGTAGGCGGCGACGGTCCAGAAGTCCTGCCAGCCCTGCGTCCACGAGGTCTCGTTGGCGAAGAGGAACCAGGGGAACGCGCACATGTTGGCGAAGGTCCCGACCTTGCCCCACCACGTGACGTTCATCCGCTTGGCGCCGTTCGCCGTGATGAACACGACCCAGAGGGACACGATCACCTCTCGCGTGAGGATCACGCCGGCGTACCAGAGGGGCACCGACCCGTCGACGATGATCGCCACGATCGCCACGACGAGCATGAAGCGGTCCACGGTGGGGTCGTACATCTTCCCGAAGGTCGACGACTGGTTGAACCGCCGGGCGATGTAGCCGTCGACCCAGTCGGTCGCGCCGAGGGTGCCGAGGAGGAACGCCGCCCACCCCCGGCTGTCCCGCCCGAAGAGCAGCACGAGGAACAACGGGACGCACAGCAGGCGCACCGTCGTGATGAGGTTCGGGACCGTCAGCAGCCGATCGACCTCGACGTCACCGAGACTCGTCCCCTCCGGGTGTTCGAAGAGCTCCGGCATGCCCGGCATCGTACGATGCGGCAGTGGCCGAACCGATCTCTTCCTCAGCGCCGTCCGTCTTCTCACGCATCATCGCCGGCGAGCTGCCCGGACGATTCGTGTGGCGGAGCGACGACGTGGTGGCGTTCCTGACCATCGCGCCGATCCGTCCCGGGCACGTCCTGGTGGTCCCGGTCGAGCAGATCGACAGGTGGACCGACGTCCCCCTCGACCTGTGGAACGAGGTGAACCGGGTCGCCCACGTCATCGGCGGCCTGCTCGACGCCGAGCTCGACTGCGAGCGAGTCGGCCTGATCGTGGCGGGCCTCGAGGTGCCGCACTGCCACATCCACCTCATCCCGATCCGCTCCGAAGCCGACCTCGACTTCGGCAAGGCCGACCACCACGCCGATCCCGCGGCGCTCGACGAGATGGCCGACCGGATCCGCGGCGCCCTCGCCGCCGCCGGTCACCCCACCCCCGGCTGACCCACCACTCGTTCTGTGTCGTGGGACGCGCCAGATCTGGCGCGTCTGACGACACAGAACGGGGATACGTCAGAGCAGCGTCGGCTGCTCCGCCGCGTCGCCCTCAGAGGGCTCCACGAGGTGCTCGTCGTTGTTCCGCACGTTGTTCACGTCGAACGTCACCGGGTGGAACTCGATGATCTCGGGCGGCGCCGGGACGAGGAACCGGCCGATCGACTCGACGTCGGTCTGCGCCGGGTCGAGCCACTCCTCCCACGCCGACGGCGGGAGGATCAGCGGCATCCGGTCGTGCAGCTCGGCCATCTTCTCGTTGGCCTCACCGGTGATGATGGTCGTGGTGCGGACCGTGACGTCCTCGCCGTGCGGGTCCTTGCCCCGCCACTCCGACCACAGCCCACCGAAGGCGAACGGCTCGCCGTCGGGCCGGTGGATGAAGTACGGCTGCTTGCGCCGCTCCCTCGCCGCCAGCGGCCTCCACTCGTAGAAGCCGTCGGCCGGGACGATGCACCGGCGCTTGGCGAAGCTCGACTTGAACGCGTTCTTCGTCATCACGGTCTCGGCGCGGGCGTTGATCATCTTCGAGCCGATGGACATGTCCTTCGCCCAGTGAGGGAGCAGACCCCACCGGAACGGGTCGAGCCGGCGGACGCCGCCGTCGGCGTGCACCACCCAGACGTCCGTCGTGGGGGCCACGTTGTAGTTGGCCCTGGACTCGACGTCGGCGGTCTCGGTCACCCCGAAGTAGCGAGCGATCTCGCTGGGCGGCGAGGCCGACACAAATCGTCCGCACATGGGACCGGACGCTACCGTCCGGGCGATGGCTGTCGACCCCATCAACGAGGCCACAGCCCCGCCCGAGCGCGAGCGGCGGACCGGCGAACGGCGCAGCGGTGACCGCAGGTCCGCTGAGCGACTCGTCTCGGTCGTCAGCCCGACGTTCAACGAGGCGGACAACGTCGAACCGCTCGTCGAGGCGCTCGAGTCGGCGCTCGAGGGGACGCCCCACGAGATCATCATCGTGGACGACGACAGCCCGGATCACACGTGGGAGGTCGCCGAGAAGCTGGCGGAGCAGCGCCCTCACCTCCACGTGATCCGGCGGTTCGGCGATCCGGGCCTGTCCCAGGCGGTCCTCGCCGGCATGAGCGCGGCGCGGGGCGACGTCATCGCCGTCATCGACGCGGACCTGCAGCACGACGAGCGGATCCTGCCCGAGATGGTCGACCGCGTCCGGTCCGGCGACGCCGACGTCGTGGTCGGCACCCGAGCGGCGGACGGCGGGAGCTACGGGGACTGGTCCACCGCTCGCCGGTTCGTGTCGTGGGTCGCCACGCTCATCGCCCGGCTGCTGCTGCGGGTGCCGGTGAGCGACCCGATGAGCGGGTTCTTCGCGATCTCACGCGACGCCTACCAGCGATGCGGCCCGACGGTGAACCCCCGCGGCTTCAAGATCCTGCTCGAGTTCATCGGGCGGCGAGGCTCGGGCCTCGCCGTCTCGGAGGTCGGCTACACGTTCCGCAACCGGGTCCACGGCGAGACGAAGATGTCGCCGAGCGTGATCCGCTCCTACCTGCTCGCCGTCGTGGAACTGCGCCTCGGCCGCCAGATCAAAGGTCAGCTCGTGCTGTACGCCCTGGTCGGCGCGTCCGGCGCGTTCGTCAACCTCGCGGTGTTCACCCTGGGCGAGATCATCGGCCTCCCGTCGTTCCGCACGGGCATCTCGGACTGGATCGACCCGGTCGAGTGGTCCGTCCTCCTCGGCATCCAGGCGGCGATCGTCTGGAACTTCCTGCTGAACAACACCTTCACCTTCTGGGAGCGCCGGTTCTCGGTGCGGCAGATGCCCTTCGGCTTCCTCCTGTTCGAGTGCGTCTCGGTGCTGGGCCTGGTGATCAACCTCGGCGTGTTCCAGTTCCTCCAGTCGACAGGTTGGGGCTGGAACGCCATCGGCCGCGAGCCGGCCCGCTACCTCCACCACGTCATCGGGATGTCGGTCGCCCTCGTGAGCAACTACTTCCTCAACGTGAACTACACCTGGCGCCGCCGGGCCCCCACGGCCTGACGGGATCCTCCCGTTCTGTTCCAGGCAGAGCATCGCTGGCGCTGCTCTGCCTGGAACAGAACGGGAACGGGACGAGAACGGGACGGGTCAGTGCGGGACCATCACGCCGGCGACGACGTCGGCGAGGGTCTCGGCCGAGGTCCCCGGGGCCAGCACCGCGGCCACCCCGGCCTCGGTGAGCGTCGGGATGTCCCGGTCCGGGACGATGCCGCCGACGACCACAGGGATGTGCGCGCCTCGGGCCCGGAGCCCCTCGACCACGGGCGGCACCAGCGCCAGGTGGGCACCCGACAGCATCGACAGCCCGATGACGTCGACGTCCTCGTCGATGGCCGCGGCGACGACCGTCTCGGGCGTCTGGCGGAGGCCGGTGTAGATCACCTCGAAGCCGGCGTCTCGCAGCATCCGGGCGACCACCTTGACGCCGCGGTCGTGGCCGTCGAGCCCCAGCTTCGCCAGGAGCACCCGACCCTTGGAGCGGGTCACGTCGCCGAACAGGTCCGTCATATCTGCGGTGTCTCTTCCCATCGTCCGAACACCTCGCCCATCGCCGCCATCTGCTCGCCGAGTGTGGCACGGGCCCGGGCGGCGTCGAGCAGCGCCGGCATCAGGTTGACCTCGGGGTCGGCCGCGTCGGCCTTCAGCGCCGCCAGCGACGCGTCGACCGCCGCGCCGTCCCGGTCCTGCTTCACCGTGGCGAGGCGCTTGCGCTGCATCTCCTCGATCTCGGCGTCGATGTAGAGGATGTCGGGCTGCGGCTCGTCGTTGCCCTCGGTGAAGGCGTTGACGCCGACGATCACATGGCGACCGTCGTTGAGCTTCCGCTCCAGCTCGTAGGCGGCGTCGGCGATCTCGCCCTGGAACCAGCCCTCCTCGATGCCCAGCACCACGCCGTCCAGCATCGACCCCTGGCCCAGCGCCTCGATGTGGGCGAAGAGCTCCTCCGCCTGGCGCTCCATCTCGTCGGTGAGCTCCTCGACGTACCACGAGCCGCCCAGCGGGTCGGCCACGTTCGTCACGCGGGTCTCGTGGGCGATGACCTGCTGCGTGCGCAGCGCGATCCGAGCGGACTTCTCCGTGGGGAGGGCCAGCGTCTCGTCCATCGAGTTGGTGTGCAGGCTCTGCGTGCCGCCGAGGACACCGGCGAGTGCCTCGATCGCCGTGCGCACGATGTTCACCTCCGGCTGCTGGGCGGTCAGCGACACGCCGGCCGTCTGGGTGTGGAACCGGAGCTGCAGCGACCGCTCCGCGGTGGCGCCGTAGCGCTCGCCCATCCAGCGGTGCCAGATGCGCCGCGCTGCCCGGCACTTCGCGATCTCCTCGAAGAAGTCGACGTGTGCGTTGAAGAAGAAGCTCAGCCGGGGCGCGAACGCGTCGACGTCGAGCCCCGCCCGGCGGCCCAGCTCCACGTAGGCGAACCCGTTGGCGAGGGTGAACGCCAGCTCCTGGGCCGCCGTCGACCCCGCCTCGCGGATGTGGTAGCCCGACACCGAGATCGGGTGCCACCGCGGCATCTCCTCGGCGCAGAAGCGGATGGAGTCGGCGACGAGCCGCAGCGACGGCCGCGGCGGGTACACGAACTCCTTCTGCGCCTGGAACTCCTTCATGATGTCGTTCTGGAGCGTGCCGCCGATCCGGGCACGGTCGGCGCCGGACCCCTCTGCCGCGGCGACGAACATGGCGAAGATCGGCGCGGCGGGGGCGTTGATCGTCATCGACGTGGTCGTCTGCTCCAGATCGATGCCGGCGAACAGGTCGACCATGTCGTCGATCGTGTCGACGGCGACGCCGCACCGGCCCACCTCACCCAGCGACATCGGGTCGTCGGAGTCGCAGCCCATCAGCGTGGGGAGGTCGAACGCGGTCGAGAGCCCGTCGCCTCCGTTCGCGAGGAGGTCCCGGAACCGTGCATTGGTGTCGACGGCGGTGCCGAAGCCGGCGAACATCCGCATGGTCCAGCGCTTGGACCGGTACATCGAGGCGTACGGACCCCGGGTGTACGGGGCGACGCCGGGGAACTCGCCGTCGTCGGGCCCGTAGACCGGTTCGACGGGGATGCCCGACATCGTCTCGAACGGCTCCTCGAGGAGCTTCGAGGCGTCGAACTGATCCTTCCAGCGCGACTTGGGATCGGGACCGCTCGACGGATTCGCCATCCGGCCACGATACCGTGAGGCGCTGACCCCGCCCCGGGGCCCGCCCCCCGACCCGCTCCGCGACGGATCCCCTGCGTCGAGGCCACGCTCAAGCCGTGCCGCCACGAGGTCGACAACCACAGTTGCCGCACACCGCTCGCCGTCAGGGAGGCCCCTTCGTGGACCTGCGATCACGCACCGCACCGCACCGCACGATCACGACCGTCCGACCTGCGGCCCGGCGGACCGTCCACCGCCGGAGCACCGCGGTGGCCGCGATCGTCGCCGTCGCGTTCTTCGCCGACCTCCCCGCTGCGTCCGCGGCACCGGCGGTCAGCGTCGACCGGACCTCGGTGACGGCGCCGGGCGAGTACTTCACCCACGAGGTCGGCGACGCCATGGACTTCGACTCGGTGTACGACTTCGACACGACGCCACGGCACATGGTCCAGGGCGGCTCCGCCTCGATGGGCAACGGTCTGCTGACCGTGGCGGGCTCCGGCCAGATCTTCCTGCTGCGGACCGACGACGGCTCGTACCCGACCCGCACCAACCGGGACCCCCGAGCGAT
This sequence comes from Actinomycetes bacterium, assembly GCA_023437745.1. GTDB lineage: Bacteria > Actinomycetota > Acidimicrobiia > Acidimicrobiales > Microtrichaceae > JAEZFI01. The sequence goes on from JAEZFI010000146.1 coordinate 9,984, forward strand.
CCCGCTCGATGCCGGCAAGTACCGGCGCATCTCGATCCGGATGCACTCGTCGGAGAACGCGGCCGCCGCGCTCGGGTTCCGCACCTGTCTGGAGCCGGGCTGCGTCGACGGGACGAAGTACTTCAACCTCGTGGCCGGTTGGCACACCTACGACCTGGACATGACCGGGTCGGCGGACTTCGAGGTGGTGCCGGGTGGCGCTCCCCCCGTGGCCGGCACGCCCTGGGCGGGCCTCGTCAAGTACCTCTACCTCTCGCCCGCGTTCAACGTCCCGAACAAGCCGACCCTCACGATCGACGACGTCCGCATCTACGAGCCGGCGGCGAACATCAACGTGACCGTGGCCGCCGGTGGTGGCAGCGGCACGGAGCTGTGGTCCCAGGCGAACGGCCACGCCGAGAACCTCGTCGGGCGGATCGGCACGAACCGGAACGTCGCGGTGTCCGCCGGCATCCTGCGGCCCGGCACCATCACCAGGTTCTTCACCCGCGACGGCGGGACCACGTCCGGCTCGAGCGCGTGGGTCGACATGCCGTCCGCCTCACGGCCCACGCCCTGGGTCCTCTCCCCCAGCGCCGGCGGTGGCGGCGACTGGGCCACCGAGGTCCGCGGCGACCCCTGGGACTTCGAGCAGGTGACGGACGCGTACGGCGTGGCCAACGCGAACTTCAGCGTGGCGGACGGGTGGGGTCACGGCTCGACGGCGGGGCCGACCGTGAACGACCCGGCGCTCTACCTGAACCTCAACGGCGCCTCGATCGACTCGACGCTGTACCACAAGGCCGTGTTCACGGTCCGCTACGACGGGCCGTGGGGACTCGAGGACGCACCGGGCGGCGGCATGAACGCCCGCCTGATGTGGCACCTCCACGGTGCACCTCCTGGGGCGTACCAGATCAGCGACGACCTGGTCGTGATGACCGGCGAGAACACCTACGAGGTCGACCTGCGGACCTCACCCCACCACGCGATCCTCGACCCGGCCGGCAACCCCGCGCCGTTCGGGTGGGGCAACCCGCAGGCGCCCTACATCGACCAGATCCGCTTCGACCCGCACGAGGACAGGGGTTCGCGCGGCTGGCACATCAGCGACTTCAAGCTGCTGCGGAACGAGGACGCGTCCCCCGGGTTCGTCGTCCGGTTCGAGGACAGGACCTGGACACCCGGCACCGTCGCCGACATCGAGATCGACGACGACCGCAACCCCGCCAACGGCGGTGTGGTGCGCGTCGCCACGAACCTGCCGGTGTCGGCGGGCGTCAACACGGTCCCGTGGACCTCGACGGGAACGCCCCCCGGTGCGTACTGGGTGAACGTCACGCTCAGGAACCCGTCCGGCGCGTCGTCCACGGCGTACTCGACGGGTCAGGTCGACGTCGGCCAACGCTCGATCGGGACCCCTCCGGGGGCGTCCCATCTGCCGCCGGTCCCCCAGCTCCAGAGCGCCGGGGACATCTCGGGGTGGATCCGGCTCGTCTACTTCATCTACTTCGTGTGCGCGCCGAAGACGGTCCGGGTGGGCAAGCGCACGGTTCGCCGATCCCCGTGCCCGGCGTTCAACACGCCCAAGGGGCTCGCCTGGTGGGGCTGAGATGACCGCTCAGCGCTCCAGGTAGCTGTCGTCCTCCCGGAACGTCGGGTCCGCCGTCAGGTGGACGGCGGCCTCCTCGGCCGAGAGGTCCTCGGCGCTCGCCGAGCCACCGACCAGGTCGGCCTCGTCGTCGGCGAGGAGGTCGGTCGACGACGTGAGCCGCATCCCGTCCTCCTGGTCGTCCGGTCCCCGCTGCTCGCGTCGCTGGCGGTCCTCGACGGAGTCCATCTCGCCGTCCAGACCGGCGGCATCGGAGAGCCCGAGTGGGCGCTCCGGAGGGAACTCGAGGTCGCCCTCGGGATCGTCGCCCAGTTCGTCGGGGTCGATCGCCTCGGCGGTCCGCTGCTGATCGTCGCTCATGGTGGTTCTCCGCGTCGGGCCGCAGTCAGCGGCAGTGTGCACTTCCTACCCGACGCGCGCAGCGAGCATCCGTCGCGACGCGGCGAGCGCCAAACTTCAGGAGCACCTATCATGCTCGCTTCGCCGATCGTCGGGGGGACGACAGCCATGCCACACATCACCTTGCCGGAGGGGATCCCGGGGATCCTCGGACCGATGCACTTCCGCCCGGAGACGGCACGGCCGCTGAACGACCTCGCCGAGGTCCTGCTCCGGGGCGAGAGCTCGCTCACACGCGGCGAGCGCGAGCTCATCGCTGCGCACGTCTCGAAGCTCAACAACTGCCACTTCTGCCACACGTCGCATGCGACGTTCGCAGCGCTGCAGCTCGACGACGGGTGGGACGTCGTGGACGCCATGGTCGCGAACCCCGCGACCGCCCCGGTGAGCCCCAAGTTGCGTGCACTCCTGGCGGTGGCGTCGAAGGTCCAGCAGGGCGGGCTCTCGGTGACCGAGGCGGACATCGCCGCGGCCCGGGCCGAGGGTGCGACCGACGTCGAGATCCACGACACCGTCCTGATCGCCGCCGCCTTCTGCATGTTCAACCGCTACGTGGACGGCCTGGCGACGTGGGCGCCGGCGGACCGGTCCGACTACGAGGACGTCGGTCGGATGATCGTCGAGCACGGCTACGCCGCGAGCACTCCGCCCCTGCCGGCCTGATCGGCTCAGCGGGCCGAGCGGCCCACCTCGAACCAGACGCACTTGCCGTCCGGGCACGGCTCGACGCCCCAGCGCTCGGACAGCGAGTCGACGATGTGCATCCCCTGACCCCCCGGCACGAGGGGTCCTGCGTCCGCGACCCTCGGCGGACTCGGTTCGGGGTCGGTCACGGCGATCTTCACCGCACCGGCGCTGTCGGTCACGGTCACCGTGGACTCGAAGCAGTGCCCGTGGAGCACCGCGTTCGTGACGAGCTCGCTCACCATCAGCTGCGCCACGTCCTTGGACGCGGCGCACCCCCACGAGGCGAGCACGTCGCCCACGAACTGCCTGGCCTCACGGGGGGACCCGATGCCGCAGTGGAGGACCCTCGTCGCTGCGTGTTCCCGGTGGGGGGCCGATGGTCGTTCGTCCATGCGACACGGTTACCCACTTCGCGCCCGGAACTGCCCTCGATCATGGACCGGTGGCGCTTCTCTTGGCATACTCCGCCACATGTCCGTCGACATCACCCCGTCGGTCGTCCGGCCCCTCGGTGAGATCGACATCGCCACGGCGGATGCGATGCAGCAGCAGATCACCGACGCCGGCGCCGGGGGCACACCGGTGCTGGTGGACCTCCGCGACGTCACGTTCATGGACTCCTCGGGCGTGAGGGCGCTCGTCCGCGCCGGCCTCTCGGTCGACCTGACGCTCACCAACGTGCCGGACGCCCTCGAGAAGCTGCTCGCGCTGACGTCGCTGACCGATCACTTCCACCGCGCCTGACACGACTCGGACGTCACCGTGCGGCGCGTGGCGGGTCACGCCGGTGCGACGGCCGCCAGGATGCGACGAGCGAGCTGGGACGGCGACGCCTCCCCCGCCTCGAGCACCAGGTCGGCGACCTCGCGGTAGAGCGGGTCACGGCCGGCGGACAGACGTCGCAGCGCAGCGGGCGGGTCGGGCGCCAGCCACGGC
>JAEZFI010000162.1 GCA_023437745.1 Actinomycetes bacterium
TGCCTGCGCAGCCGACGACGTGGCGGTCGCCGGGAGGACCGTCAGCACGGCGACCGCCGCCAACAGGAGTCGGAGCGGAGCGGCGCGCATCGGGACAGGGTAGATGGACGGGGCTCCGCGACCCCCGGCACGGCGACCGGAGCCCCCGGCCGGATCGGTAGGGTGAGCGCCGTGAGCATCCGCGCCCGCACCGATTCGGCCGAGGCCACGGCGGCGCTCGCCGCGGCGATCGCCGAGCTCCTCCGGCCCTGCGACGTGGTGGTGCTGACCGGCGACCTCGGTGCCGGCAAGACCACCTTCACGCAGGGTGTCGGGCGGGGCCTCGGCATCGACGAGCAGATCACGAGCCCGACGTTCACGATCGTGCGGTCGTACACCGGGCGGCTCGACCTCTACCACCTCGACGTGTACCGCCTCGCGCAGCTCGAGGAGGTGGCGGACCTCGGCCTCGGCGAGCTCCTCGACGACGACGCCGTCACGCTGATCGAGTGGGGGGACCGGATCCTGCCCATGTTGGGCACCGACCACCTCGACGTCCGCATCGCCCTGGGCGACGACGACGACGAGCGGGTCATCGAGCTGACGTGCACCGGCCACCGGTGGAGCGCCCGGCAGCGAGCGCTCCACACCGCGCTCCGCCCCTGGATGGAAGAAGAGACGTCGTGCTGATCCTCGGCATCGAGACGGCCACCGTGCAGGCGGGCTGCGCCATCGGCGGCCACGAGGGCGTGCTCGCCCTCGCGCAGTCGGCGAAGGGGAAGCGGCACGCCGAGAGCGTGGTCCCGCAGATCCAGTTCATCTGCGACCAGGCGAAGATCGACCTGTCCGAGATCTCGATCGTCGCGGTCGACATCGGCCCGGGCCTCTTCACCGGCATGCGCGTCGGCATCGCCACGGCGAAGGCGCTCGCGCACGCGCTCGGCGTGCCGATGATCGGCGTGCCCAGCCTCGACCTGGTCGCGTTCCCGGTGCGGTTCACACAGCGCCTCATCGCGGCCGCGATCGACGCCCGCCGGGGCGAGCTCTACTACGCCTTCTACCGGCAGGTCCCGGGCGGCATCCAACGCCTGGGCGAGCACTCGGTGGGCAGCCCGGACGACCTCGCGTCGGAGCTCCTCGCCGTGGGTGAGGACATCCTGCTCGTGGGCGACGGCGCCCACCGCTACATCGAGACGTTCGACGGCCTCTCGAAGGTGGAGCTGGCCGACGTCGGCTTCTCGTACCCGTCGGCGGCGTCGCTCGTGCAGCTGGCCCACGCCCGCGGCCTGCGGGAGCAGTTCAGCCAGCCGTCGGAGGTCGAGCCGCTGTACCTCCGCAAGCCCGACGCCGAGATCAACTGGGTGACCCGCGAGGACGCGTGACCGACGGCTCGGGCGCCGTGGCCGAGGCCAGCCTCGGCGAGGTGGTGATCAGCCCGATGCGGCGTCGCCACCTTCGCGGAGTGGTGCGGATCGAGCAGCAGACCAACCACCGTCCCTGGTCGCAGAACCTGTTCGCCGGCGAGCTGAAGTTGCCGGCGTCCCGCTTCTACGTCGTGGCCATCGACCGCTCGGTGGTCGTGGGCTTCGGCGGCGTGATGCTGACCGGGTTCGAGGCGCACGTCACGAACATCGCCGTGGATCCGGTGCACCACCGGCGGGCCATCGGCACCCGAATCCTGCTGGTGCTGGTCGAGGCGTGCCGTTCGGCCGGGGTCGAGGACCTCACGCTGGAGGTGCGGATGTCGAACCACGCGGCGCAGGAGATGTACCGCCGGTTCGGCTTCGCCCCCGGCGGCGTCCGTCCCGGCTACTACGCCGACGTGGGCGAGGACGCGCTGATCATGTGGGCGCACCACCTGCTGAGCGATGACTACCAGGCGCGCATCGACGAGATCGCCGCCTCGCTCGACCCGCCCCTCCTGACGGCCGGATTCCCAGGGCGCCCGGCCAGGTAGCGGAGTGCAAGCAGCGAGCCCGCGAGCGAACCTGACCGGAGCTGGCCTGGCCCAATCGGGGAGGCCGTAGGCTGTGGCGGTGATCGACGTGGACGCGCCCATCCTCGGCATCGAGACCTCCTGCGACGAGACCGCCGCGGCGGTGGTGGCCGGGGCCAGGACGGTCATGAGCTCCGTCGTGTCGTCGCAGATCGACCTCCACGCCCGCTACGGCGGCGTCGTGCCGGAGATCGCCAGTCGTGCGCACCTGGACCTGATGGTGCCGGTCGTGGCCGAGGCGATGCTGGAGGCCCGGGTCGACAAGAAGGACATCGCTGCGGTGGCCGCCACCCACGGCCCCGGGCTGATCGGCGCGCTGCTGATCGGTGTGTCGGCGGCCAAGGCGCTCGCGCTGGCGTGGGACGTGCCGTTCGTCGCCGTGAACCACCTCGAGGCGCACCTCTACGCGGCGCTGCTCGAGGAGCCGGAGCTCGAGATGCCGCTCGTCGTGCTGCTCGTGTCGGGTGGCCACACGCTGCTCGTGCGGATGGACGGCCCGGGCGACTACCACGTGATCGGGTCCACGCTCGACGACGCGGCCGGGGAGGCCTTCGACAAGGTGGCCCGGTTCCTCGGGCTCGGCTACCCCGGCGGCCCGGTCATCGACACGCTGGCGATGAAGGGCGACCCCCACGCCATCAAGTTCCCCCGGGCGATGCTCGACGACGGGTACGACTTCAGCTTCAGCGGCCTCAAGACGTCGGTCATCAACTGGGTCCGCAAGCACCCCGAGGTCGAGACGGCCGACGTCGCCGCCTCGTTCCAGCAGGCGGTCGTCGATGTGCTCGTGACCAAGGCCCGCCGGGCGGCTCGTGAGACCGGCGCGAAGGGCCTCGCGCTCGCCGGCGGTGTGGCGGCGAACAGCCAGCTCCGCGAAGCAGCGCTCGACGTGTGCGTCGAGGACGGGCTGCGCGCCTTCCTCCCCTCCCGTTCCATGTGCACGGACAACGCGGCGATGGTCGCGGCCGCGGGCTACCACCGGCTGCGGTCGGATGGTCCGAGCCCCATGGACACCGGCGCGCTGCCGGGCCTCCGCCTCGCCGTCTGATCCCGCCGTCGTCCGTCGGTCAAGGGGCGCAAAAGGCTGGGTAGCGCAGCCGACGAAGCGAGCTTGCGAGCGAGCCGGAGGCGGAGCTGGCCCAGCCCAGGGGGGTTAGCACTCGGCGTTCGAGAGTGCTAGGTTGGCACTCGCACTCCGAGAGTGCCAGACACCCGGACCAGTGCACCACACCCAGTGCAATCCAGCCACAGCCCCACGGAGGCATCTGCATGAACCTGCAGCCACTCGAAGATCGCATCGTCGTCAAGGCCGCCGAGGCCGAGGAGACGACCGCCAGCGGACTCGTCATCCCCGACACCGCCAAGGAGAAGCCCCAGCAGGGCGAGGTCCTCGCCGTCGGCCCCGGCCGCATCGGTGACGACAACGAGCGCGTGCCCATGGACATCTCGGTCGGCGACCGGGTCGTCTACTCGAAGTACGGCGGCACCGAGATCACCATCGAGGGCGAAGACCTCCTCATCCTCCAGGCGCGCGACGTGCTCGCCATCGTGAAGTGAGCTGACGCATGACCAAGATCCTGAAGTTCGACGATGAGGCGCGTCGCGCCCTCGAGGCGGGCGTCAACAAGCTCGCCGACGCCGTCAAGGTGACCATCGGCCCCAAGGGCCGCAACGTGGTGCTCGACAAGAAGTTCGGCGCCCCCACGATCACCAACGACGGTGTGTCCATCGCCCGCGAGATCGAGCTGGAGGACCCGTTCGAGAACATGGGTGCCCAGCTGGTCAAGGAAGTGGCGACCAAGACCAACGACATCGCCGGTGACGGCACCACCACGGCGACCGTGCTGGCCCAGGCGCTGGTGCGCGAGGGCCTCCGCAACGTGGCCGCCGGCGCCCGCCCGATCGGGCTGAAGCGCGGCATCGAGGCCGGTGTGGCTGCGGCCGTCGAGTCGGTCCAGTCGCTCGCCAAGGACGTCGACGACAAGTCCGAGATCGCGCAGGTCGCGGCGATCTCCGCTGCCGACCCGAAGATCGGCGACGTCATCGCCGACGCCATCGACAAGGTGGGCAAGGACGGCGTCGTCACGGTCGAGGAGTCGAACACCTTCGGCATGGACCTCGACTTCGTCGAGGGCATGCAGTTCGACAAGGGCTTCATCTCGCCCTACTTCGTCACCGACCCCGACCGCCAGGAGGCGGTGCTGGAGGACCCGTACCTGCTGATCACCAGCGGCAAGGTGTCCTCCTG
>JAEZFI010000172.1 GCA_023437745.1 Actinomycetes bacterium
GGGCCGGCGCCCCCCCCCCCCCCCCCCCACAGAACGGTTGGGGTGGGGGAGATCAGGGGGGGTCAGGGGGCGTCGGCCGTCGGGAGCACGTGGTCCCGGAAGCGCTCCCGCAGATCCTTCTTCGAGAACTTGCCGACGGAGGTCTTGGGCACCTCGTCGATGAAGATCACGTCGTCGGGCATCCACCACGAGGCGACCTTGCCCTCGAGGTGCGCGAGCACCTCCTCGCGGGTGAGCTCCTCCCCCGCCTTCACCACGACGCACGCGAGGGGCCGCTCCGCCCACTTGGGGTGCGGCACGCCGATGACGGCCGCCTCGGCGACCGCCGGGTGCCCCATGATCTCGTTCTCGAGCTCGACCGAGCTGATCCACTCGCCGCCCGACTTCACCACGTCCTTGGTGCGGTCGACGAGCCGGATGTAGCCGCCGGGCTCCACGACCGCGACGTCGCCCGTGCGCAGCCATCCGTCCTCGGTGAACGACTCGGGCGAGCGGGGATCGTCGTAGTACTCGCGGGCGATCCAGTTGCCGGCGACCTGCAGCTCGCCCGAGGACTCGCCGTCCCAGGGTGCCTCGTCGCCGGCGGCGTCCACGATGCGGAACTCGACACCCGTCGACACGAAGCCCACGGTGGCCCGGAGGTCCGCACGCTCCTCTTCCGTCAGCTCGTCGGCGCTCGCCTTGAGGCGGCACACTGCGGCAACCGGGCTGGTCTCGGTCATCCCCCACGCCTGCAGGATGGGCTTGCCGATGGCCTCGCGGAAGCCCTCCGACAGCGACTTCGGCACGGCGGAGCCGCCGCAGGGGATCTCGCGCAGCGACGACGTGTCGCGTCCCTTCAGCTCGGGCAGCACGCCCATCCAGATGGTCGGCACGCCGGCAGCGACCGTCACCCGCTCGCTCTCGATGAGCGATGCGAGCGTGGGAGCGCTCAGGTCGGGCCCGGGCATCACGAGCGAGGACCCGGCGGCGACCGCGGCGTGGGCGAGGCCCCAGGCGTTGGCGTGGAACATCGGCACGACCGGCATGATCACGTCCCGCTCGCACACGCCGACGCTGTTGGCGGTGAGCGCGCTCATCGTGTGGAGGAACGTGGAGCGGTGCGTGTAGACGACGCCCTTCGGGTTCCCGGTGGTGCCCGACGTGTAGCACATCGACGCGGCGCGCCACTCGTCGTCGACCCGGAACTCGACGGGGTCCGCACCGGCGAGGAGCTCCTCGTAGTCGTGCAGCTCGACCCCGGCGGGCACCTCGGCCAGGCCGGGTCCGGTGCCGTCGTCCATGACCACGACGTGCCGCACGGTGCCGAACGTCGGCAGCAGCGGAGCGAGCAGCCCGGTGAGCGATCGGTCGACGAAGATCACCTCGTCCTCGGCGTGGTTCGCGATGTAGGTCAGCTGCTCGGCGAACAGCCGGATGTTCAGCGTGTGGAGCACGCGGCCGGTGCAGGGCGCTGCGAAGTAGAGCTCGAGGTGGCGCGCCGTGTTCCAGGCGAACGTCCCCACGCGGCCGTCCGCGCTGATGCCGAGCTGGTCGAGGACCCCGCCCAGGCGGCGAGTCCGGGCTGCCCACTCACCGTAGGTCTCACGCTCGAGGCCCGCCGCGGTGTTGGTCGTGACGCGCTTCTCCGGGTAGAGCCGTTCGGCCCGATCGAAGAAGTGCGAGATGACCAGCGGCCGATCCTGCATCAATCCCTGCATCTCGAAGCCCCCTGTGCGACCGTCAGAACAGCCCGCAGCGTAGAGTCTCCACTCGCGCCTGCGTCGCCATCGCTCATGGACATCGAACCGACCACTCCACCGTCCGACGCGGCCGGCACCGACGACACCGATCGGGCGACGACCGCGCCCGACCGCCCGCGGTGGATGGTGATCGCGCTCTTCACGCCGATCGCCTTCGTGGTCGCAGCCGGCTACGTGGCGAGCGCGTTCTGGTCGAAGCTGATCGACAGCCACCCCCTCGTCCTGCTCGCCCTCTCCCCCATCAACCGGTGGCTGCTCCTCACCACCAACGAGCTCGACGCGTGGTCCTACTACGGCGTCGGCATGGCGCGGCACCTGTTCCCCGACCCGCTGATGTACCTCGTCGGTGCCTGGTTCGGCCACCGGGCGATCAACTGGGCCGCCGAGACCTACCCGATCGTGCGGAAGCTGGTCGGCGAGGACGGCCGGGGGCTCGAGGATCCGGCACGTCGCAAGATCCTCTACCCGCTCGCGTTCCTCGCCCCGAACAACTGGGTCTCGCTCCTGGCGGGAGCATCGAAGCTGCCCTTCCAGGTGTTCCTCGTGCTGAACGTCCTGGGGACCGCCCTGCGGCTCGTGGTCTGCCGGATCCTCGGCTACCTCCTCGACGACGAGATCGCCTCGCTCGTCAGCTGGGTGGCCCGGTACTCGAACTGGATCACGCTCGCCTCGATCGTCGCCGTCCTCATCGGCATCTCGATCCAGCTGAGCCGCGGGACCGGCGAGCTCGCAGGCCTCGGCCGCATCGACGAGATCGAGGACGGCGACGACTGAGCCCCCCGGTCGAACTGTCACCGCCCACGGGCTTCTTCCGTGTGAGTGGTGACAGTTCGGGCGACGCGGCGGGCCGCGAGGCGCGCTACAGGTCCAGGAAGGCCTCGAGGCCGACGGTCACGCCGGGGTGGTCGGCGATGGCCTTGGTCGCGAGGATCACCCCGGGCATGAACGACGTCCGGTCGATGGAGTCGTGGCGGATCGTGAGGGTCTGCCCCGTGGTCCCGAGCAGGACCTCCTGGTGGGCGACCATGCCCCGCATCCGGACCGAGTGGACGTGGATGCCGGCCGGACCCACGCCGCCGCGGGCCCCTTCCCACACGTGGTCCGTGGTCGGGTCGGCCGCCCACGTCGAGGACGCCTCGGCCATGCGCTCGGCGGTCAACGTGGCCGTGCCCGACGGGGCGTCGACCTTGCCGTCGTGGTGCAGCTCGATGATCTCGGCCGTGTCGAAGTAGGGGGCGGCCATCGCGGCGAAGCGCATCATCAGGATGGCGCCGATCGCGAAGTTCGGCGCGACCAGGCAGTTCGACCTGACGAACCGTGACCGGAAGTGCTCCAGGTCCTCGCTCGTGAAGCCGGTGGTGCCGACCACCGCGTGGATGCCGGCCTCGGCGAGGAACGTCAGGTTGTCCCGCGCCGCACCGGCCTCGGTGAAGTCGACGGCGACGTCGACCCTGGCGTCGACGAACGACTGGCGGTCGGCGGACACCTGGAGGTCGACGCCCGAGACCCCAGCGACGCGCGACAGCTCGAGACCCGAATGGTGCGGATCGACACCGGCGACCAGCTCCAGCGCGGGATCGGCGGCGACGGCCTGGCACACCGTCGACCCCATGCGACCCCCAGCACCGAACACACCGACCCGGATCCGTGACATGGCCTGGACTCTACGGGGTCCCCCGCCGGTGGCGAGCCGGAGGTCAGCCGCCCCAGATGTCCCGGCGGGGCTCGTCGGTGTAGACGGGGGGCCGGTCGCGGTCGAAGGCCCGGATCGCCTCGGGGAGGTTGTCGGTGAAGCCGAGCATCAGCTGGTTGCGGTCCTCGAACTCGATCGCTGCGTCGAGGGAGCCGATCTCGAGCGACGCCCACACCGCCTCCTTCGTGTACTGGAGGCCGTAGGGGCTGAAGCCCGTCATGCCGGCGGCGATCTCGACGGCCAGGGCGGCGACCTGGTCGGCCGGCGCGACGCGGGAGACCAGCCCCATCCGGTGGGCCTCCTCGGCACCGACCCGCCGCCCGGTGAGGAGCATGTCGTTGCTGTGCGCCGCGCCGACGAGGCGGGGCAGCAGCCAGCTGATCCCCATCTCGGTGGAGGTGAGCCCGTTGACGATGCCGGTGGCGTTGAAGTGGGCCCGGTCGGAGGCGATCCGGAGGTCGGCACCGAGGGAGAGGCACATCCCGCCCCCGTACGCCGGCCCGTCGATCGCGGCGATGATCGGTTGCGGCAGCTTCCGCATCCGGGGCACGAGTCGTGAGTAGTACCGCATCGAGCGCTGCGCGATGCGACCGACCTGGAGGCCGTCGATGTTCGGGATGATCCCGTAGTCCTTGAGGTCCAGCCCGGAGCAGAACGCACCGCCCGCCCCCGTCAGGATGGCCACCCGGCAGTCGTTGTCCGCCGCCACCTCGTCGAGTGCGTCGTGCAGCGCGATGACGAGATCGATCGACATGGCGTTGAGGCGCTCCGGCCGGTTCAGCGTGATCCGCCGGATGTGCGCCGCCGGCGCGTCGATCAGGACCTCGTCAGCCATCGGACTCGTCGTCTCCCTTGCCGGCGTCGCCCTTCCCGGAGGAGCCGGACGTGCCGCTCGTGTCGCCCTTGCAGCCGTCAGCCTCGCACGAACGGATCGAGATCCGGATCAACTGGGTGATCCCGTCGTTGGCGAACCAGCGGATCCGGTAGGTCCCCGTCTCCTTGACGGTGAAGGTCTCGCGAGCGTCGAGCCCGTAGATCCCGTCGTCGGTGTCGTCCACCATCTCGATGCCGTCGACCTCGGGATCGGCGAAGGTGACGGCGTCGAGGGTCACCTTGGGCGAGATGAGCAGGAACCCGGCGTCGCCGGCGGCGCTGCGGGCGTGGATCTCGATCGGCGTGCCGGCCTCGAGGTCGATGGTGAGCTCGGCCGGCCCGTCGTACGGGGAGAAGACGCGGTCGACGACCTCGTCGAGCTCGACCGGCGCCGTCACGCGTTCGCCGGTCGCGAGGATGAGCGGCAGGTCCGACTCCCACGTCACGGTCCCCGGCTCGGAGCCCATCGGCCGTTCGAGGACGAGCTGCGCCCCTTCGTCGGCCGGGATCGGCATCACGAACGTGCCGGGCGAGGTCTCCCGCGCGGCGACGCGCGTGTCGATGCCCATCGCGGTGGCGTCCGGCAGCTTCTCGGGCGTGCCACCACGTCGAGCAGCGACCTGGTTCTCGACCTCCTGCGCGATCTCCAGCGCGTTGCCGGACAGCGCCAGGGTCTCGCCGCTGACGAGCTCCATCGCCGAGAACACCGCGCCGTCACCTCGCATCGTGAAGGTGAGCGTCCGCTCCTCGTCCGCGGGCGGGAGGTACAGCATCTTCGACGAGGTGGCGTCCTCGATCAGCATCGACCCGGAGGTCTCGCCGTCGCCGGGCTGCAGCGGGAGCGCAAGGTACTCGTCGCCGTCGCCGGCCACGATCCGGCCGGCGGCCTCCTTCACGTCCGCGCCGGACAGCACGAGCGCGAACTCGTCGGCGAAGCCGAGACCGGAGATGCCGATGAGACGACCCTGCTCGTCGAACAGCGGACCGCCGGACTGGCCGCCGGCGATCGACGCGTCCGTCTGGATGAAGGTCTGGCCGAACTCCGCGACCTTGCGGGTGCGCGAGACGATGCCGCGGGAGATCGTCGCCTCGAGGTCGTCGGGCTTCGTGGCGTTCGTCCCGCCGCTCTCGCCGGGGTACCCGACGAGGTAGACGTCGTCGCCGGCCTCGACCTCGTCGCCGACGCCGATCGGAATGGCGGGCCGGTCCTCGGCGTCGACCGGACCGAGGAGCGTGATGTCCGCGCCTGCATCGACCCCGAGCACCGGGACGTCCTCGATGGTCGTCGGCCCGAACGTGACGTCGGCGGTGGCGAACGGGTCCACGACGTGGAGGTTCGTGAGCACGTAGCGCTCGCCCTCGAGCTCGACCAGGACACCGGTGCCGGTGCCGAGCGGGTTCGACACGTAGGCCACGGACGTCTGGGCGCAGCGCAGGAGCGCCTTGGCCGGCTTCTCGTCGCCCTTCGGGGCGCACGCCGCGGCGACCGGCGCGGCGTCCTCGGCGGCGCCGTCCCCGTCGTCACCTCCGTCGGAGGAGCACGCGGGCGCACCGAGGCACAGCGCGACGGCGACGGACAGGAGGCGATGGGAGCGCATGCCACCCCTCATCGGCCGGAGCGGTCCGAAGCTGAGGATGCGGGCGGGCCGGTGGTGTGGGCTCGCCGTCATCCGAGCGTGCCGACCTCGGACCCGCTGTCGCACCGCCCCAGCCCGCAGTCGGTGACGCTGAAGCGGACCAGCTCGGTCAGGTTGTCGTAGCTCTGGACCCGGATCCGGTACGTCCCTCCGGTCGCCACGTCGAACCGCTGGCGAGCGTCGGTGCCGAAGAGGCCGCTGTCGCTGTCGTCGACGGTCGTGAGGCCCGCGTCGGGGTCCATCAGCGTGCCGGCGTCGGGCGTCGTCCCCGGAGGGAACACGGTGAACGACATGTCACCGATGGCCGATCGGGCGAACATCTCGACCTGCGAGCCAGGCGCGAGGTCGACGAGCACGTCGAAGGCCGTGCGGTACGGGTGCAGCACCCGATCGATCACGTCGCCGACGCCGGCCTGCAGCACCTCACGCGGCGCCGAGGCCCGCGTGAGCGGGAGGTTCGAGGCCCAGTCGACCGAGGCGGGCCGGTCGGCCAACGGGCGCTCGACCTCGATGAGCAGCAGGTCGCCGGCGGCGACGGAGAGCTCGAAGGACCCGGGGCGGACCTCGGCCTTCGAGTCGCTGTCGTCCACCGGAGCGTCGTCGGGCGGGAGGCCACCTGCGTCGGCGTCGGGCTGCCCGAACCCTCCCGACCCGCCGACCGAACCTGCGAGCTGCCCGTAGAGCTGCGGGGCGTTCGCGGACGTGGCGAGGATCTCGTCGTGGAGGAGCGAGATGATCCTGACGACCACCTCGGCCGGGTTGGCGACCCGGAACTGCAGGTCGCGCGCCCGCTGCGACCGCCCGAGGTAGAGCCGCTGGACGTCGGTGCCGTCGGTCAAGTCGACCCGCCCGCCGGTGTCCCCGGACGCGTCGGCCTCCAGCGGCAGCGCCAGGTACTCGTCGCCGCCGTCCTCGACCATCCGGGCGATCGACTCCTTCACGTCGCCGACGGACAGCGCCAGGCCGAAGGTGTCCGCGAAGGCCAACCCGGCGATGCCGAGCACACGGCCGCGAGCGTCGAACAGCGGCCCGCCCGACTGGCCGCCGGCGATCGTGGCGTCCGTCTGGATGAACCGGAGGCCGAACTCCGCGAGGTGCCGGTGGCGCGACACGATCCCGGCGGAGATCGTCGCCTCGAGGTCCTCGGGCTTCGTGGAGCGCGTTCCGCCGGCGTCACCCGGGAAGCCCACGAGGAAGGCCTGCTCGCCACGCAGGTCGCCCTCGACGTCGACGAGCGGGACGGGGACCACGTCCTCGCCGTCCGGCACAGGGCCCAGGAGCGCGAGATCGGTGGAGGCGTCGACCCACCGCACGGGCAGCCCGGTGATCGTCCCGCCGGCGAACGTGACGTCGGCCGAGTCGTAGGGATCCACCACGTGGAGGTTCGTGAGCACGTGGGGCTCCCCCTCGACATCCACCACGAGGCCCGTGCCCGTGCCGAGCGGGTTGGTCACGTAGCCGACGGAGTCGTCGGCGCAGGCGACGAGCGCCCGGGGACCCGCCGGCGCGTCCGAGCCGGCGCACGGCCCGGTGGACAGCGCCGCTTCGCCCTCGTCGGTGCATCCGAGCGGCAGCCCGGCCAGCAGCGCCGCGACGAGCAGGGCGCCCGCGCGCCGTGGACCAGCCATCCCGAGAGTCTTGTTCACGGAGCCCCTTGAACTGGGGATCTACGACAGCTCGGAGAGCGGGCCCACGGCCGCCAGCGTGCGCGACGCACCCAGGAGCCGGCGTGTCACCTCGATCACGTCGTCGTTCGTGACCGCGAGGTACCCGGCGAGCGTCTCGCTGGGCGGCAGCACGTGGCCGCGGACGAGCTCCCCCATCGCCAGTCGACCCATGCGGGTCCCGGGGTCCTCGAGCGCGAGCACCATCGAACCGCTGAGGTAGCCCACGGCGACGCGGATCTCCTCGGCCCTCAGCCCGTGCGCAGCGATGTCCGCGATCTCCGCGTCGATGATCTCCCGGCACTCGGCGAGGTGCTCGGGCGACGTGCTGCACGAGACCGAGATCATCCCGCTGTCGCAGAACGTGGCCTGGCTGGTGAACACCGAGTACGCGAGGCCCCGCTCGTCGCGGATCCGCCGGTAGAGGCGTGACGAGGGTCCGTCACCCAGCCCGTGCAGGAGCACGGCCAGCGCGAAGCGGTCTGGGTGGTCGTGCTCCAGCCCCCGCCAGCCGATGCCGAAGTGGGCCTGCTCGACGTCGCGCTCCCACACCGCCTGGGGCACGAGGTCCGCGGACGGGGGCGTGCGGGCGGGCACCACGCCGGGGATGGAGAGGCGCTCCTCGACGATGGCGGCGAGCTCGTCGTGGTCCACGTCACCGACGGCGGCGACCACGACGTCGTGCCCGCCGTAGTGGCGGGAGTGGTGGGCCGCCAGACGCTCCGACGTCATGGCCTCGAGCGACGCCTCGTTGCCGAGGATCTCCCAGCCGAGGCCGTGCCCCGGGAACACCGCCTCGCACAGTCCCGAGGCGAGGAGCTCGTCGGGTGTGTCCCCGACCATCGCCAGCTCCTCGAGGATCACCTCGCGCTCGGTGACCACGTCGTCGTCGCGGAGGGCCGGCTCCCCCACCAGCTCGCAGAGCAGGCGGGTCGAGTCGGCCGTCGCCTCCGACGGCACGCGGATGAAGAACGCCGTGGACTCCCGCGAGGTGTAGGCGTTGAGGTCGCCGCCCACGGCGTCGACCTCGGAGTTGATCTCGTGGGCGGTCCGGCGGCGGGTGCCCTTGAAGAGCAGGTGCTCCAGGAAGTGCGACGCTCCGGCCAGCTCGGACGGCTCGTCCCGGCTGCCCACGCCGACGTAGACTGCGACGGACGCGGCAGCGGAGCGGGGA
>JAEZFI010000234.1 GCA_023437745.1 Actinomycetes bacterium
CGGCGGAGGCGGCGGAGGTGCCGGCCGCCGCGGAGGCTCCGGCGGCCGCCGAGACCCCGGCCAGCCACCTGCGACTCGTGGCGTCCGGTCGGCCCGACGAGGACGAGGAGCTGGACGAGGGCGACGACGAGGTGGACGAGCACGGCCCGGACACCGACCCGGCGTCGGGCGCCGCGGAGGCGATCTTCGCCCGGTTGCGCGCCGACCGCGAGGACGACGCCGACGGAGGCGACGAGGCGGGCGGTGTGGTGCTGTCGCTGACGGGCGAGGTCCCCGTGACCCGGGTCGACGACACCGGCACGGAGGCCGCCGCCGAGGACGATCTCACCGAGGACGCCGAGGAGCCGGTCGCGATCGCCGTCGACGGGTCGGCCGCCCTCGACGACGCGGCGTGGCTCGACGCCCGCGACGCGGTCCTCGTGCCCCTGGAGCGAGCCGTCGTCCGGCGCATCAAGCGGACGCTGACCGACCACGAGAACACGGTGCGCGACGCCGTGCGACGCCATCGCAAGGGTTCGGTGCCCGTGGAGCTGGTGGGTCAGCTCGACGCGCTTCGCGACGCCGTGGCGGATGCCGTGCGGGGCGACATCTGCGAGGTCGTCACCGCCGGGTCCACCTTCCTCACCGACGACGAGCACGGCGCCTACGTCGACTCGGGGGTCACGGCCGAGGCCGTCCTCGGCGAGCTCACGCCGCCGATCGTCGAGCCGCTGCGCTCGCGCCTCGTCGCGGCCGTCGAGGGGCACGCCGGCGACGGGGTCGACGAGCTCGACGCGTCGCTCCGGTCCGCCTTCCGCGAGTGGCGGAACGACCACGTGCCGGACCTCGGGGGCGACCTCGTCACGGCGGCGTTCAACGAGGGGATCCTGCGCTCGTCGCAGCCCGGAGCGGCGCACTGCTGGGTGGTGGACGACGGTGGCCTCGCCAACCCCGACGCCGAGGACAACCGGCTCGCCGACGGCGTCACGGCCGGCGAGGAGTTCCCGACCGGGGACCTCCGGCCGCCTGCGCACCCCGGGTGTCGATGCCTCCTGGTTCCGAGCCCTCGGTAGGCTCACCGTCCGGCGGTGCCCTGACCGCCGCCCCCCCCGACCCTCCGGTGAGCTGATGCGGTACCCCGACGACATGGTCCGACCCCGACGGCAGCGCCGGAACCTCTCCCCACGCGGGCGGGTCCTGGCGGCCGTGATCGTCGGTGGGCTGGTGGTGCTGGCCCTCTCGGCCCGTGCGATCGCGGGCTTCTACACCGACTACCTGTGGTTCGACTCGCTCGACGTCACCTCGACGTGGAGGGGCCGGCTCCTCACGCAGATCGGCCTGGCGGCGGGCTTCACCGCGGCGTTCTTCGTGATCTGCTTCGTGAACCTGGCGATCGCCGAACGCCTCACGCCGCTGCCCCGGTCGGGTCCCGAGGACGAGTTGCTCCTCCGCTACCGCGAGCTGGTCGAGCCCCGGCGGCGCCTGGTCCGGGTGCTGGTCGCCGGCCTCCTGGCGTTGATCGCCGGCCTGGGCGCGTCGGGCAAGTGGGACGCCTGGATGCTCTTCACGTCCGGGGGATCGTTCGGCGTCGACGACCCGCTGCACAAGGTGGACGTCGGGTTCTACGTGTTCGACCTGCCGTTCCTCTCGTACCTGGTCGACTGGGCGTTCGCGACCTGCGTGATCGTCACCCTCGTGACGGCGGTGGCCCACTACCTGCACGGCGGCATCCGCCTCCAGGGCGGCCCTCGCCGGGTGTCACCCCAGGTGAAGGCCCATCTCTCCGTCCTGCTCGCCGTCCTCGCCCTCGTGAAGGCCGCCGACTACCTGCTCTCCCGGTACCAGCTGCTCCTCAGCAACCGGGGCGTCGTCGAGGGTGCGACCTACACCGACGTGAACGCCCAGATGCCGGCGTTGGGACTGCTGTTCCTCATCTCGGTCCTCTGCGCCGTGTTGCTGCTGGTCAACATCCGTCGCCGCGGTGTGGCGCTGCCGATCGTCGCGCTCGGGCTGTGGGTCCTCGTCGCCCTCGTGGCGGGCGAGCTGTACCCGTGGTTCATCCAGAGCTTCCAGGTGCAGCGCAAGGAGTCGGCGCAGGAGGCGCCCTTCATCACCCACAACGTCCAGGCGACCCGGGCGGCGCTCGGCCTCGACGACGTCGCCGAGAGCAACTTCAACTACTCGCCGACCGCTGACGTCTCGGCGATCACGGACAACCCCGACACGGTGCGCAACATCCGCCTGATGGATCCGGTGGTGGTCGACCAGACCTTCCAGAACCTCGAGGGTCAGCAGGGGTTCTACGGCTTCACCGACGTGGACGTCGACCGCTACCCGATCGGCCCCGAGGGCGAGAACACGCAGGTCGTCGTCAGCACCCGTGACCTCGTCCCCGACAAGCTGCCGTCCAGCTCGTGGGAGTCGCGACACCTCATCTACACCCACGGGTACGGCGCGGCGCTCGCGCCCGCCAACGCCGCGACGTCGAAGGGCCGCCCGGTCTTCCTGGTGAAGGGCGTGCCGGTCCAGATCGACCCGTCGGTCGAGGACATCGTCCCGCTCGACCGCCCCGAGTTGTACTTCGGCCAGGGCCTGGACGGCGCGGACGAGCAGGGCTACGCCATCGTCGGGACCACCCGCCAGGAGCAGAGCGGCGGCGGCGAGACCAGCTACGAGGGGAAGGGCGGCGTCGAGATGAGCGGCCTGCTCCGCCGCGCCGCCTTCTTCCTGCGCTTCGGCGACCTCGAGGCGCTCACGTCGGAGTTCCTCACCAACGACTCCCGCATCCTCTACGTGCGCGACATCGTCCAGCGTGCCGGCAAGGTCGCACCGTTCCTGAAGTTCGACGCCGATCCGTACCCGGTGATCTCCGGCGGGCGCATCAAGTACGTCCTCGACGCCTACACGACCTCGGCCACCTACCCGTACGCCCAGCAGGTCGACACGACGTCGATCCTCGACAGCACGTCGGGGCTCTACGGGGTGCCGCTCAACTACGTGCGCAACTCCGCGAAGGTCGTCGTGGACGCGTACGACGGGTCCGTCGACATCTACATGAGCGACGAGCTGTACGGCGAGCGGGACCCGATCATCCGCGGCTACGACAAGGCCTTCCCCGGGCTCATGAAGTCCATCGACGAGATGGACCAGACGATCAAGGAGCACCTCCGCTACCCGGAGGACCTCTTCAAGATCCAGACGTCGATGTGGGGCCGCTACCACATCGACGATCCGGGCGAGTTCTACGAGCAGAGCGACAGGTGGTCCGTCGCGCAGGACCCCGGGCGCAACGTCACGAGCGGCCGGGTAAACGCGGCGGGGGAGACCACCTCGTCACGTGAGCGCATCCGGGCCTACTACCAGCAGATGCGGCTGCCGGGCGCCGAGCGCGACGAGTTCCTCCTGTTCCGACCGTTCGTGCCGTACTCGACGGACGACACGAAGAAGCAGCTGACCTCGTTCATGGTGGCCAAGAGCGATCCCGGCTCGTACGGGCAGCTCGAGGTCTTCACCATGACCCGGGAGCTGGCGAACGGCACCTTCGAGCGCAACCGCCAGGTCGACGGTCCGCTCATCGTGAACGACAACATCTTCTCGGACGCCGTGGTCTCGAAGGAGATCACGCTGCTCAGCGGGCAGGGATCGCAGGTCGAGCTCGGGAACCTGCTCATCGTCCCGCTCAACAACTCGCTGCTGTGGGTGCGCCCGCTGTACGTCCAGGCCAAGACCGAGAACGGCGTGCCCGAGATCCGCCGCGTCGTCGCCACGATCGGCGACAACATCGTGGTGGGGAACACACTCGCCGAGGCGTTGCAGCAGCTGTTCCCGGGTGCGAACGTGAACACGCAGGAGGGGATCGACGAGACCCCCGCCACCCCCGACGGCGGCACGGGCACGGAGACGCCACCCGAGCAGGACCGGACCGCGGCAGAGCTGATCGTCGAGGCGCTCGGCCTCTTCACCGAGGCGGACGAGGCGCTCAAGCGCGGCGGCGCCGGCAACCTCGCCGAGTACCAGGAGAAGATCGCTCAGGCGCAGGACCTCATCGAGCAGGCGTCGGCCGCCCTCGGCGTGGCGGCGCCCGGGGGAGGCTCCGCCGGCGGGGGTTCCAGCGGGGGAGGCTCCACCGGGGGAGGCTGAGCCTTCGCCGCCAACGGTCTCGGCTACCGTCTCGCGGTGCTCGCTCTCGACCTGCTCGACCCGGCGTGGTGGATCAACACCGTCGGACTGTTCGGCCTGTTCCTCGTCGTGTTCGCCGAATCGGGCCTGCTGTTCGGGTTCTTCCTCCCCGGTGACTCGCTGCTCTTCACCGCTGGGATGGTCGCCGCTGGCGTGTTCTCGGGGACCGAGATCGGCAAGGACGTCGACTTCAACATCTGGGTGCTGCTCATCGGGTGCTTCGTGGCCGCCGTCGCCGGTGATCAGGTGGGCTACCTGTTCGGTCGTCGGGTGGGCCGGGCGCTGTTCCGCCGCCCCGACTCCCGCCTGTTCAAGCGGGAGCACCTGGAGAAGGCCGAGGGCTTCTTCGAGCACTACGGGCCGAAGGCGATCATCATGGCCCGCTTCGTCCCGGTGGTCCGCACGTTCTGCCCGATCGTGGCGGGCGCCAGCAGCATGCACTACAGCACCTTCGTGCGGTTCAACGTCATCGGCGGGCTGCTGTGGGGCGTCGGCGTGACCCTGCTCGGCTACTTCTTCGGGCAGATCGACGTGATCGAGCACAACTTCGAGTACGCGATCCTGGCGGTCATCGTCATCTCGACGCTGCCGATCGTGATCGAGGTGGTCCGCCACCGCCGCCGGCAGGCGAAGGTCGACGCTGAGGTTTGACGCACGGCGCGCCCAGCGACTGAGCTAGCGCAGTTCTTGTCCGCCCCGGGGCGGCGGGCGACCACGCACTCAGGGTCCCAGGGACCGTCCTCGCCGCTCGGCGGAGGCGTGCCCTCGGCCGAGACAGGGAGAATCCATGCAACCGTTGCTCGCCGAAGGCGGATGGCAGAACTTCACGCTCGGGAGCTCCGAGTGGGGCCTCCTCCTGTTCTGCGCCGCGACCGCCGTCGTCGCCCTCATCGCCGGCGTCGTGATGATGCAGTCCGTGCTGGCCAAGGAGGTCGGGACCGAGCAGATGGGCGAGATCGCCGCTGCGGTGCAGGAGGGCGCGATGGCCTACATCAAGCGCCAGTTCCGCACCATCGGCGTGATCGTCGTCCCCCTGGCGGTGATCGTGTTCCTCACGTCGCAGGCCGTCGACAAGCCGGTCGCCAGCTCCGAGATGAGCGGCGCGCTCAGCTTCGTGCAGTCGGGCACCTTCCGGACGCTGGCGTTCGTCATCGGCGCCATCGCCTCGGGCTCCATCGGCTTCCTGGGCATGTGGCTGTCGACCCGGGCCAACCTGCGGACCGCCGCGGCCGCCAAGACCGGCTCGATGAACGCCGCCATGCAGGTCGCGTTCCGCGCCGGTGGCACGATCGGCCTCTTCACGGCCGGTCTCGGCCTCCTCGGGGCGACGCTCATCGTGATGGTCTTCCGGAACACCGCCTCGGCCATCCTCGTCGGCTTCGGGTTCGGCGGCTCGCTGCTCGCGCTGTTCCTCCGCGTCGGTGGCGGCATCTTCACCAAGGCAGCCGACGTCGGCGCCGACCTGGTGGGCAAGGTCGAGGCGGGCATCCCCGAGGACGACCCCCGCAACCCGGCGACCATCGCCGACAACGTGGGCGACAACGTGGGCGACTGCGCCGGCATGGCCGCCGACCTCTTCGAGAGCTTCGGCGTGACCCTCGTGGCGTCGATCATCCTGGGCGTCTCCGCCTTCCAGAGCGTCGACCTCCGTGACCAGGCCGCGAAGGGCCTGATCTTCCCGCTGGCCGTGATGGCGGTCGGCATCCTCGCCTCGCTCGTGGCCATCTACATGGTGAAGGCCCGCCAGGGCGAGACCGACGCGCTGAAGCCGATCAACCGTGGACTCGGCATCGCCTCGGTCCTGGCGCTGATCGGCACCGCCGTCCTCGCCTTCGTGTACGTCGGCAACCCCGACCAGGGCGGGTCGATCGCCAGCAGCGTCGGCACCCGGATGTTCGCCGCGATCATCGCCGGCGTCGTGCTCGGCCAGGTCGCCAGCCGCGTCACGCAGTACTTCACCTCCAGCAGCTTCAAGCCGGTGAAGGACATCGCCGACTCGGGCCGGACCGGTCCCGCCACCGTCGTGCTGTCGGGCATCAGCTCCGGCCTCGAATCCGCCGTGTGGGCAGCCGTCGCGATCTGCGGCGCCATCGCCGTGGCGATCGGGCTCGGCGGCGGCAACTCGCAGTTCGGCCTCTACCTGGTGGCGCTCACCGGCATCGGCATGCTGTCCACCACGGCGATCGTGGTGGCCGAGGACACCTTCGGCCCCATCGCCGACAACGCCCAGGGCATCGCCGAGATGTCCGGCGAGCTCCACGGCGAGACCGAGGTGATCCTCGACGGCCTCGACACCGTGGGCAACACGACGAAGGCGGTCACGAAGGGCTTCGCGATCGGCTCGGCCGTGATCGCAGCCCTCGCCCTGTTCGCCAGCTTCATCGAGACGATCGCCGAGGAGGTCGGCGGCGTCGCCGGTGCCGCTGCCGACGCGACGACCCAGATCGCCATCAACATCGCCGAGCCGAAGACCTTCGTGGGCGGCCTGCTCGGCGGCGCCGTGGTGTTCCTCTTCAGCTCGCTGGCGATCCTCGCCGTGAGCCGCACCGCCGCCGTGGTGGTCGAGGAGGTCCGCAAGCAGTTCCGCGAGAAGCCCGGGATCATGGACTACACCGAGAAGCCGGACTACGGGCCCGTCATCGACATCTGCACCGGCTCCGCCCTCCGTGAGCTGGCGACGCCGGCGCTCCTGGCCGTGCTCATGCCGGTGGCGGTCGGCTTCGGCCTCAACGCCTACGCGCTCGGCGGCTACCTGATCGCTGCGATCATCACCGGCCAGCTGATGGCGAACTTCCTCTCGAACTCGGGCGGTGCCTGGGACAACGCGAAGAAGTACATCGAAGAGGGCAACCACGGTGGCAAGGGCTCCGACGTCCACAAGGCCGTCGTGATCGGCGACACCGTCGGCGACCCCTTCAAGGACACGGCCGGCCCGGCGATCAACCCGCTGCTCAAGGTGATGAACCTCGTGTCGCTCCTGATCCTGCCCGCCGTGATCTCGCTGTCCGACAACGACGCCGCCCGCTACGCCGTCGCTGCGGGTGCCATCGTGGTCATCATCGGCGGCGTGCTCTACTCGAAGCGCTCCGCTCCGGTCGCGTCGGCTCCCTCGCCGGCCCCCGTGAAGACGTCCGCCTGACCCAGCCCCATCCCGCACGACCCGTTCTGTCGCGTCGGGCGTGACGCCCACGTCACGCCTCACGCGACGAAACGAGCTGACAGCATGACGGGATGAGCAACGTCACCATCGAACACGACGGGCCGGTCACGATCATCACGATCGACCGGCCCGCCGTGCGCAACGCCGTCGACCGGCCGACCGCCGACGAGCTGCTCCGGGCGTTCGCCGCCTTCGACGCCGACGCCGGGCGGTCGGTCGCGGTCCTCACCGGCGCGAACGGCACCTTCTGCTCGGGCGCCGACCTCGGCGCCATCTCGGAGGGCCGGGGGAACCGCGTGCTCCACGATCCCGAGCAGCCCGGCCCCATGGGCCCCACCCGCATGGAGCTCTCGAAGCCGGTGATCGCCGCGGTCGAGGGGTTCGCCGTGGCCGGTGGGCTGGAGCTGGCGATCTGGTGCGACCTGCGGGTCGTGGCCCGGTCGGCGACGTTCGGGGTGTACTGCCGACGGTGGGGTGTGCCGCTGGTGGACGGCGGGACCGTGCGGCTCCCACGCCTGATCGGCGAGTCCCGAGCGATGGACCTCATCCTCACCGGCCGTGGGGTGGGAGCCGAGGAGGCGGAGCGGATCGGCCTGGCCAACCGGGTGGTCGACACCGGCGAGGCGCGAACCGCGGCGGTCGCGCTCGCGAAGGAGATCGCCGAGTTCCCGCAGGTCTGCGTCCGGAACGACCACCGGTCGACCCGCACGCAGTGGGGACGGACGCCGATGGACGCGTTGATGGAGGAGACACGACTGGGTCTCGAGACGCTGGCGTCCCCCGAGACGGTCGAGGGTGCCCGCCGGTTCGTCGGCGGCGCTGGCCGGGGCGGCAGCTTCGGCTGAGGTCCGTCGGGGCTCGACCGTCAGCCGGGATGGCTGCCGGTGCGCTCGCCGGCAGCGGCGTCCTGCTGTTCGGTGGCGATCCGGTCGAGCGCCTGGGCGAACCGGGCGAAGGGAACTGCTCGCCCGAAGAGCCAGCCCTGCGCCAGGGGACAACCCAGTCGGCGGAGCGCGTCCGCCTGGGCTTCGGTGGTCACACCTTCGGCGACGACGTCGAGCGACAGGCCGGCGCCGAGGTCGGTGATCGCCCTGACGATCGTCGTGTCGGCGGTGTCGGTGCCGAGGCCCTCCACGAACGACTGGTCGATCTTGATCTCGTGGACAGGGAACCGGCGGAGCTGGCCCAGCGCCGAGTACCCGGTGCCGAAGTCGTCGATCGAGAGCCGCACACCGAGCGTCCGCAGTGCTCGGAGCGTCTCGACGGTGTGCGCGTCGCCGGCCACCTCTTCGGAGACCTCGAGCACCAGCAGCTCCGGGGGGAGCCCCGACTCGCGGAGGCTGCGGTCCACCGCGTCGACCAGGGTGGCCGACCGGACCTCGGTCCCCGAGAGGTTGACGGCGAGGCGCAGCGGGGGCCCGGTGCGGATCCGGTTCAGCGCTGCGAAGCGCCGGCAGGAGGTGGTGAGGACGGCACGGCCGATCTCGTCGATGAGCCCGCTCTCCTCGGCCACCGGCAGCCACTGGTCCGGATAGAGGACGCCGTCGACGGGATGGCTCCAGCGCGCGAGCGCCTCGGCGCCGACGACCTGGCCGGTCCCCAGCTCCACGACCGGTTGGTACAGCACCTCGATCTCGTCGTGCAGTCGGGCACGACGGAGGTCGGACGCCATCGTGGCGCGCCGGCCGACGGCCTGCCGGAGGTCGTCGGTGAACGTCGCCGTGCGGTCCCGGCCGTGGTCCTTCGCCTCGCGGAGGGCGAGGTCGGCGTGGCGAAGGAGGTCCACGCCGCTGACGTCCGAGGCCGCGCTCCCGTCGACCTGGCTGACGCCGATCGACGCAGTGACGAACACCTCCGTCCCCCCGAGGGTCGTCGGTCGTGCGACGGCGCCCCGGAGGCGGTCGGCGAGGAGCTCGGGGGCCGGCTGTCCGGCAGCCGCAGTGATGACGAGGAACTCGTCGCCGCCGACCCGGGCGACGGTGTCCTCGGGCCCGACGATCGACGTGAGCCGCATCCCGATCTCGGTCAGCAGCGTGTCGCCGCGGTCGTGGCCGAGTGAGTCGTTGACCGTCGTGAAGCGGTCGACGCCGAGGTGCAGCACGGTGATCCGACCGTCGGGCGCTGGGTCGTGGAGCAGCTCGTCCAGTCGGCTCAGCGCGAGGTGGCGGTTGGGGAGACCGGTGAGCGGGTCGTGCTCGCGTTGGTGGCGGAGGGCCTCGGCGCTCGACCGGAGCGCGGCTCGGAGGGCTCCGTTCTGGCGGAACATGAGCACGTGGTGCAGGACGAGCAGCGCGAATGCGCACAGCCCGACCACGATCGACCACGACGGAGCCTGCACCACCACGCCCTCTCCATCGGCCGATCGGCTCCCCGAACTGAGCCAGCGCGCCCGTTCTGTTCCAGGGAGAGCAGCGCCGGTGATGCTCTGGCTGGAACAGAACCGTCAGAGCGCGAGGAACCAGTCGACGAGGCGGTGGCAGCGTGCCCTGGCGTCGCCGGCGTGTCGCACGGTCTCGGCCCGCAGTCCGTCGACGTCCACGCCCGCCTGCACGAGCTGCTCCCGATCGCCCGGGATCCACAGGTCGAGCAGCGGCAGGTCCAGCTCGGGGTGGAACTGGAGTCCCACCGCCCGGCCCTGGCGGAACCCCTGCGGCGCTGCGTCGTTCGTCGCGAGGGTGGTCGCTCCGGGCGGCACCTCGAACCGGTCGAAGTGCCACTCGAACCAGGTGCCCGCCAGCTCGGGCACGTCGGACCCCACGGTGACCCAGCCCACCTCGGGCCGATCGGTGGGCTCGACCCGCCCTCCCAGCGCCGCGGCCAGCGCCTGCCCGCCGAAGCAGAGGCCGAGCACCGGCACGTCGCGCTCGACGGCGGAGCGGACGAGGTCGAGCTCCTGGCCGATCCAGGGTTCGATCGCCGGGTCGTACACCGACCACCGCGAGCCCATCAGCACCAGCAAGCCGGTGTCGTCGAGGTCGGGGAGCGGACCGCCGGCGACCGGCGACGCCGGTTCGGGGCAGATCGTGTGCTCGCGGAGCCGGACGCCGCGAGCGGTGAGCGCCTCGCCCACGAACCCGGTGGTCGACTCGACGTCGTGGTGCAGGACGAGCGCCGTGGTCACGGGGACGTGGCGCTCAGGCGACGCTGACGTGCAGGGAGTTGAGGCCCCGGAGGATGAAGTGGTCCCGGTAGGTCGGTTCCTCGCTCAGCTCGATCCGGTCGAAGCGCTCGACCAGCCGGCCGATCGCACACTGACCCTCGACGCGGGCGAGCGCGGCGCCGAGGCAGTAGTGGATGCCGTGGCTGAACGTCAGGTGCCGCGTGTCGGGTCGGTCGATGTCGAGGGCGTCCGGTGACTCGAAGCGCTCGGGGTCGCGGTTGGCGGCGGCGAGCAGCGTCACGACGCCCTGGCCCGCCGAGATCTCGGCGTCGCCGATCCGGAGGTCGGTGGTCGCCGTCCGCCCGGTGAGGTGCACCGGCCCGTCGTAGCGGAGCAGCTCCTCGACGGTGGAGCCGATCAGGTCCGGTCGCCGTCGCAGGCGGTCGAGCTGGTCGGGATGGTGGAGGAGCGCCGACGTCCCGTTGCCGATGAGGTTCATGGTGGTCTCGTGGCCTGCGATGAACAGGAGGACCACGATCGAGTTCAGCTCGGACTCGCTGAGCCGGTCGCCTTCCTCCTCGGCGGCGATCAGCGCCGACACGAGGTCGTCCCCGGGCTCCGCCCGCCGGACCTCGAACAGGTCCGAGAAGTACTGGACGAACTCCATCATGGCGACCATGCCGGCCATGAGCTCCGCCTCGGGCAGGAAGTCACCGTCGAGCAGGCGAGAGGCGGCCGAGGCCCACGGCCCGAAGCGGTCACGGTCGGCGAGCGGTACGCCCATCAGCTCGCAGATCACCGTCACGGGCAGCTGGTAGCCGAGGTCCGACACCACGTCGAGGTGGCCGCGCTGCGCAGCGTCGTCGAGGATCGCGTCGCACAGGTCGACGATGTGCGGGCGGAGGCGCTCGACGGTGCGAGGGGTGAACGCCTTCGACACGAGCGACCTGATCCGGGTGTGGTCGGGCGGATCGAGGAAGAGCAGGGTCGTCAGCTCACCCGAGGCGGCGGCCTGCTCGCGGGGTGACCGCTGCTCGATCGGCACGTCGGTGACCCGGTGCACGGGGTTCGAGCTGAAGCGCGGGTCCCGGAGCACTGCCTCGCAGTCGTCCCACCGGGTGAAGAGCCACTCGTTGGCGTCGGGGAAGAAGAGCCTCGGGGTCTCGGCGCGGACCCGGTGGTAGGTGGGATGCGGATCGGCGCGGACTGCGGGGTCGCGTACGACCTGCTCCAGCGTGTGGAGCGGACGTTCCCGACCGACAGCAGGGTCCTCAGGGGCTGCCACGACGTCACGGTAGCCCGACGATGCACGCCGGACATCGGGCCGCCACACAGGATCGTGGTTCGCCGTGCGGACTCAAGGCGGCCGGAGTGCGACCGATGGTTACGGGTGTCACGCCTGATGCGACGCTCATCGCTGCTCCGCAGCTTCGCCACCAGCAGCTTCGTGCTGCTGGCGGGCTTGGGCGTCGGGCTGTGGCTCGCGATCCGGGCCACCGTCTCCCCGGAGCGGGTCGGAGCGCTGACCCTGGTCATGGCGCTCGGCCTGGGCGTGGTGTACCTCGCACTGTTCCGCCTCGTGTCCGCGGCCAGCGCCCGGCTGCGTCGGCAGGCCGACGAGAACCGGTTCCTCGCCACCCACGACCCCCTGACGGGTCTGCCCAACCGAGGGTTGCTCCTCGAGCAGATCATCGGGTGGCTGCCCGACGAGGAGGGGCGGACGATCTGGCTCGGGCTCGTGAACCTCGTGCGGTTCCGTGACGTGAACGACGTGCTCGGCCATGCCCACGGCGACGAGGTCCTCACCGAGGTGGCCCGTCGGATCGCCGGCATCACCAGCGAGAACGCCGGTGTGGCCCGGCTCGGCGCCGACGAGTTCGCCGTCGTCTGGCGGTCCGATCCCGACCTGGACCACTCGGCCGCGGCCCGGTCGCTGCTGGCGGAGCTCTTCGCCCAGCCGTTCGACGTGGGTGGCGTGTCGATCCTCCTGCGCGCGGTCGTGGGCCTCGCCACGTCGCGGGGCGACGAGACCACCGTCGAGCGTTTGGGCGCGTCCGTGATCGCCGAGCGGCTCCTCCGCCAGGCCGACGTCGCGCTCGAGGCTGCACAACGAACCCGGCAGGCAGTGTGCCGATACTCCAACGATCTGGAGCACGCGAACCCCGAGCGGCTGGCGCTTGCCGCGGACGTCGACCGTGCCATGGCGGCGGACGAGTTCATGCTCGTCTACCAGCCGAAGATCTCGATGCGGGACCTGCGGGTGAAGGGCGTCGAGGCGCTCGTCCGCTGGCAGCACCCGACACGTGGGCTGGTCAGCCCCGCCGAGTTCCTTCCCATCATCGAGCAGACGGACCTCATGGGCGCGCTGACCGACCGCCTGCTCGACGCGGCGCTGACCCAGTGGCGTGAGTGGTGGGACGCCGGCATCGATCTCCCGGTGGCGGTGAACCTGTCGGCTCGAAACGTGGTGGACGCCGACCTCCCCACCCGGGTGGCGAAGTGCCTTGCCCGCTACGGCGCGCCGGCCGAGGCGCTGGAGCTGGAGCTGACCGAGAGCGCCGTGCTGGAGGATCCCGACCGGGCCCGCATGATCCTCGAGGAGCTGCGGAGCCTCGGCGTCCGACTCGCCGTGGACGACTTCGGCACCGGCTACGCGTCGCTCGCCTACCTGACCGCCCTGCCGATCGACACGGTGAAGATCGACCAGTCCTTCGCCCGTCCGGTGCTCAACGATCCGCGTTCCGCCGCGATCGTGCGGTTCACGGTCGACCTGGCACGACACCTGGAGCTGACCGTCGTCGCCGAGGGCATCGAGGACGCCGAGACGTTCGCGGCGCTCGCCGAGCTCGGGTGCGACGTGGGGCAGGGCTACTGGATGTGCCGGCCGAAGCCGGGCCCGGAGCTCACCGAGTGGCTCGCGACCTCGGACTACGGGATCGTGCGGCGGCGCCAGGCGTCGCGCTGAGCGGCCCGTCGGGTTCGTCGGGGCGAGGCGTCGGTACGCTGCGCCCATGATCCACCAGGTGGAGCGTCCGTTCGACGCCGACAACCACTACTACGAGGCGCTCGACGCCTTCACCCGCCACCTCGACCCCGCGTGGGGACCGAGGTGCGTCCAGTGGGCCGAGATCGACGGCCGGAAGTACCACGTGGTGGGCGGCAGGGTCTCGCGGGCCGTGGTGAACGCCACGTTCGACCCCGTTGCGAAGCCGGGTGTGCTGAAGGACTACTTCCGGGGCAACCCCAACGGCGACGACCCCCTCGAGCTGCTGCGTGCGCGGGACCGGATCTCGCCCGCCTACCGCGACCGTGACGTCCGGCTGGCGACGCTCGACGAGCACGGCCTCGACAAGGTCTGGATGTTCCCGACCCTCGGGATGATCTATGAGTCGCTGCTCGTGGACGACCCCGAAGCCGTGTGCGTGACGTTCCGGGCGTTCAACCGGTGGCTCGAGGAGGACTGGGGCTTCGACTACCGGGGCCGGATCTTCGCTGCGCCGTACCTCTCCCTGGCCGACGTCCGCTGGGCGTGCGAGGAGCTGGAGTGGGCGCTCGACCGAGGGGCCCGCACGATCGTCATGCGCCCGGCGGCACCGAGGACCGTCCTGGGTCACCGCTCCCCGGGCCACCCGGAGTACGACCCCTTCTGGGCGCGGGTGAACGAGGCCGGCATCACCGTCGTCGTGCACGCAGGCGACAGCGGGTACACGGCGCACGGCTACGCGCAGGACCAGTTCACGACCAACTTCGCCGGCATCCCGCAGCCGATCAAGATGCTGCAGCTCGAGCGGCCGATCGAGGACTTCCTGGCCTCGCTGATCTGCGACCGGTTGTTCCACCGCTTCCCGAACGTCCGGGTCGCGTCGGTCGAGAACGGGTCGGGCTTCCTGTCAGGGCTGCTCCACCGCCTCGAGGTCACGGCGAACAAGATGGCCGGGTGGTTCCCCGAGTCGCCGACGGAGACGTTCCGGCGGCACATCTGGGTGAACCCGTTCTGGGAGGACGACGTCCACGAGCTGCTGGCGACGGTCGGGCCGGACCGGGTGATCTTCGGCTCGGACTGGCCGCACATCGAGGGCATGCCGGAGCCGCTCGACTACCTCGAGGAGCTCGACGGCCTGGACGCTGCGACCACGGCGAAGGTCGTGCGTGACAACGCCACCGAGCTGAACGAGCTGCAGCCGGCCTGAGGCGCTCCGGCGCTCGGGGGTGGGCTACGGGATGAAGGGGATCGACACCGGCGCCGTGGCGGTGGTCGTGGTGCCGTCGCCGAGCTGACCGAAGTCGTTGCGGCCCCAGCACGCCAGCTTGTTGTCGGCGATGGCGCACGAGTGGCCGAAGCCGAGGCCGACGGAGGTCACCTTCGAGAGGCCGGCCACGAGGTTCGGCGTGCTCTTGTCGGCGGTGTTCCCGATGCCGAGCTGACCGGTGGCGTTCCCGCCCCAGCACCACAGCTGCTGGTCGGCGAGCACGGCGCAGGTGTGGTCGTCGCCGGCGGCGATCTTCGTGATGCCGCCGAGCCCGGCGACGTCGACGGCGGTGGAGCTGTTCGTCGTGGTGGCGTTGCCGAGCTGCCCGCCGGTGTTGGCGCCCCAGCACTTGGCGGTGCCGTTCACGATGAGGGCGCACGTGTGGTTCCCGCCGGCGGCCAGCCCGATGACGTGGGCGACGCCGCTGACGGCGACCGGCGTGGTCCGGTCGGTCGTCGTGCCGTCACCGAGCTGGCCGGACCCGTTCTCGCCCCAGCACGCGACCGTGTGGTCCATGAGCAGGGCGCACGAGTGCGCTTGGCCGGCCTCGACCTCGCGGACGTCGCCGAGGCCGGTGACGTCGACGGGAGTGGAGCTGGCCGTGGTGGTGCCGTTGCCGAGCTGGCCGGAGGCGTTCTGCCCCCAGCACTGGACCTTGGCCGGCACGGCGGCGCAGGTGTGCACGGTGCCGGCGTCGACGTCACCGAACGTCGTGCCCGAGATGGGCACGGTGATCGGCGTGGGACGGTTGGTGGTGGTGCCGTCGCCCAGCTGGCCGAACCCGTTGTAGCCCCAGCACTGCAGGGTCGCCGGGGTGAGCGGGTGTGCGACCACGAACGAGCGTCGGCAGCTGAACTCGGCGCCGAGGGTGACGGCACCCGAGGTGGCCTGCAACCCGATCCCCTTCACCTCGACGGCGCGCGTGCGGTTCGTGGTGGTGCCGTCGCCGAGCTGGCCCGACGCGTTGAAGCCCCAGCACCGGACGGTGCCGGCGTGGGACACGGCGCAGGTGTGGCCGTTGCCGGCGGCGACCTCGGAGGGGGTGCGCGCCTTGATGATCGTCAGGAGGATCTGGGCGGTCTGCTCGAGGGTGATGGTGCGCACCCAGCGACCGTTGCGGCACTGCAGGGTGTGGGTGGCGTCGCGGCCCCAGTCGCCCTCGGGGCCGCAGCGTGCTCCGACCCGACCGACCTGGCAGCCGACCAGGACGGTGGCGGCGAGTGCGACAGCAACGACGGACACAGCGAGTGATGATCGTGAGCGCATCGTTCGAGTGTCCCACCGGCCCCCGGGAGCGTGAAGCCCGTACCTCGTGTGGTCTCGTGGTCTTCGGTCGTCGGCGAGCTGAGTTCGTGCGGCGCCGCAGCGCTACATCGGAGGGATGCTGGCGATCGCCGCGATGACGAGCAGCACGAGCCCCGCGATGGCTCCGATGGCCTGCTTGAGGAGCTCGCTGAACTGCTCGTACCCCTCCGGGCCGCAGGCCGTGGTGGCGCTGACGATCATGACGAGCATCCCCACGAAGCTGGCGCGGGCCATGGTCGGTCGCATCGGATTCCCCCTCGTCACTTGCCCAGGCTGGTGCGTGACGGCTGTCAGCGTAGGGGGATCGGTGCCGGTTGTCAGCGGGTCGCCTGACCCGATGGGTCACGCCTCGGCGACGCCGATGGGGCAGGACACACCGGTCCCCCCGATGCCGCAGTAGCCGCCGGGGTTCTTCGCGAGGTACTGCTGGTGGTAGTCCTCGGCGTAGTAGAAGGGCCCGGCGTCGACGATCTCGGTGGTGATCTCGCCGTAGCCCGCGTCGCGCAGCACCGTCTGGAAGCGGTCGCGACTGGCCTCGGCGGCCGCCCGCTCCGCGGGGTTCGAGACGTAGATGCCCGACCGGTACTGCGTGCCGACGTCGTTGCCCTGGCGCATCCCCTGGGTCGGGTCGTGCCCCTCCCAGAACGCCTTGAGCAGCGAGTCGTACGAGATCACGGCCGGGTCGTACACGACGAGGACCACCTCGTTGTGACCCGTCATGCCCGAGCACACCTCGCGGTAGTTCGGGTTGGGAGTGATGCCGCCGGCGTACCCGACGGCGGTGCTGAACACGCCGGGGAGCTGCCAGAAGATCTTCTCGACGCCCCAGAAGCACCCCGCGCCGAACACGGCGGTGGCCGTGTGCTCGGGGAAGGGCGGGACGATGCGGTTCCCGTTCACGAAGTGCGTCTCGGGAACGGGCATGGCCTGCTCCCGCCCGGGGAGCGCGTCCTCGGGCGAGGGAATGGTTGCCTTGTCACGGCCGAACAGCATGCGGAGCTCCTTTGGCCAGGGCACGGTTCGAGGACCGGCTCACATGAACTTGGACTTGGTGGTGACGTCGTAGCGGGAGAGGTCCACGCCGGTGATGCCCAGCTCGCCCGCGGCGCCGAGGAAGGCGGCCATGTGCTCGGTGGCCATGTGGGCGTTGAGGGCGTCGTCGTCGGCCCACTCCTCGAACACGCGCCAGCGGGACGGGTCGGTCGGGTCGTTCGTGTACTCGTAGGCGTTGTTGCCGGCCTCGGCGCGGGTGGCCTCGACGAGCGTCGAGGTGAGCTCGACCATCCGGTTGTTGTTGGCAGGGTCGAGGACGATGATTCCCGAGATGACGATCATCGGATCAAGCTACCCGGGCCCGTGACGCGGCACACTGGGCGCCGCATCGAGTCCCCGAGGAACCACGCATGAGCAACACACCCCCCGGCCCCGGTTGGTGGCTGGCGTCCGATGGCAACTGGTACCCGCCCGCGGAAGCTGCGCCGCCCGAACCGCCCACCCCGCCGCCGGCGCCGGGAGCCGACGCGCCGACGGTGCCGACGTCTCCGCCGAGCGCGCCGACCACGCCCATGCCCCAGCACCTCGCGCCGACCCAGATGCAGCCGCCGGTGGCCCCGCCGCCCGGGGTGTGGGGTCAGCCGCCCGCCCAGGCCGGGACACCCGGTCAGCCGCCCCTCCCGGGGACCGCGCAGCCGACCCAGGGCTACCCGCCACCCGGCCCGCCCGCAGCACCGGCCAAGTCGAAGCTGCCGTGGATCCTCGGTGCGGTGGCCGTGTTCGTGATCGGGGGCCTCGTGGCGGCGCTGCTCGTCCTCCGTGGCGACGACGACGACACGGTGGCCAGCGACGACCTCACCGGCGAGCAGCTCGACGACCAGACGAAGATGACCGTCGATCCCGACGGCCTCGAGCCCGTCGACGATCCGGCCGACGTCGAGATCCAGAACGACGACGGCAGCGAGGTCAACTCGCTCATCGCCGACTCGATCGTGGACCTGCAGGAGTACTGGGACGGTGAGATGCCGGCCACGTTCGACCAGGAGTTCCAGGCGATCTCGGGCGGCTACTGGGCATGGACCTCGGACGTCGAGGTGCCGCCGTGCGCCGAGTCGGTCGACCAGATCATGGCGAACGCCTACTACTGCAGCGTCGAGGACAACATCGCGTGGGACGCCGACGGGCTGCTGCCGTCGATGCTCGACGCGTACGGTCCGGTGGCGGTCGGGGCGATCATGGCCCACGAGTGGGGACACGCCGTGCAGGCCCGCATCGCCAAGGAGGCCGCGACGGTCACCCTCGAGCAGCAGGCCGACTGCTTCGCCGGGGCGTGGGTGGCGCACCTCGAGGACGAGCCCAACGACAGCTTCCCGCTGAGCGACGAGACGATCGACGGCGCGCTCGCTGCGATCCTCGAGGTCGCCGACCAGCCCGGCACCGCCGCAACCGACCCGTCAGCGCACGGCAGCGCGTTCGACAGGGCCAACGCGTTCCAGGACGGCATCGGTGGCGGCACGGCGAAGTGCGCAGAGTACGAGGACGAGACGATGGTCCTCGTGGAGCTGCCGTTCACGGACCAGGACGACTACGACCGAGGTGGGAACCTCCCGTACGAGCAGATCATGGAGCTCACGTTCACCGATCTCGAGGACTATTGGTCGAAGGCCCTCCCGCAGTTCTTCGAAGCGGAGTGGACACCGCTGGCCGGCGGGACGCCGTTCGACCCGTCGAGCGGGTCGCCCGCCTGCGGTGGTGACGACACGTCGGGGTACGCCCTCTACTACTGCGTGCCCGACGACACGATCGTGTGGGACGACGTGGACACCATGCCGACGATCTCGGACCGCCTCGGCGACTTCGCCGTGTCGACGCTGATCGGCACGCAGTACGGGCTGGCCGTGATGACCCGCCTCGGCGTGGAGACCGACGACGCCCGCACGGCCAACCTCGCCGCTGACTGCCTGGCCGGCGCGTGGGCGTCGAGCGTCTTCAGCGAGGACCGGGCCGAGACGGCGTCGCTGGTGCTGTCGCCCGGCGACCTCGACGAGGCGGTGAAGGTGCTCCTCGCGTTCGGCGAGGGGAGCGAGACCGACACCGGCACCGGCTTCGACCGGGTGGCCTCGTTCCGCAACGGCGTCCTCAACGGCCCCACGGCCTGCCTGGAGTAGCCGACCTCCGGGACCCTCCGAGCCCCTGCCGTTCTGTGTCGTGGGACGCGCCAAACCCGGCGCGGGGCACGCCCCAGAACCGGGG
>JAEZFI010000248.1 GCA_023437745.1 Actinomycetes bacterium
CGTGCGCGCCGCTGAGGGCCAGCGGGGCCACGAGGGCGGCCGCGACCAACGTGCGGGCGCGTCGGGTGGGCCTCATGCGGTGAGAGCAGGTTCCGATGAGGCACGCATCGGCACCATTGTCGGCCGAGTGGAGCTTCGCCGTCGATGCGAACGGCCGGCCGCGCGACGCCACGGCGCGACACTGACGCCGTGGAGCACGACCCGTGGCACTGATCGACGACCTCGTCGACGCCGTCGGCCCGACGCACGTGCTCGTGGACCCCGACGTCACGGCGGCGTTCATCCACGACTGGACGGGACGCTGGGACGGCCCTGCCGTCGCCGTGGTCAGACCCGCCGGGACCGCGGAGGTGGCTGCGGTCTTGGCGCGCTGCGCCGCGGCGGGCGTCCCGGTCGTGGCGCAGGGTGGGAACACCGGGCTCGTCGGGGGCTCCGTCCCCGGGGCGCCTGCCGTCGTGGTGAGCACCGTGCGGTGCACCGCCGTGACCGAACCCGATCGGGCGGGCGGGCAGGTCACGGTGGGCGCGGGGGTGACGCTCGCGGACGTGCACCGGGCGGCTCGTTCGATGGGCTGGAGGTTCGGGGTGGACCTCGCGGCACGCGACCGCGCCACGATCGGCGGGATGATCGCCACGAACGCGGGCGGGACGCACGCGGCGCGGCTGGGCGGCATGCGGCGCCACGTGCTCGGCGTGGAGGCGGTGCTCGCCGACGGCAGCGTCGTCTCGCGGCTGGGTGGCCTCCTCAAGGACAACACGGGGTACGACCTCGCCGGGCTGCTGTGCGGGAGCGAGGGGACGCTCGCGATCGTCGGCGCCGCCCGCCTCCGGCTCCTCCCTGCCCCCGAGGAGGTCGTCACCGCATGGGTCACCTTCGGGTCGGTCGGCGATGCGGTCGCCGCGGGGCTCGGCTGGTTCGCATCCGAGCCCGCCATCGAGGTCCTCGAGCTGGTCGACGCCGAGGGCCTCGAGCTCGTCGGCGCGCCCGCGGGTGGCGCCGCAGTCCTCGTCGAGGCAGCAGGTCCCGGAGCGACCGAGCGTCTGGCGTCGCTGCTCGGCACAAGGGACGTGGAGGTGGCGGTGACGACCGCGCAACGGGCGGCGCTCTGGGAACGGCGCGACGGGCTGCCCGAACGGATCCGGCGCCTGGGCGTGCCGGTCAAGGCCGACATCGCCGTCTCGCCGTCACGTGTCGCCGAGCTGGCCGGCGCGGTCCCCGCCGTCCTCGAGCGTGTGGCGCCCGGAGCCCGGTGCGTGGCGTTCGGGCACCTCGCCGACGGGAACGTGCACGTGAACGTGCTGGCACCGGCGGCCGACCCCATGGAGGTGGAGTCGGCGCTCCTGCGCCTGGCCGTCGAGCTCGGCGGGACCATCAGCGCGGAGCACGGCATCGGCAGGGAGAAGGCCGGTCTCCTCGACCTCGTGCGCACGCCTGCGGAGATCGGGGCGTTCCGGGCGATCAAGGGGGCGCTCGACCCCGGCGGGCTGCTGAACCCCGGGGTCCTGCTGCCGCCGCCCTGACCGTTTCCGAGGATTTTTCGCGTCTGCTGGTTCTGCGGACCCCTCTCGCCGCGTATGTGCCACTTCGGCCGGGTGGTTCCGACGGGCGGGCTCCGGTCTGGAGGAGCATGATGAAAAGGTCCTCGCGCTTCGGCGCGCTCGCGGGCTTGGCGGCCGTCGCGACGTTGGGTGTGACCACCGCCCCGGCGTTCGCTCACGGAGACCGGCATGGGTACGACGGTGGATCGGACGAGGAGCTCGTCGAGGTCGTGGCGACGGGGCTCAACGGCCCCTTCGGCATCGCGGCCGATGCGGGCCGGCTGTGGGTCGCCGAGTCGGCGGCCGGGCAGGTCACCGAGATCAATCCGCGCACCGGCGCCAAGTCGGTGGCGGCATCAGGGCTGCTGTCTCCGGCGGGCGTGGACCGGGTGGGCAACCGCCTGGCGATCGTGACCGGTGGCCAGGAGGTCCCCGACGCATCGATCACCGGTGACTCCACGCTGTTCCAGACCCGGCGCAACCCGAATCGCCCGCCGGAGGCGATCGCGGACTTCGAGGCCTACGAGCTGGCGAACAACCCCGACGGGCAGCTGCAGTTCGACCCGGTGACGGGGGAGCCGCTCGACTCGCTGTCGAACCCGTTCGCCGTGCTCGCCTACCGCGGTCGGGCGTTCGTCTTCGTGGCGGATGCCGGCGGCAACACCGTCTACAAGGTGTCCGAGAGCGGACGGATCACGCCGTTCTTCGTCCCGCCGATCGTGACGACCGGCGTCTGCGCCGGCCGCCCGAACAACGACCCGGAGCACACCGGCTGCGACCCCGTGCCGACCGGCCTGGCGTACGGGCCGCACAACCGGCTGTACGTCAGCACGTTGTCGGCGGAAGCCCCCGGTGAGGGCAAGGTGTACGTCCTCGACGCCCGGTCGGGCGACGTCATCCGCGTCATCGACGGCCTCAGCAGCCCGACGGGCGTGGCCGTGGGCGGACACGGTGAGGTGTACGTGTCGGAGCTCCTGTTCAACGCCCCCGAGGGTGAGGGCCCGCCGCCGGAGGGCTTCGACCCGTCGACCGTCGGGCGCATCGTGCGGATCGCCCGGGACGGCACCCGCACCTACGCAGCGGTGACCATGCCCACCGGGCTGGTCGTCGATCGCAGGGG
The DNA here is from genome assembly GCA_023437745.1 of Actinomycetes bacterium. Taxonomy (GTDB): domain Bacteria; phylum Actinomycetota; class Acidimicrobiia; order Acidimicrobiales; family Microtrichaceae; genus JAEZFI01. Next base: position 2,659 of record JAEZFI010000248.1, read on the forward strand.
CGACCTCTATGCGTCCGCCTGGTCCATCGCGAACTTCTTCGGCATGGAGGACGCCGGTCAGGTCGTGAGGGTCTCGAAGCGGGCGTTCGTGCCCGAGTCCGAGCCGACGCCGACCACCACGGTCATGGAACCGACCACCACCGTGATGGAACCGACGACCACGGTGATGGAGCCGACGACGACCACCAGCACGACCACGACGACGCTCGACTGAGCCGACCGCACCCG
>JAEZFI010000255.1 GCA_023437745.1 Actinomycetes bacterium
CGTACGGCTCGCCGAACTCGTTGACGGCGACGCCGTGCTGGCCCTCGGCGCCGAAGCGGATCGGTTCGCCGTGGACGAGCGGGATCAGCATGTCGGGGCGGGCGTCGCGCTTGAGGATCCCGTCGAACGCCCCGTCGTTGAAGACGTTGCAGTTCTGGTACACCTCGACGAAGGCGGCACCCCGGTGGGCGTGGGCCCGCCGGAACGTCTCGACCATGTGCTTGCGGTCCATGTCGTGGGTGCGGGCCACGAACGTCGCCTCGGCCCCGATGGCGACCGAGATCGGGTTGAACGGATGGTCGATCGAGCCGAACGGCGTCGACTTCGTCACCTTCCCCTGCTCCGACGTCGGCGAGTACTGCCCCTTCGTCAGCCCGTAGATCTGGTTGTTGAACATCAGGATCTTGAGGTTGACGTTGCGGCGCAGCGCGTGGATGAGGTGGTTGCCGCCGATCGAGAGCATGTCGCCGTCGCCGCCGATGACCCACACGTGGAGGGCCGGTCGGGTCATGGCGACGCCGGTCGCAATCGCTGGCGCGCGCCCGTGGATCGAGTGCACCCCGTACGTGTTCATGTAGTACGGCAGCCGGGCGGCGCAGCCGATGCCCGACACGAAGACGAGCTCGTGCGGCGGGATGCCCAGCTCGGGGAGCATCAGCTGCAACGCGGCGAGGATCCCGTAGTCGCCGCAGCCTGGGCACCAACGCACCTCCTGGTCGGACTCGAAGTCCTTCCGGCCGAGCTCCACCGTGACGCCGTCGCTCACCGGTCCATCTCCATCAGCATGCGCTCCTCCATCTCGCTGGCCCGCAGCGGCACCCCAGCCACCCGGGTGAAGCTCTGCGCGTCCACGAGGTAGCGGGCCCGCAGGACCATCGCGAGCTGCCCGAGGTTGATCTCGGCGCACAGCACCTTCGGGTACCGGGCGAGCACGTCCCCCAGATCGGCCGGGAGCGGGCTGAGGTGGTGGACGTGCGCGTGCGCCACCTTCCGGCCCTTGGCGCGCACCCGTCGGACCCCGGCGGTGATCGACCCCCAGGTCGAGCCCCACCCGACGACGAGCAGCTCGGCGCCTTCCTGGTGGTCGAGCTCCACACCGGGGATGTCGTCGGCGATCCCGTCGATCTTCGCCTGCCGCAACCGCACCATCCGGTCGTGGTTCTCCGGCTGGTAGCTGATGTTCCCCGAGCCGTCCTCCTTCTCGATGCCGCCGATCCGGTGCTGGAGGCCGGGGGTGCCGGGCACCGCCCAGGGGCGGGCCAGGGTCTCGGGGTCCCGCAGGTAGGGCCAGAAGCCGGCGTCGTGGTTGAGCTCGGTGGCGAACGGGACGGAGATGTCGGGCAGCGACGCCACGTCGGGCAGGAGCCACGGCTCGGCCCCGTTGGCCAGATAGCCGTCGGACAGGAGGATGACCGGCGTGCGGTACTTCACGGCCAGGCGGGCCGCCTCGAACGCTGCGTCGAAGCAGTGCGACGGCGACTTGGCCGCGACGACCGGGAGCGGCGACTCCCCGTGGCGGCCGAAGAGCGCGAGGAGGAGGTCCGCCTGCTCCGTCTTGGTCGGCATGCCGGTCGACGGGCCCGCCCGTTGCACGTCGACGATCAGCATGGGCAGCTCGAGGCTGATGGCGAGACCGATCGCCTCCGCCTTCAGGTCGAGTCCCGGTCCCGAGGTGCCGGTGACGGCCAGCGCGCCGGAGAAGGCGGCACCGACGGCGATCGACGCGGCAGCGATCTCGTCCTCGGCCTGCAGGGTCTTCACACCGAAGTTCTTGTGCTTGGACAGCTCGTGGAGGATGTCGGACGCCGGCGTGATCGGGTAGCTCGCGTAGACGAGCGCGAGGCGGGCCTGGCGGGCGCCGGCGATCAACCCGTAGGCCAGCGCGATGTTGCCGGTGATGTTCGTGTAGGTGCCCGGCGGGAGCGACGCGGGCTTCACCTCGTAGGGGTGGTCGAACAGCTCTGCCGTCTCCCCGAAGTTCCGGCCCGCCCGCAGCGCCGCGAGGTTGGCGTCCCGCACGCCGGGCCGCTTGGCGTACTTCTCCTCGATCCACTCGACGATGGGCTTCGCCGGCCTCGTGTACATCCAGCAGATCAAGCCGAGGGCGAAGAAGTTCTTCGAGCGCTCGGCGTCCCGGAGCTTCACCCCCAGCTCCTTGGTGGCCGAGATCGTGATGGACGTCATCGGCACCGGGTACACGTTGAACGCGGCGAGCGAGCCGTCCTGCAGCGGGTTGGTGGTGTAGCCGGCCTTGTCGAGGTCACGCTGCTCGAAGCTGTCCTCGTTCACGATCAGCGTCGAACCCGGCGACATGTCCGGCAGGTTGGCCTTCAGCGCGGCCGGGTTCATCGCCACCAGGACGTTGGGCGAGTCGCCCGGGGTCACGATGTCGCGGTCCGAGATGTGGACCTGGAACGACGACACGCCGGCGATCGTCCCGGCGGGAGCCCTGATCTCGGCGGGGAAGTTCGGCAAGGTCGCCAGGTCGTTGCCGAACACGGCGGACAGCTCGGTGAAGCGGTCGCCGACGAGCTGCATGCCGTCGCCGGAGTCGCCGGCGAAGCGGATCACGACGCGGTCGATCTGCATCGACGCTGCGTCGGTCGGAGTGGTGTCGGTGGACGTGGCGATCCCCCTTCCAGGCGCACCCCCATGCACCTGCCGCGACCCTACCGAGGTCGGGACGCCGCGCGTCGGCGCACGTGCGTCATCGCTCGCCGGCCCGGGACGCCGGCGGCGAACCGCCGACGCTCAGCGGCGCTGGGCGCTGTAGCCGAAGAGCGCGAACGACGAGGCGACGAGGGCGAGGCCCCCGACGGTGAGCCAGCTCGCCTCGTCCGCCAGGTACGAGGCCAGCAGCGCGACGGCGCCGATCACCAGCACGAGCAGCGCCAGCAGGGGCACGATCGCCGGGGCGGGCGAGCGCGCCGGCTCCGTCGAGACGTGCTCCGCCATCGCCCGAGCGAGGTCCTCGGGGGGCGTCGGGCGGGAGGCCACGAACTGGTGGCCGTCCCAGTACCGCTGCTGGGCGGGGTTGTTGGGCGTCTCGTACCATCCGCGACGCAGCGAGACCCGCTCGGTCAGGTGGTCGTCGCTCTCGTCGGTGAGGTCGACGATCGGCGCTCCCTCACGGACGAGCCGGAACGAGCGCAACCGATCGAGCGCCCCACCGCCGTGATCGGAGTGGGGGGACAGGCGGTACTCCGTGGGGGTCTCCATGCCGAGAACCTAACCCCGCGAGGGTGCGTTCAGACCTCTCCTCTCATCTCCGGTTGAGAGCGGGCTCAGGCGCCGCCGGGGTCAGCCGTCGGTCCGCCGGGGGTCAGCGGTCCTCGACGAGGGCGCGCATGGCCACGGCGATGGTGGCCGCCGCCTCGCGCCGGGACACGGGCGCGCCCATCAGCTCGACGATCGACCAGTAGCGATCGAGGAGCGCGAGGAGGGCGAGCCCGGCGGACAGCTCTCCGTCGGTGGAGCCGTCGCCCAGGCGGCTCAGGGCGGCACCGACCCGCCGGCCGTGGTGGACGATCGAGCGGCGCCCCGCCAAGCGGAGGTCGTCGTCCTCGGCGGAGGCCTGGTTCCACACGAGGATGAAGGCGCCGTGCTCGTCGAGCAAGTCGAAGTAGCGGTGCACCCACCCCTCGAGCGCTCCGGTGGTCGGCGCCTCGATCCGCTCCAGCTCGGCGATGCAGTCGTCGACGGCGGCATAGGTGGTCGTCCCGATCGCCAGGAGCACGTCCCGCTTGGTCGGGAAGTACGTGTAGAAGCCGGAGCGGGAGATCCCGCAGGCCTCGGTGATGTGCTCGATGCGGGTGCCGCCGAAGCCACGCTCCAGGAAGATCTGCTTCGCCGTGCGGACGATGAGGTCCGTGGTCCGCTGGGCGCGCACTCCCCTCGTCGCGCCGGGGGTGCGCAGCGACGGCTGGGGGGTCGGCATGGCCCCACGGTACCCTTGACGGAACCGTCAAGTTCGTGGAGGGCCGACGTGCAGCTGGGTGACATCGCAAACGAGGCGGCCGCCCGGTACGGCAAGCCGCTCGACGGCGTGCGGGTGCTGGCCGCCGAGCAGATGCAGGCCATGCCGTTCGCCACGCAGCTCCTCGCCCGCCTCGGCGCCGACGTCGTCAAGGTCGAGCACCCCACGACCGGCGACTCCGGGCGGGGGTCGAGCCCGTTCATGCTCGACCCCGACGGGCGTCGCGTCGGGGCGACCTACCTGCGGAACAACTTCAACAAGCGCAGCATCGGACTGGACCTCAAGTCCGAGGAGGGTCGCCGCCTCTTCCTCGAGCTCGTCCCGAAGTTCGACGTGGTCGCCGAGAACTTCAAGGCCGGCACGCTCGAGCGCCTGGGTCTGGGCTACGACGTGATCGCCGAGCGCCACCCCCGGGTGATCCACGTGTCGCTGTCCGGCTTCGGCGGCGACAGCCCGTACCGCGACTGGCCTGCGTACGCCGCGATCGTCGAGGCCATGTCCGGGCTGTACCACTACTCCACCCCGGACGGGCCGCCCTCCACCATCCCCGCCGGTGCGCTGGGCGATATCAGCAGCGCGCTGTTCGTCGTGATCGGCGTGCTCGCGGCGCTCCGCCAGCGCGACCGCGACGGCCTCGGGCAGCACGTGGACGTGGCGATGCTCGACTCGATGTTGGCCATGACCGACCTCGTGACGAATCTGTGGTCGCTCGGCGCCCGGCCCGACAGCGGCCAGACGCTCGGCGTGATCTGCGAGGGCTTCCGGTGCTCCGACGGCTACGTCGTGCTGCAGGTGGTGCGCGAGCACCAGTTCACCCGCCTCGCGGACCTGGTCGGGAAGCCCGAGTGGCACGACGATCCCCGCTTCGCCGATCGCTACGGCTGGGAGCCCAACCTCGAGTCGGTCATCCGCCCCGCCGTCGAGGCCTGGTCCTCCACCCGCACCCGCGCCGAGGCCGCCGAGGCGCTGGCCGCCGCGGGGATCGCCGCCGGGCCCAGCCAGACCGCCCCGGAGGTCGTGGCGGATCCCCACGTCGCGCTCCACAACATGCTGGTCGAGATGCCCCGCAGCGACGGCGGCGAGCAGCCGGTGCTCGTGCCGGGCAACCCGATCAAGCTCTCGCGCATGGCGGAAGGCCCGGAGACGCGGGTCCCGTGGCTGGGCGAGCACACCGACGACCTGCTCGCCGCCGAGCTCGGCCTGGGCGCCGACGACCTGGCCCGCCTCCGGGCCGACGGCGTGATCGGCTGACCCCCTTCCCGGGTGATTGGCGGGGGGGGGGGGGGCGGCGGGGCGGCGGG
>JAEZFI010000296.1 GCA_023437745.1 Actinomycetes bacterium
CACAGCACGATCTCGTCTTGGAGGCAGGAATGACCGACACGAAGGACACAGAGACGATCAGCGAGATCCTGGCGATCATCGATCGCGGGCTCGGTGACATCTCGGAGCGCTCGATCGTGTCGTCCGCGGAGGTGGCCGACCTGCTCCTGGACGTCCGCAGCATCCTCACCCGCCAGGACGCCGCGCTCTCCGTCAACTGACCGGAGCCGCGCCGCACGCACTCAACGTGCGCTGAGGAGCTCCCTGAACGCCCGCTCCATCTCGGCGACCAACGCCTCCGGGTCGCCGATCGCGGCGGGGTCCGTGACCAGCCCGATGCAGAGCTGACCGCAGTACGACATCGTCGTCATGTTGAAGGCCGTCCCGGCGAGCGGCCCGATCGGGTAGTTGCCGGTCATCTTCGCCCCGGCGAGGTACACGTCGAACGGCGCAGCGCGCATGTTCGAGGTGACGAAGTCGACGGTCGACGCGAGCCGGAACCCGATCTCCCGGAGCAGGGGCGGCGGCAGGAGGTTGACCGCCCCGGCCAGCCCGTCCGTCGCCGTGATCGCGGGCTCGGCCCGCGTGGTCGCCAGCACGTCGTGGACGCGCCGGAACCGCTCCGTGATCGGCATCTCGCCGCAGGGGACGACGGACTGGCTCGGCGAGAACTGGTTGCCGCCGGTGTCGCGCCCGTGGCGGGTGCTGATGGGCATCGCCATGCGCAGCTCCGCAACCGGCTGCCCTGCGGCCCGGTGGACAGCGCCGGCTGCGTCGGCGGCCGCCGTGACGAAGGCGTCGTTCACGGACCCTCCCAGCCGGCTCGCCGCGTCCTTCAACCCGGCGAGCGGGACGTCGAGGAGGTGCAGGCGGCGCCCAAGCGATCGCTCGGTCCACAGCGGCGACAGGTGATGGTCGGTGAACTTCGCCTGCCGGAGGGTCGACCGGGTGACGTCCAGCGCCGACCGGGTCGTGCGGACCAGCTCGGCCGGGTTCGTGACCGACGCCGCCGCCGTACGAGCCGTGGCCGTGACCCGGTCCCACCCGAACCGTGCCAGCGCCACCAGGGGTGTGTCGCCCACGTCGGGGCCCGGTGGCCGTCGGGGCTCGATCGGCGGAGGTTCCGGAGCGTCGCGCTCCAGGTCGATGAACTCCATCGACAGCCGCAGACCGCCCTCCCCGTCGGTGAGCGTGTGGTGGATCCGCTGCAGCATGGCGGCGCGGCCCTGGGGCAGACCCTCGATCACCACGAAGTCCCAGAGCGGGCGGGTGCGGTCGAACGGCTCGCTGAAGAGCTCCATCGCCAGGTCCAGCAGCGCCCGGCGGCTGCGGGAGCGCGTGAGGCGCACCCGCCGGAGGTGGTGGGAGAGCTCGAAGTCCGGATCGTCGACCCAGCGCGGAGGTCCGAGCCGACCGGGGGCCTCCTCGACGCGCTGGTGGAGGCGCTCGAAGGCGATCGCGGCGCGTGCCAGGCGGCGGGTCAGACGATCCCAGTCGGGGGCCCGGTCCAGCAGCGACAGGTTGGCGACCGTCGACGAGAGCCGGGCGTCGCCGTCGAGCGTCCACATGAGCGACTCGAAGTCGGACATGCGGGCCCCGGCGGTCGATTCCACGGGATCAGCGTAGGGGGAAGAGCCGCCGAGCGATCAGGCCGGCCGCAGTGCCGACGAGCGCGCCCCCCACGACGTCGGAGGCATGGTGGATGCGGACGTGGATCCGGCTGAGCGCGACGAGGGCGCCCAACGTGGTCCAGGCGACCTTCTCGGGCGCTGATGCCCCGTCGGTGAGGAGGACGACGGCGCACGCGGCAGCGCTGGCATGGCCCGACGGGAAGCTGGAGGTCTGGGGGAGCCGCAACGTGTGCGGCCGCACGCCCTCGTGCACCGGACGCTGGCGCCGGAACCGCGACTTGATCGGGCCGTTGACCAGCGCCGCCTCCACACCGAGGGCGAGCGACAGCCGCAGCATCCGCCGCTCGCCACGTGCGCCGCCGAGCAGGCCGGTCGCCACCGAGATCGTGTGCCAGATCAGGGAGAAGTCCCCCAGCTCGGTCAGCGAGTACATCGCCCGGTTGACCGCGGGATGCGTCCGGGGACGATCGAACAGGCGGTCGACACCCACGTCGAACGTGTCGACCGCCGGGTGCTCGAGGAAGGACATCGAGTCAGGACGCCAGCGCAGACGCGACGGCCACGGCCGGCTCGCGGACCGGGACCGCCGTCGGGTCGCCGCCGACGGCCGGGCAGTAGGCACGGAACCCGCACCAGTCGCACAGCTTCGACGGCTTCGGGCGGAAGTCCTCCCGCTCGCAGGCCTTCTCGACCGCGGACCAGATCGCCGCGACCTTGCGCTCCAGACCCCGGATCGACTGGTCGTTGGGGCGGGCGATGATCAGCTGCGGGGTCCCGCCCAGGTACATCAGCTGGATCCTCGACGGGCGGACGCCGAACAACCGCTCGCACATGAACGCGTAGAAGTGCACGCCGCCGAGGCGGGCTCGCTCCTGCTGCTCGGAGGGCACGCGCCCGGTCTTGTAGTCGGTGACGACGAGACCACCGTCCTCGTCCAGCTCGAGGCGGTCGATGATCCCCCGCAGGCGCAGGTCGCCCAGCTCGACCTCGAGCCGCAGCTCGATGCCGATCGGTGTGACGGTGCGCGGGTCCTCCAGCTGGAAGTACCGGTCCAGCATCGTCCTGGCGTCGCCCAGGAACGAGGCCTCGGCCGCCTCGTCGAGGTCCAGGCCGACGAAGTCGGGGTCCTCGCGGAGCTCGGCGACGGCCCGGACGAGCGCCCGTTCCGCGGCGGCCGGCGTGCGGTCCGCCGCGTGCTCGCAGAAGAGCAGCTCGAGGGCCCGGTGGACGAGCGAGCCCTTGGTGGCGGGCGCCGACGGCGGCTCGGGGAGCTTGTCGATGGCCGAGTACCGGAAGGCGAGCGCGCAGTCCGTGAAGGTGGACACCTTCGACGGGGACAGGGAGGTGGGCAGCTCGAGGGCCATGCACGCATCGTACGCGTGGGGTGCGACAGCCGAGCCGAACGGACCTCCTGAGGTCGCGGTGTAGGAGGGGTCAGCCCAGCGTGGCGAGGAACACCTCGAGCTCGGCGGCGATCGCCGACGGATCCTGCATCGGGCCGAAGTGGGCCAGCGTCGGATGCTCCACGAGGCGACCGTGCGCCAGGCGGGCTGCGATCTCCGGGGCCATCGCCGCGGGGCCGAACCCCTCGTTGCCGACCGCCACCCACACGGGGCAGTGGAGGTCGGGGAGGCGGTCCCAGCCCTCGTGCCTCGAGCCCATCAGGTAGAAGCGGGACTCGTCGGCGGGTGCGCACCGCAGGGTCACGACACCGTCCTCGCCCGTGGCGAAGCCGCCGTCGAGGTAGGCGTCCAACGCGGCCGGGGCGAAGTTCGACATCGGTGGCTTGGACGCGAAGTTCGCCCGGGCGGCCGCCCGCGACTCGAACGTCGCCCGCCGGCGCGCTGCCCCCGCCGCCAGCGGGTTCTCGGCGTCGTCCGCCAGGGCGGCGATCTCCGGCGGGAAGATGATCGGCTCGTAGCCCCAGATCCCACGGAAGGTCCCCGGTCGGGCCGCCTCGGTCAGCACGAGGAGCGCGCCACCCATCGAATGGCCCACGCCGACCGCAGCCTCCAGCCCGAAGTGGTCGACCGCCGTGGCCACGTCGTCCGCCACGACGTCCCAGGAGAACCCGTCGTCCGGACCCCGGCCCGATCGTCCGTGGTAGCGGACGTCGAGGGCGACGGCGTGGACGCCGCGGAGGTGCTCGACCACGGGCGCCCACGTCGGGGCGCAGAATCCGGTGGCGTGGACGAAGAGCACCGGCACGCCGTCCCCGCCGTAGTCGTACATCGCGAGGGGCGTCCCGTCGGTCGCCTCGGTCATCTCGATGGTGGGTTGCGTCACGCCACCGATCCTGGCAGCCCCGGCCGCCGCACGGCCAGCTCCGCACGACTCGGAAGCGGCCGGGATCAGGGCAGGCGGCGCATGGCCAGGAGGCCGAGCTTCGAGAGGGTCACGTCGTCGACGGTCCGGGGACCCTCCTCGATCGTGTACCGCAGCAGCGAGGTGGGCACGACGAGGCACGGCAGCCCGGTGGTCCCGGTCGTTTGCTGCGTCGCGACGATGGCGTCCACGAACGGGATCCACACGAGCTTGTCGGCCAGCTCCGAGCGCATGGCGACGGCGCGGTCGATCGCCCATCGGGCGGCGGCGTCGAGATCGCCGTCGTCCGCGGCGACCACGAACAGGCCCGTGGGGCCGACGACGAACCAACCCGTCTCGAGCTGGAACGTGGAGTGCGACGTGCCGAGGCGACGCAGCTCGGTGCCGACGTCGTTGACCTGAGATCTCGCAGACCGGAACAACACCTCTCTGCGATCGGCCCGGAGGGACGTGGACTTGAGCACTTCGGCCCATCCGCCTGGGCCGAACGGATCAGCCCAGCCCGCGGCTGTCCTGCTTCAACGCGGTGTCGACCGTGAGCGCGGAGGCGACCACCATCGTGAGGAGCGGCTGGGGGAGCTGCTGGTGCAGCTGGACGACGTAGTTGTCGGCCGTGGTGAACAGCGTCTTGGCCAGGCCCTCGAAGGTCTTGGTGATGCGGGCGACCTCGGTCTCGGTGTGGTCCTTGATGCTGAAGTTCCACGCCCGCCAGTTCTCGGCGTTGATCGAGCCCAGCCGGGTCCCGTTCGCCTCGAACCCGAAGCGGATCTTCCCGAACACGTTCTCCTGCACGATCCGCCCGATCTCGGCGCCGTTCGGGTGCTCGACGACGATCGTGGACTTGAAGACCTTCGCGGGGCGGGTGAGGCGCAGCTGCACCTGGCCGGCCCGGTCGGTGATCTCCAGCCGGTGCGTCATGAACTGGTCGAGGTTCGTCAGCAGCCGCAGCGCCTTCTTGGCCGCCGTCTGGCCGACCTGGTTGACGAAGGCGACCTGCTGGCCGTGCTGGTTCAGCACCGTGTACTGGTTGGTGATCTCGATGAGCTTGGCCTTCTGGCTGACGACCAGGATCGGCTCGCCCCAGATCGTCCCGTCGCCCTGCCCGCCGGTGTCGGTGATGCCCGCGCCGGACCAGCCCGACCCGTGGATCATCCCGGCGACCTTCTGCTGATCGGGGTCGGACCCCACGGTGAGGCCCTGGTCGATGGAGTCGGCGATGTTCCGCTGCAGCGGATCGGCGGACTGGACGCCGTTGTCGCTCACCTGCTCGGTCCAGGCGTTGCCGTCCCAGTAGCGGTAGTGGTGGCGTCCCGAGGGGTCCGGGTACCAGTTCGGAGGAGTGGCCTGGGGGTTGGACACGGTCAGCCTTTCGGTTCGCGGTGGAGACCGAGGATGCGCTCCCCGATCAGGTTTCTCTGCACCTGGGAGGTCCCGCCGGCGATGCGGGCTCCCGGTGCGGTCAGCAGGTGGTTCGTCGCTCCACCTTGCAGCATGGCGGCGGGCCCATCCAGGTCGGCCAGGAAGCAGGCGACGTCGAACATCAGCTCCGTCGTGCCGAGCTTGGTGATCGAGCCCAGGATCGACGCGACCGGGCCCTGCCGGCGTCCCATCATCCACAGCGCCTTGCCACGGACCCAGAGCTGGGCGAGCCGGTCGCGCTGATGGGGCGTGAGGTCGCCGCCCGCCGCCACGAGTGCGTCGAGCCGGCGGTTCAGCGAGATGCCCGCCGCGCCGATGTAGCCCCGCTCGTTCGTCAGCGTGGCCATGCCGACCTTCCAGCCCTCGTCGATCGGCCCGAGCAGGCAGTCGGCGGGGACCTCCACGTCGGTCAGGAACACCTCGTCGAACTCTGCCTCGCCGTTCATCTGGCGGAGCGGCCGTGTCTCGACGCCGGCGAGCGTCATGTCCATGAGGAAGAACGAGATGCCCTTGTGGGGCGGGGCGTCGGGGTTCGTCCGGGCCATCAGGATGCCCCAGTCGGCGACCCGGCCGTTCGAGCACCAGACCTTCTGGCCGTTCACGACGTAGCGGTCGCCGTCGGCCACGGCGGTGGTCGTGAGCCCGGCGAGGTCGCTGCCGGCGTCCGGCTCGCTGAAGAGCTGGCACCACACGCGTTCGCCCGAGATGATCGGCCGGAGGTGGGCGGCCTTCTGCTCGTCCGTGCCGAACATCAGGATCGAGCCGCCCGTCAGCACGATGCCGACCATGTTGAGGAACGCCGGCACCTGTGCCAGCGCGCACTCGGTGACCCAGGCGGCGTGGTGGGCGGGGGAGAGTCCCCGGCCGCCGTACTCGACGGGCCAGTGGATGCCGGCGAACCCGGCCTCGAACAGCGCCGCCTGCCAGGCGCACGCCTCGTCCCGGAGGTCCGGCGGCAGGATGGCCCCGTAGTCGCGTGGCGCCTCCGAGCGGTGCGCGGCGATCCAGCTCCGGGCCGCTGACGCGAACTCGTCGACGTCGGGGTCGACGACGGTGGCCGTGCTCATGGGCGAGCACGGTAGCGGCGGACCGCCGGCCGGCGCGTGGACGGTGTCGTTTCCCACACCCGACCGCGTTGCGTATCGTGACGGCCCGTACGCCGGGCGGTCGCCGGGCGAGGGGGCCGAGGGCGCACATCCGATGAAGCTGGTGGATCGCGAATGGGTGTCGAAGGCGCCGAAGCTCACGCACGTCGCGCCCTTCGACGGCATCAGGGGCATCGGCATCTTCGGCGTGATGATCGGGCACAGCTATCCGCTCGACACCCTGTCCTACGCCGGGATCGTCGACATCTTCTTCGTCATCTCGGGGTTCCTGATCACGTCGCTCCTCCTCCAGGAGCACCGGGCGCACGGACGGATCAGCCTCAAGAAGTTCTACGCGCGGCGCACCCTTCGGCTCTTCCCGCTTCTGTACGTGACGCTCGCCCTGGTGGGTGTTGCCGGCCTGGTCGCCAAGTTCACCGGGCTGCTCGACGACACCGTGTACACGCTGAAGGAGCTGGTGCTCGAGAGCGCGGCAGCGGCCACGTACACGCACAACCTCTTCTTCCCCACGCTGGGCGGGGCGTGGCACGCCCACCTGTGGACGCTGTCGGTGGAGGAGCAGTTCTACCTGGTCGTCGGCGTGACGATGGTGATCGCCCTCGCTCGCGGCGGCATCCGTGGCATCACCGCGATGCTCGTGGTGGGCATCGCCGCCATCCAGATCAGCCGGGGCTTCGGGATCACCGGCCCGCTCAAGGTGCCGGCCATGGCCGTGTGGCTGCAGCGCCCGGACTCGCTGATGATCGGCATGCTCGGCGCCATCATCAACGCGCACCTGCCCGCCCCGATGTCGGAGCGGACGAAGAAGGTGCTCAAGCTCGGCGGCTGGATCGGCGCCTTCGGGATCATCTTCGCCGTGTGGTCCTCGTCCTCCTTCATGCGCAACCAGATCGGGTGGCACATGCCGTTCTGGCCGGGCGACGCGAACTACGCCAAGGACCCCGACGCGGTGGTCGAGGGGCTCATCGACAACTCGGGCTGGCGCCTCGAGATGACCCGGGTCTACTGGCTGCAGTGGGGCTTCACGGTGTCGAGCTGGTCGTTCCTGCTGGTGACCCTGCCGGCCTTCCGGGTGAAGGAGTGGTGGCCGAACAAGGTGCTGAGCTGGCGGCCGATCGTGAAGGTCGGAGCGCTCTACTCGTACGGCCTCTACATCTGGCACTACCCGGTCCAGCACTTCACGCGCATGATCCTCGGCACGGTCGAGACGGGCCGTGCGGGTGACCACTACCGGATCGACATCCATCCCGTCGTCCAGCTCCTGCTGGACGTCACGCTGCCGTTCCTCCTCGCCGTCCCGACCTATCACCTGGTCGAGAAGAAGGCGCTCACGCTGAAGGACCGCTTCCAGGTCGACAAGGCCGCCCGCGCCGACTCCGAGGCCATCAAGGCCTCACGCAACACCTGACCCGCCCCCACGCGCCGCGCTCGCCCCCACGCGTTCCGCGGGACCCGAGCGACCATTCGCGTCGTCGCGATGGTCGTCCTGGTCCCGCGGAAGCTGGCGAGGTGGTCGATCTGGTCCCGCGGAACCGGGAGGGGCTACTCCGCAGCGAGCGTCTCGAGGAGCTTCTTGAGCTCGTCGTTCGGGCCCGACGGCACGATGTAGCCCTGCTCGTCGCGGATCTTGTCGAAGTTGTCGCGGACGTCCTCGACGGAGTGGCCGTTCTTGTACCAGCCCTCGGTGAGGCCGATGAAGAAGCGGGCGACGACGCCGCCGGCGACGGAGTAGACCTCGCCCGTCACGGGGCAGTCCTCGTGGGCGAGGTAGGCGACCGTCGGGGTGACCTCCTCGGGCAGCAGCTTGTCGCCGAAGGCGCCGAGCAGCTCCTCGGTCATCCGGGTCTTCGCCACCGGGGCGATGGCGTTGGCCTTGATGTTGTACTTGGCCCCCTCGTTCGCGAGCACGCGGGTGAAGCCCACGAGGCCCATCTTCGCCGCGCCGTAGTTGGACTGGCCGAAGTTGCCGAGGATGCCCGAGTTGGAGCTGGTGTTGACGATGCGGCCGTAGCTCTTCTCCCGCATGATCAGCCACGCCGGCTGCGTCACGTAGAAGGCGCCCAGCAGGTGCACCTGGATGACGGGCTCGAGCAGCTCGGGCGTCATGTTGTGGAACGTCTTGTCACGCAGGATGCCTGCGTTGTTGATCACGATGTCGACGGTGCCGAACGCGTCGACGGCGGTCTGCACGACGGCGGCGCCGCCCTCGGGCGTGGCGACCGAGTTGGTGTCGGCGACGGCCTCGCCGCCGGCTGCCTCGATCTCCTCGACGACGAGCTGCGCTGCACCCTTGTTCTCGCCGCTGCCGTCGACCGACCCGCCGAGGTCGTTGACCACGACACGGGCGCCGCGACGGGCGAGCTCCAGCGCGTGCGACCGGCCGAGGCCACCGCCGGCACCGGTGATGATCGCGACCTTGCCGTCGTATCCGAGATCTGCTGCCATGTCGACCCTCACTCCATCGTGCTCAACGGGAACCGGGCGAGACTAGCGACGGGCGTCCGGGGCGCGGCAAACCGCACGCCACCGGACCGAGTCGGCCCCGAGGCGTGCGGCAGCGGCTGGGCGAGGACCCCGATGACGGGGTGGCTCCGCCGCCCGGCGCCGGGGGCGGCGGGGGCGGAGGAGGCGGAGGCGGGGGTGCGACCGACCCCGCTGGCGCGGGCGGCGGCGGTGGTGCCACCGTCCCGGCGGGGGGAGGCGGAGCCTGGACACCGCCGGCGTTCGAGTCGCCACCAGCCGGTCCCTGGGCCGCCGCACCCGGGGGCGGCGGGGCGGGCACGGGCGCGGTGCGCAGGCTGAGGTCCGTCAGCCCGCCCTGCGAGTCGATCACCTGCAGCGCGCTCAGCACGCGCTGGCGCTCGGCCTGGTCCACCGGGCCACCGATGGCGTCGAGGTACGCGAGCACACCGAGGTCACGGAAGAGCTTGTCGGCCTCCTTGTTGGCGGCCGCCCCGGGCCCTCCGAGCCCCGAGTTGGCCAGCGCGCCGTCGGCCTTGGCGGCCAGGTCGGTGGCCGCTGCCTTCGCCTTGTCGAGGAATCCCATGAGTGCCTCCTACGTGTCCCCGCGTCCGTGTCCCTGCGTCGCCCGGACGGCGTGTCGCCGACGGTAGCGTCCGGGCAGGCGACACCGTCACACACCTGATCGACCAGCGATCCCTTCACCGAGCGAGGCCCCGATGACCATCCACGGCTCCCTGTTCCAGGACTTCCAGGAGACCACCTCCCAGGACCCGTTCTCGCTGCAGAACAAGAAGATGCTCAAGATCAACATGGCCTACGGGCAGGTGTGGGCGAAGACCGGCTCGATGGTGGCGTACCAGGGCGACGTCCGGTTCGAGAAGCAGGGCTCGGGCGGTCTGAACAAGATGGTGAAGTCCAAGCTCACCGGCGAGGGCGTCGACATGATGAGCTGCACCGGGCAGGGCGAGCTCTTCGTGGCCGACCTCGCCTCGGAGATCCAGGTCTTCTACCTCGAGAACGACATGGTGTCGGTGAACGGCGCGAACGTGCTGGCCTTCTCGGGCTCGATCGAGTGGGACATCAACCGCCTCCAGGGCCGGGGCGGGATGATGGCCGGCGGCCTCTACAACGTCTCGCTGCGCGGCACGGGGTACGTCGCGATCACGACGAAGGGCGACCCGGTCGTGCTCGACGTGGCGTCCGCACCGACCTTCGCCGACGCCGAGGCCGTCGTGCTGTGGACCAGTGGTGTCTCGATGGACGTCCGCATCGACACGGGCGGCGTGAAGTCGCTGCTCCGCGGCGGCAGCGGCGAGCTGGTCCAGATGGCGTTCGGCGGCCAGGGGTACGTGATGGTCCAGCCGTCCGAGGGGGTCGTGGCGGGAGGGCATCAGCAGGCGCAGCAGCAGTCCGGCGGCGGGGGCCTGCTCGGCAACCTCATGAAGTAGTCGCGGCACCCCACGTACTCGGGGTGGATCGAGCTCGGTTCGCGCCGATCTCAGCCCGAGTACGTGGACGTACCCCGCCGCGACTCACTCGATCAGCTCACCGTCCGCTCCCACGACGAACCACTTGTCGCCGACGCCCTGGCCCGTGACGTCGCCGGGAGCGTTGTCGGCCGCGTAGGTGTAGAGCGGGTGGCCGTTGTAGCTCACCTGCGTGGTGCCGTCGTCCCGGGTCAGCGTGCCGAGCATCCCGGCGTCGACGCCCTCGCCCGTGGGGTCACCGCCCTCGACGGCGAGCGGCGGCCATGCCTGGAGGCAGCCGTCGGTGCACGTGCTCTCGGTGGCGCTGTCGGGGGTGAAGGCGTAGAGCGTCATGCCGTCGGCGTCGACGAGCACCTCCCCGAGCGACGTGTCCCCGGTGGTCACGGTGGCAGAGCCCGTGGCGCCGTCGGGAGCGACGGTGGTGGCCGTGTCGCTCCCCGCTGCAGGCTCGAGCGGGTCGTCGCCCGCCGAGGTCCCGGGTGGCTGGGCCGTGGTCTCGGTGGGCGAGGCGTCGTCGGTGTCGTCGTCGCCGCACGCGCTGGCGAGGAGCAGTGGCACGACGAGGGCGAGGACGAGTGCACGGCGCATGGAGGCCTCCTGGGAGCGACGCTGCTCTTCACTACGTGCCAGGGACGATCTGGGATTGCACGGTCGCGCCATCCCTTTCGAGGTCCCGGACGTAGGGTTCGGTGATGACGGTGGACGGCTCACCGGCGGAGCGCTTGGGTGACGCGCCGCTGCTGGCCGCGCTCGGGCTGGGCGACCCCGA
>JAEZFI010000050.1 GCA_023437745.1 Actinomycetes bacterium
GGGGGTCCGCCAGCGGCTCGGCACCGAGCAGGACGAGGACGTCGATGCGTCCCTCGGCCGCTGCGGTGAGGATGCCGGTGGCGTCGAGGCCCCGTTCGGCCGGGACCCTCGGCCACACGACCGAGGCCCGGGCGTCGCCGTCGTCGAGGGCCACCCGGCCCGGGAGCAGGCCCGGCGCCATGCCCATGTCGAGGGCGCCGTGCACGTTCCCCCGGCGCAGGCCCGACAGGAAGCGCGCCCCCGGGAGGCGGCTCAGCGCGGCGGCGGCGTCCACGATCGTGCCGGCGGACTCGGCGATCGACGGCCGGCCGAGCACCACGGTCACCGACGAGGCGGCACCGATGAGGTCACGGGCCGCGGTCACGTCGGCGGTGGCATCGCTGCCGCCGTCGACCAGTGCGTCGGCCAGCGCCGCGGCTTCGCCCGGGCGGTAGACGAGCGATGCCGCCGCCAGCTCCGTGAGCGAGCTCGACGTGGACGTCAGCTCGATCAGCTTCACGTGCCCGTGGTCGACCGCGTGCTTGAGGCGGATGTAGAGGACCGGCAGGGCTTCCTTCGGGTCCGGCCCGAGGTACACCACGACCCCACCCGGGGCCACGGCCTCGTCGATGGTCGCGCGGGGCAGCCCGAGGACCACGTCGGCGGGCAGTCCGTCGCCCAGCTGGGCGTCGACGTGATCGGTGCCCAGGGCGCCCTTCGCCAGCTTCGTCCAGGCGTAGGCGGCCTCGTTCGTGAGGCGTGCACCGCCGACCACGGCGATCCCGCCGGCACCGTTGCCACCCTTGACCGCAGCGGCGAGGGCCTCGGCCGCCGTGTCGAGCGCGTCGTTCCACGCCGCCGGCTCCAGGGCGTCGCCGGCCCGCACCAGCGGACCCGTCAGGCGCTCGTCGGCGTCGATCGCCTCGAACCCGAACCGCCCCTTGTCGCACAGCCAGCCCCAGTTGACCGGGTCGCTGTCGACACCCTGGTAGCGGAGCACCTGGTCACGGGACGACTCGACGGTGATGCGACAGCCGACCGAGCAGGTGGTGCAGGTCGATTCGACCTTCTCGAGGTCCCACGGGCGGGCCTTGAACCGGAAGGGCTTGGCGGTGAGGGCACCGACCGGGCAGATCTGGACCGTGTTGCCCGAGAAGTAGGAGGCGAACGGCTCGTCCGGGAACGTGTTGACCTGGGTGTTGGCGCCGCGGTCGATGAAGTGGATGAGCGGGTCGTCGACCACCTCCTTGGCGAACCGCGTGCAGCGGTCGCAGAGGATGCAGCGCTCCCGGTCGAGCATCACGGTCTCGGAGATCGGGATCGGCTTGGTGTAGTGCCGCTTCTCCTCGACGAACCGGCTCTCGCCCGGGCCGTACGCCATCGTCTGGTCCTGCAGCGGGCACTCCCCGCCCTTGTCGCAGACCGGGCAGTCGAGCGGGTGGTTGATCAGGAGGAACTCGAGGACGCCGTCCTGGACCTTCTGCACGTTCTCGGTGGCCGTCTCGACCTTCATGCCGTCGGTGCACTCGAGCATGCAGCTGGGCTGCAGCGCCGGACCCCGACCCGAATCGACCTCGACCAGGCACATCCGGCACATGCCCACGGGGCTCATGCGCGGGTGGTAGCAGAAGCGCGGGATGTAGGCGCCGTTCCGCTCGCACGCGTCGATGAGCAGTTCGCCCTTCTGGGCCTCGATCTCCTGGCCGTTGACCACGAGGGTCACCGGCTCCGTGATCGTGACGGGCGGCGGTGCCTCGCTCATGCGTGGACCTCTTCGACCTCTTCGGGGGTGGTGATCACGGCCACGGGGATCGCGTCGCGACGCGTGATCTTCGCCTCGAACTCGTGGCGGAAGCGGCGGATCGCGGACGTGATGGGCGCGACGGCGGACGGCCCGAGCGGGCAGATCGTGGTCTGGCGCGGCGGGTACGGGACGGCGTCGAGGCCGGCCTCGGGGTGTGCCGCCACCGGGTACGGCCCGGGGCTGATGTTGTCGCCGACGTCGAGGAGCTTGTCGATGTCGGACGGGCGACCCTGGCCGTCGAGGATGCGCTGGAGGATCTTCTCGCTCCAGTTGGTGCCCTCGCGGCACGGGGTGCACTTGCCGCAGGACTCGCGGGCGAAGAACCGGACGATGCGGAGGCACGCCCGCACGGCGTCGGTGGTGTCGTCCATGACGACGATGGCGCCGGAGCCGAGCATCGAGCCGGCGGCACCGACCGTGCGGCCCTCGAGCGGCAGGTCGACCTGCTCGGCGAAGAACCACGGTGCGGAGGCGCCACCGGGGATGAACATCTTCAGCTCGTTGTCGTCGCGGATGCCGCCGCCGTACCGCTCGTCGTAGAAGAGGTCCCGGTAGGTGGTCGTCCCCTGCGGCACCTCGAAGACGCCCGGACGCTGCACGTGACCCGACACGGCGACCAGGCGGGTGCCGGGCGATGCCTCGGAGCCCAGGTCCTTGTAGGCCTCGACGCCGTGCACCATCAGCCACGGGAGGTTGGACAGCGTCTCGACGTTGTTGACGATCGTCGGCGCCATGTAGAGGCCCTTGGCCGCCGGGAAGAACGGGGGCTTGAGGCGCGGCATCCCGCGGTTCCCCTCGAGCGACTCGATGAGGGCCGTCTCCTCGCCCACGATGTACGCCCCCGCACCCCAGTGCAGGACGATGTCGACGCTGAAGTCGGTCCCGAGGATGTCCTTGCCGACCAGGTTCGCGGCGTACGCCTCGTTGAGGGCTGCGGCGATGCGCTCCTGGGCGTGCGCCATCTCGCCCCGGACGTACAGGAACACCTGGGCGCACCCGATGGCGTAGGCGGCGATGAGGCAGCCCTCGATCAGCTGGTGCGGGTCGCGCTCCATGAGGACGCGGTCCTTGTAGGTGCCGGGCTCCGACTCGTCGCCGTTGACGACGAGGTACCGGGGCCACACGCCGGGCGGGCAGAAGCCCCACTTGGTGCCGGCCGGGAAGCCCGCGCCGCCGCGTCCGAGCAGCGTCGCGTTGCGGACCTCGTCCATGACCGCGGAGGGCGACATGCCGAGGGCGCGCCGCAGGCCGGCGTAGCCCTCGTAGCTGCCCGAGGCGCGGTACCCGTCGAGGGTGTGCGCGTCGAGGACGTCGAAGCGCGAGCTGACGATCCGCGTCTCGGTCGTCGTGGTCGCCGACTCGGCGGCGGCGTTCACGCGTCACCTGCCGGTGCGCCCGGGGCTGCTGCGGCCTCGGCGGCAGCGAGCTCCTCGTGGCGGCGGATCCACACGGGCTGCGTCTGCAGCTCGGGTGCCGTGATGTTCGCGATGCGGTCGGCGCCGAGGTCCTGGCGGACCCGGCCGAGCGTGCCGTGGGGCGGCACGTCGTCGCGCCGGCCGGACCGGAGGTCGTCGACGAGGCGGTCGAAGTCGTCGTCGGACACCTGGTGGAAGTACCGGTAGTTCACCTGGCACGCCGGCGCCTCGGTGCAGGCGGCGATGCACTCGACGTCCTCGAGCGTGAACATGCCGTCGTCCGTCGTGCCGCCGGGCTGGATGCCGAGCACCTCGGACGCGTGGTCGAGGAGCTCCTGGCCCCCGAGCAGCTGGCACGAGATGTTGGTGCACACGTTGACCACGTAGCGGCCGACCTCGTGGCGCTTGAACATCTCGTAGAACGACGCGGTCCCGAGGACCTCCGCCGGTGTCACGCCGACCAGTTCCGCGATGTGCGCCATGGCCTCGCTCGTGAGGTGGCCGGTCTGCTCCTGCGCCAGGTGGCAGAGCGGGATGGTGGCCGACTTCGGACGCGGGTAGCGGGCGATGATCGCCCGCGCCAGCTCCTCGTTCTCGGGGGTGAAGCGGGACATGGCTAGCGATCCACCTCGCCCATGATCGGGTCCACGGAGGAGACGATCGCGACGGTGTCCGCGATGAGCGAGTCCTTCATGAGGTGCGGGAGGGTCTGGAGGTTCACGAAGCTCGGTCCACGGATGTGCATGCGGTAGGGCTTGCCGGTGCCGTCGGACACGATGTAGCACCCGAGCTCGCCGCGAGGGCTCTCCACCGCCACGTAGGCCTCCCCCTCCGGCACCTTGAAGCCCTCGGTGAAGATCTTGAAGTGGTGGATGAGGGCCTCCATGGACTCGTCGATGCGAGCCCGGGGCGGAGGGGTGACCTTCTTGTCCTGGATCCGGTAATCGCCGGCGGGCATCTTGTCGAGGATCTGCCGGATGATGCGAATCGACTCGACCATCTCCTGGAGGCGGATCGCGTAGCGGTCGAAGCAGTCGCCGTAGGTCCCGACGCACACGTCGAACTCGACGTCCTCGTACCGGAGGTACGGCTGGTCGCGCCGGAGGTCCCAGGCGTACCCGGTGCTCCGCAGGATGGGACCGGTCGCCCCGAGCGCGAGGGCCTCCGGGGCGCCGAT
This sequence comes from Actinomycetes bacterium, assembly GCA_023437745.1. GTDB lineage: Bacteria > Actinomycetota > Acidimicrobiia > Acidimicrobiales > Microtrichaceae > JAEZFI01. Next base: position 4,376 of record JAEZFI010000050.1, read on the forward strand.
CACGCCCACGCCCTGCAGCCGTTCACGCCAGATGGGCTGCCCGGTGAGGAGCGTGTCGAACTCGGCGATGCGCTCGGGCAGCGGGTCGATGAGGCGGGTCACGGCGTCCCGCCAGCCGGGCGGGAGGTCGGCTGCGACGCCGCCGGGCCGGATGAAGTTGTGGTTCATCCGCAGGCCCGTGACCAGCTCGAAGAAGCGGAGCGTCTCCTCCCGCTCTCGCCAGCCGTACAGCATCATCGAGACGGCACCGAGGTCCATGCCGTTCGTGGCCATGAACAGCATGTGCGACGAGAGCCGGTTCAGCTCGCACATCAGCATGCGGATCCACTGCGCCCGCTCCGGCACCTCGATCCCGAGGAGCGTCTCGGTGGCGAGCGAGAAGACCAGCTCGTTGAACATCGGCGACGCGTAGTCCATGCGCGTGACATTGGTGGCGCCCTGGACGTACGTCAGGTCCTCGCCGGTCTTCTCCATGCCGGTGTGCAGGTAGCCCAGCACCGGCTTGGAGCGGGTGATCGTCTCGCCGTCGAGCTCGAGCACCAGCCGCAGCACGCCGTGCGTCGACGGGTGCTGCGGACCCATGTTCATGATCATCCGCTCGCCGGCACCCTCCGCGGTGGGCGCCTGGTAGCCGGACCGTGCCTCGGCCTCCGCCTCGGACAGGCGCAGCTTCGAGTCGTCGAGGCGCAGGCGCTCGACGGCCGCTTCGAGCTCTGCGAGCTCCGTCACGCTCATCGGGCGGCCGTTCCGGTCGAGTGGCCCTGGTCCGAGTTGGTGGCCTTGAACTGCACGGGGATCCTGCCGATGGCGTAGTCCTTGCGCAGCGGGTGGCCGTCCCAGTCCTCGGGCATCAGGATGCGGGTCATGTCGGGGTGGTCGACGAACGTGATGCCGAACATGTCGTAGACCTCGCGCTCCGGTGCTTCGATGCCGGGATGGATCGCGACCAGGGACGGGCAGGTCGGGTCGTCCTCCGGGACCTGCACGCGCAGGCGCACGCGGCGACGCTGGACGTGATCGATGAGGAGCACCACCACCTCGAAGCGCTCGAGCTCGATGCCCTCGGGCACCGGCGGCCGCGCTGCGTTGGTGAGGTAGTCGACCCCGAGGACGTCGAGGCACTGCCAGTAGCCGTCGGCCCGCAGCGCCGTCACCAGCTCGACGAGCTGCTCCCGCGTGGGATGCGCGACGAGCTGCCCCGTCGACGTCGTGGTGGGCACGCCGTGCAGCTCGGGGGCGGGCGCCGTGTCGGGGGCCTCCGCCACCGACACCCCTTCGGGTGTGGAGTCGACCGTCACGTCAGGCCTTCCGGGACAGGGCGCCGTCGCCCAGCTCGACGGGCGTCGCAGTGTCGCCGTGGTCGTGCTCGAGGTGGATCTCCGCTCCACCGGTCGGCGACTGGGCCCGGCGTCGCGTCAGCTCACCGGACTCGATGGTCTCGTGCAGCGTCACGATCGCGTGGATCAGGGTCTCGGGGCTGGGCGGGCAGCCGGGCGCATAGACGTCCACCGGGACGACCTGGTCGACCCCCTGCACCAGCGCGTAGTTGTTGAACATGCCGCCGGAGCTCGCGCACACGCCCATGGAGATGACCCACTTGGGCTCCATCATCTGGTCGTAGATCTGCCGGAGCACCGGCGCCATCTTCTGGCTGAGCCGGCCCGCGACGATCATCAGGTCCGCCTGGCGCGGCGAGGCCCGGAAGACCTCCATGCCGTAGCGGGCGAGGTCGTAGTGCGCTCCGCCGGCGGCCATCATCTCGATCGCGCAGCAGGCGAGCCCGAAGGTCGCCGGCCAGGTCGAGCGGGCGCGAGACCACTTCACGAGGTCCTCGATCTTCCCGGTCAGGAAGTTGTGCTCGAGACCCGCGAACCCGTCGCGCTGGAGGTCCTCGACGATGCCCATCAGGCTGCCTTCCCCGGCGCGCCCACGCCGCCGGTGCCGGTCGGCTCACGCCCTTCCAGCCCGACCCGACGCACCGTGGTGCCCGCCGTGCGAGCTGCGTCGACCATCCCGGACCGGCGCCGCTCCACCTGGCGCGGCCCCCAGTCGAGGGCGCCGTTCGCGATCAGGTAGACGAACGATTCGAACACCGCCAGGGCGAAGATCACGATGGCGAGGATCCCGAACGTCCCCAGCTCCCGGTACACGGTGGTGAACGGGTAGAGGAAGATGATCTCGATGTCGAAGACGATGAAGATCATCGCGATCAGGTAGAAGCGCACCGGGAAGCGCTCCGGCGCCGGCGCCTGGTCGACGACGCCGCACTCGTACGGCGCCACCTTGGCGGCGTTCGGCCGCGGCGGGTTCAGGAACCGTGCCGCGAGGAAGCTGATGCCGGCGAACAGGCCCGCGAGGACCGCGAGTGCGAGGACGGGCAGGTACTGGCCCATTCCCCCCGCCCTACTTCTCGGCCTCGAACGCAGCCCGAGCGGCCATGGCTGCCTTGTCCCGGGTGTGCAGGACGATCGAGAACACGACGAACAGCAGGCCCGACACCAGCATGAAGACGAAGGGGATGAAGCGCTTGTTGCCCAGGTTCCGGAGCTGCACGACCGAGACCGTCGACGCGCCCTCCATCTTCGACGGCGACGGCGGCGTCTCGCCCGGGGCGACGCTGACCGGCTTCGCCATGGTCGCCGTCACGACGCTGTAGGTCTTGGGGTTCTTCACCTCGAACGTGGTGGCGATGCGGTGCCATGCCTGCTGCAGGGTGCTCCGCTCCCCGATCGGGTAGCAGGGCTCCTTGCCGCCGTGGAAGAACACGTCGCCGACGATGTAGCTCGAGGACGAGGTCGACTCGCCGAAGGCGTGCTCCTCGGCCAGCGCGACGTCGGAGCTCGCCACGGCCTCGCCGCGGCGGGGATCGGACTCCGAGAGCAGGCACCAGCCTCCGAGGTGGTCCTCGATCTGGTTGCGGACCTCCCGGGCCTCGCGGGCGATCTCCTTGGCCAGGTCGGCGTCGCTCGCACCGTCGATCAGGGCACGGGCCTCGGGCTCCTCCTCGAGGAAGTCGAGGGCGTTCTTCTCGATGCCGGGACGGATCGACGAGGCGACGTCGTCGGGTCCGGCGAGGACGAGCGGGGTCGCGAGGGTGACGACCTGCGACAGCGTGTCGGGCGCGAAGTCGGCACCCTCCGTGGCCTTCGAGGCCGCGGTCAGCAGCGGGTACTCGGCCATGACGTCGGCCGGATCCGGCAGCTCCTCGGGCGCCGGGAGCGACTCGACGACCTGTGTGGCGACCGCGTCGTCACGCGTGAAGTTGATCTCGACGGGCATCCACGCCGGCGCACGTCCGACGAGGCCGATGCCGTAGATCCACCAGATGATCCCCATGATGAACATCCACCCGAACAGCGCGGCGCCGGCGAGCAGGAAGCCCAGCCGGAAGCCGGAGTTCGTGGAGAGGATCAGGTAGATCGATCCGGGGAAGAGGACGACCGCCACCACGCAGATCAGGATCCCGCGGATGGTCGGGTCGAATGCGATGGCGCTGAGGATGAGGCTGAGCATGATCAGTCCGGGTTCAGTCGTTGGCCGACGGGGCGGTCGTGGTGGTGGTGTTCGAGCCGGAGCTCGTCGAGGTCCCCGTGGAGGACCTCGGGGCGGTGGTCGTCGGTGCACCGGCAGGCGCCTCGTTGGCGCGGAGGTCGGGGCGTTCGACGGACAGCGAGCGCTCGTAGACGACGATGGCCCACACCTCTTCGGGCGACAGCATGCCGCCGGCCCCGAGCTGCGGCACCTTGGTGTCGCCGTTGTTCGGGTTGATGCCGAACCCGGGCATGCGGCCGGAACCCTGCTGGCGGTTGCCGTAGAGCTTGCCGTACTCGGTGCCGGACATCACCAGCGCGAAGTGCTGCTTGATGGTGAGGTCGTTCTCGATGCCGATGAGGCTCGGCGCGAAGCGGCTCCGGCCCGTCTCCTGCACGGGCTGCCAGGGCTGCCCGAAGGCGGCACCGGGGACGTGGCAGCGGGCGCACGCGTAGGCGCCGCCGGACTCGCCCATGTTGAACAGGATCTCGCCGAGGAGCAGGTTGTCGGCCTCGCTCAGGCAGGCGAACTCGTCCGACGGGCACTCGTAGGCGAGCGGGTCCTTGAGGGTGCCGTTCTCCTTCTTCACCGCGGCGAGCCGGTCGGCCAGCGGCTTGCTCCGGCCGCCGACGGCGTCCATCACCTGCTGGTCCATCTCCTCGCGGGTGAGCTGGACGGTCCACAGGTAGTCGATGACGTTGTCGAGCTGCTGATCGGAGAGGGCACCGCCGCCGACCACGCCCCACGCCGCCATCGGCGTGCCGGGCCGGCCGTAGACCAGGACGTCGCGCACCTCGGCCTGGCTGAACCGCCACAGCACCGTGTTGAGCGCCGGGGCGTTCCAGGTGACCTGCTGGAGGAACTCACCGTTCTCGTCGGTGATCACGTAGTTGGTCGAGCCGCCGACGCCCTCGGGACCGTGGCAGCCGACGCACTGGGCGCCGGTGACGTAGGTCTCCTCGCCGCGCGTCTGGAAGATGTCCTGCATGTGGGCGACCATGCCCTCCTGCCGGCCGCCCTCGGCGAGCCAGTACAGGGGCAGCGTGACGCCGACCACGATGAGGAAGCCGAAGGACGCCCACAGCGCCCAGTTCAGCTTGGTGGTCTCGAGCTTCTCGTCGTCGAAGTACTGCTTGCGGTTCGGCGCGAGCTCGATCTCGGAGCCGGCCTCCTTGCGACCCTTGCGCATCTGGGTCCATACGAAGAAGAAGCCTCCGATGAACACCACTGCGATCACGACGTAGCCGATCGCTCGCTGTGTGGTCATGAGTGCCAGCATCGAGTTCATCACTCCCTAGAGGTCCTGTAGATCCGTGCGCGCGGTCGGCTCAGTGCCCGCCGCCGCCGCCACCGACGCAGTGGGGGCCCTCGGCCTCTTGGCCCGTCGTGTTGGTGCCGATCGGCGGCCCCTGGATGATCTTCGCGGAGGCGGTGTCGACGGTGACCGAGCCGTCGGGCGACACGGCGACGGGGAAGCGGTCGAGCCCGCGGGGCGCCGGGCCACCCTTCTTCTCACCGACCCGGTTGTACTGCGAGCCGTGGCACGGGCACTCGAACCACTGCGACGTCTTGCACTCGGGCACGCGGCAGCCGAGGTGGACGCACTTCTGGTAGAGGGCCACGATGCCCTCCTCCATGCCGGGGAGGCACGCCTGGCCGGCGTACGCGATGCGCGCCTTCGGCACGGCAGCGGCCGGGAACTCCGTGATCCACATGCGACCCTCGGGCTTGTAGAGGAAGCCGCTGTTCTTCTGGATGTCCGCCTTGATGTCGCTGAGCTTGCCGACGCGGATCTGGCCGCCGAAGCCGCCGGAGCCCGACGGCCAGAGGAAGGCCGTGAACGCCGCTGCGGCGAACGTGGTGATCGACAGGCCCATGAGGCCGACCATCGAGCGGTTCAGGAACTGCCGACGGGTGACGCCGTAGGTCTCGGGATCCGGCGGGACCCACAGCGTGGGCGCCGTGGAGCTGGCGGGGACGACGGCGTTGCCGGTGCGGGCGATGACCGCTGCGCGCTCGACCTCGCGACCGCTGGGGCCGCCGGCGGCTGCCAGCTCGCGGTCGGCGGCGCGCCGCGCCTTGTCGCGCTTCAGCGTCTCGCGGGCGAGTGCACCGGTCGACTGGTTCTCCCGCCGCCGCACCGTCGACAGCACCGCTGCCGCTGCGGCCAGGACCAGGAGAACGATCGCGAGGACCACCAATCCGCTCATCGCGCACCTCGATTCGTCACGTCGTCTGCCATCTCGTACTCGCTCGTCCGCTGCATCACAGGTCGAAGAACACGCCGTCGCGCCAGGGCAGCGTGAAGTTGAAGCCCGGGCCCCGGAAGAAGGACCCGATGATCACGAGGACCGCCCAGAACATGAGGTGGACCGACATCAGCGCGATGGCGAACTTGCGGTCCTCGGGCTTGTTCGAGGGGTTGCGGTCCACGTACGGGGCGAGGATCAGCAGGAAGATGCCCATGCCCGGGATGGTCACGCCGGCGACCATCGGGTGGAACATGGTGAGCAGCTCCTGCAGGCCGAGGAAGTACCACGGCGCCTTGGAGGGGTTCGGCGTCTTGTTGACGTCGGCCAGCTCGAGGAGCGGGGCGTTCACGAAGATCGAGAACACCGTGGTCACCGCGGTCACGGCCAGCGCGGCGCCGAACTCCATGATGAGGAGGTGGGGCCACACGTGGACCTTGTCCTGCGGCTTGGCCTTGACGTCCTGGATCGACCCGGACTTGACGACCGTCAGCAGTCGCTGGGTGTGACCACCGGGGCCGGCGGCGAGGGGCGGCCCGGTGATCGTCGCGACGCCACCACCGGCGGCCGCGGCGACGGCCACGCCGCCACCGGCGGGCGCCGCGGCAGCGTCGCCGCTCGCCTTCTTCGACTTGGCGGCCCTGGAGCGCTCGAGCAGGTGCGCGGGGATGCGCGAGTCGCCGCCACCGGCCTCCGCCGGGGCTGCGGCCTCGGCCGGCGCGGCGGACTCGGCGGCCTTCGCGGCAGCCTTGTCCTTCGCGGCCTGCGCCCGCTTCAGGAGGTGTTCTGGGATTTCGGTCACGTCAGTACCTCCTCGACCTAGAGCGGACCCGAGATCCCGCCATCCTTCCGGACACGCCAGAAGTGGATGGCCATGAAGATCACGATGATGAACGGGAAGAACAGGACGTGGAGCACGTACCACCGCAGCAGGGTGTCCGTGCCGATCTCGGCGCCGCCGAGGAGCACGAACCGGACCTGGCTGCCGAAGACCGGGGTGTACCCGATCATGTTCGTGCCCACGGTCACCGCCCAGAGCGCCAGCTGGTCCCACGGGAGGAGGTAGCCGGTGAACGACAGGAGCAGGGTGAGCGTGAGGAGGATCACGCCGATCACCCAGTTGAACTCACGTGGCGCCTTGTAGGCGCCGTGGTAGAAGACCCGCGCCATGTGGAGGAACACGGAGATCACCATGAGGTGCGCGCCCCACCGGTGCATGTTCCGCACGAGCAGGCCGAACGTGACCGAGGTCTGCAGGGCGTAGATGTCGTCCCAGGCCTGGGCGGCGGTCGGACGGTAGAAGAACATCAGGAAGATGCCGGTCACCGTCAGCAGGATGAACACGAAGAAGCTCAGGCCACCGAGGCAGAGCGTGTAGCTCACCTTCACGGCGTGGCGCTTCACCTTGACCGGGTGCAGGTGGTACAGCACCGAGTTCATGATCACGTAGGACCGGTTCCTCGGGCTGTCCGAGTAGCCCTTCCGGAAGATCGAACCCGGGCGGAAGATCGAGCTCCACGCCTGAGACCCCTGCACGGAGTCGTTCAGCTGGGTCAGCTTCGCACCGAGCCCTGGGCTGCTGCCTTGCATCGTCTTGGCCACGAGTACTCCCTACTCCCCGCGCTCGGTGTGCGTCGAATCCGTGTGTGCGTCACGTGTCATGTCGTGGTGCCTCAGCCCAGTCGCATGCCATAGCCGTAGCCATGGGCGTTGGTCCGCTGGTGCGTGTCGCCCGCCGCGCCGGGGTCGCCGATCTTGCCCAGGATGATCACACCCGTCGGGCAGCGGTCCACGCACAGGGCGCAGCGCGTGCAGACGTCGTCGTCGATGAGGAAGAGGACGTTGTCGCTCGGGTCCACACCAGGCTGTTCGACGCCGACCGTCTCGTCGATGGCATCGGTGGCCACCATGTGGATGCACTTCCACGGGCAGATGTCGACGCAGCCCTCGCACATGATGCACTCGGACTGGTCGATGTGGATGAACTGCTTCGGCTTGACGGCCTTCGCCAGGTAGTCGGCGTCGACCTCCTGCAGCACGTAGTCGGTTCGGAACTCCGGCATCGGGGGGTTCGCGTCGGTGACGCCCATGGGGACCTCCTCAGACCTTCCCGGCCTTGGCGACGAGCGGACGACCGTAGGCCGACACCGGCTCGATCGCCGACGCCGCCGCAGCCTTCTTCTCCCGATCGTTCCAGAACGCACAGGCCCAGATGAAGCCGCCCAGGCCGACGCCGTAGATCAGCACGGCGACCACGTCGCGGATCGCCTGCTTCGTCACCGTCAGCGGGATGTCGTTCCAGAAGCTCCACCAGGTGCCCCACGAACCCTCGGGCCCGAGGACCTTCTTGTCGGGGCGCCAGCCGAGGCCCGAGTCCGCCCAGTTGAGGAACTCGTGGGGCAGCACGCCGTAGAGCCAGAAGAGCGTGGCGAACGCCCACGTCGCTCCGATCATCGCCTCGCCCCAGGTGAGGGGCGTGCCCGGCGGGCGGCGCTTCGCCGCCCAGAAGAACGGCACCATCATGACCATGAACACCACCACCGCGGCGATGTAGCGGACGGCGAAGATCTGCGCCGCCGCGAACCCGAGGCGCTCTGAGCCGTCGGCCAGCCACATGAGGAACGCGATGCCCATCGGGAGGGCGAGCAGGGAGGCGACGATGAATCCCTGCACCTTCAGATGCGTCTTGGTGATGTCCACCCGCAGCACTCCTGCTCGACTGTCGGCACTCCGTGGACCGTGCCGGGTGCACCGTGGGCGCATCCGGAACGGTCGTGAAAGTTCTCACAATGTCATCGCATGGGGACACTCGACGACGAGTTGAGGTTTATCACGCGGGCACTCGCGACAGCACATTCCGGCCACCGTGGCGGTGACGCTCCCCCACGGGCCCGGCGACGACCGGCGGCGCGGCGGCCGGGCTTTGGTGGGGACCTGTGGCGTGGGCATAAAGTGACCCGCGGCGGTCGTCGGAGACCGTCGAACCGGACCTGGTCCGGTCACCGCCCAGACCCGGGAGTCAGCGTTGACCGAAGTACCCGAACATCTCCTGCAGCGGAGCAAGGCGCGCCGTGCGGCCCTCGGCCTGGGCGGCGACGCCGGTGACGTGGCCGCGCCTGCGGCACCGAAGGCCGGCGCAGAGGTCGCGACGACCGAGGCGGCCGCCCCCGCCGCTGCGGCGGCGCCGGTGGTCGAGGCACCCCCCGTCGTGGAGAAGCAGCCGCCGTTCGTCGAGACGGCGATCGCCCGCAAGAAGATACCGTTCTGGGCCGCCTCCGTGTTGGCCATCCT
>JAEZFI010000106.1 GCA_023437745.1 Actinomycetes bacterium
CGTTGAAGGACTCGACGGCCTTGTTGCGGACCGCCACCGTGAGCTGCGTCGCGAGCTGGGCCTCACTCGCCGCCATCAGGTAGTCCTCGATGTTGTTGAGCTTCCCGGTCGCCGCGTCGCGGGCGAGTCCGTCGGCCTTGGTCTGCGTCGCCTCGAGGTTCTCGAGGGCGCTGGTGATCGCGTCGCCGAAGCCGGCGCCCGACGTGGGCTCCGTCGCCGCGGCGCGGGTCGTGGTGGTCGGTGCGGCGATGGGCGTGATGCCGGCACCGATCGGCGGGATGAGCGGCATCAGATCTTCCCGATCTCGAGGGCGCGGGCATACGCGTCGCGGGCCCGCTCGAAGACCGTGACGTTTGCCTGGTAGGCGCGCTGCGCCACGATGAGCGACGTCATCTGCTCGGCGAGGTCCACGTTCGAGCGACGCACGAGGCCGTTGGCGTCGGCCAACGGGTGGCTCGGCTGGTAGAGCAGCTCGCCCTCCTCGCCCGACGCCCCGATGGCGGCGACCCGGACGCCGTTGCCGACGCCGTTCGACGCGCCGGGGACCGACTCGGCGATGACGGTGCGGGCGACGAACCCGCGCTCCGAGGTGCTGGTGACCGTGTTGACGTTGGCGACGTTGTCCGCGATGGCGTCGATCCACGTCTTCATGGTGGAGATGCCCGAGGAGGGGACGGCGAGGGAGGAGAACGGCCCGGACACGTCAGCTACCGATCACGGTGCGCATGAGGCGGAACTTGGCGTTGACGGCGTCGACCAGCAGCTCCTGGCGGAGGGCGGTCTCGCTGAGGCCGATGAGCTCCTCGTCGATCTTCACGTTGTTGCCGTTGGGCAGCGCCGGCGCGCTGGACGCCGTGACGGTGACGCCGGCCCGGCGGGGGGTGCCCGCGTCGACGGCGTCGGCGAGCTGGTCCTCGAAGGCGACCCGCCGGGCGACGTAGCCCGGGGTCTCCATGTTGGCGACCGCGTCCTCTGCTGCCTCACGACGCGCGGTCAGCCCGTGCAGCCCGGCGCGGAGCGTCTCGAGCGTGAGATCGGAGATCATCGCACCCGCCCCTCGACGGACAGGTGCCGGCACACGGCAACACACGGATCGGACATCGCGGAACTCCAAGACGCAGGCGATCGCCGATCCGTGGCGAAGGTGAGCGGTCCGTGCTCACCTCACCATCGGCAGCGAGTCCGGGGAGTTGAGGAGTCCGGGCCCAACGGCCCAGGCGCGACCTACGCGTCGACGTCGAGGTGGAAGGCGCTCGTCATCGTCGGCGCCTCGCTGCGGCGGGGACCGGCGCCCAGCTCGGTGCGCACGGCCGTCATCTGGCCCGTCACGCGCTCGGACGCTGCGACGAGCTGGGCGAGCACCTCACGGGCGCGCTGCTCCAGCTCGGGGGGCAGCGTGCCCGGCAGGCCGGTCGGGGTCGTCGGGCCCGAGGGCTCGGCGGACGCCGACGCCTCGAGCTCGTCGAGGGCCTGGCTCCATCGTTCCAGCACGGCGGAGGGCGTCGCGCTCACGAGCTCGCCACTCCCCCGGTGTTCAGCTCGACCCAGGCGGCCTTCCAGGCCTCGGCCAGCGGAGCGACGACCTCGCGGCACGCCGCCACTCGCCGGGGGTCCCGCTCGAGGTTCGCCGCGACCAGCTGGGTGATCAGGTGCGCGTAGAGGGCGGAGAGCCCCTCCGCTCCGGGCCAGGTGCTCGTGTCCAGGGCGGTGTCGAGCGCGTCGACGATCTCCTGGGCGTGGGTCAGCGGCTCATGGGCCGACCGGCCCCCGGCGAGCGCCGCGGCCGCATCGTCGAGGTCCTTGAGCAGGCGTTCGTACAGGAGCACCACGAGGCGCTCGGACGACGGCGCCTCGGCACCGGCGCCGGCGTAGCGGCGTCGGGCCCGGGCGACGGCGCCGGGTGCGGGTGACGGCAGGGAGGTGAGTGGCATCGGAGAGGTTCGCTTCTGGTTCGAATCGTGGGGGTGAGGGGCGTCAGCGGCTGCTGTTCGCCTGGAGGGAGCTCAGCTGGCCGGTCAGCCAGTTGCCGGAGCTCTGCAGCTTGCCGAGGGCGACCTCGAGCGCTGCGTACTGCTTGCGGAGCTGGGCCTCGCGGCTGACGAGGCGGCGGTCGTAGGCCTCGAGGGAGCGGGTCAACAGGTCGATGCGCCCCTGGCGCGTCGCCGTGGACGAGGTGAGCGTGCCGCCCGACGCAGCCCGGGCGTCGGCGACCGCGACCAGGAGCCGTTGCGCCAGCCCGGGGCCGTAGTCCACGGTGCCCGCCGGTCCGAGGGCCAGCCCCCTGTAGGCCACCTCGAGGCCGGTGAAGGGCGGCGCCGTGGCCACCAGGCTGCGACCCTTGCCCGTCGCCGGTTCGCCGTCGATCGTGCCGGCGATGTCGGTGCCGAACGTGGCGAAGTACGTGGACCCGTCCCAGGCCACCTCGAACGAGGCGGCATCGCCCTCGGCGTCCGCCAGGGCGGTCAGCGCGCCGCCCGACTCCGAGATCGTGATGCCCATCTCGGCGGCGTCGAGGGCGGACTGGAGGCCCTGCACGGCGTCCGCAGCGCTGTCGGTGACCTGCACCTCGTACGACGCGGTGATCCCACCGCGTCGGAAGGTGATCGTCGTCGGCGCTGCGGGCGGGAAGGTCAGCGGATCGCTCGTGATCGTCGCCGCCGTGGGCAGCGCAGTGATCTCGACGGCCGCCTGGCCCGCCGCCGTGCGGTCGGTGCCGGACACGAAGGCCAGTTCGGGGGTCGACGTCGTGCCGCCCTGGACGAAGAGGCGTTCGACGGCGGCCGGGTCCTCCGCGTACTTGGCGGTGAACGTGTCGCGATCGAAGGTGATCTTGCCGCTGCGGTCCATCGACACGCCGGCGAGGCCGGCGGAGCCCAGCCCGGACTGGCTCACTGCGTCGGTGACCGCCCGGACGAGGGTCTGGGAGATCCTCCGGACGCCGGCGTCGCCGGTGAGCGTCGACGCCTTCTTCGTGGCCGGGTCGTAGGCGGTCTGGGTGGAGATCTCGGTGAGGGCGGCGTTCACGGCGTCGACGAGCGCCGAGACGCGGTCCGCGATGGCCGTGGCATCCGACGCGACCGTGACCTCGACCGGTCCGGTCGAGATCGACTTCGCGACGATCGTGAGGCCGGGGGTCACGCCGGTGAACACGTTCGTGGAGGACGTCACCGAGTAGGCGCCGGGGCCGGTGCCGAGGGTCAGACGGGCGTCGGCGGCCTCGGTCGTCACGACGGTGCCGCCCGCGACCGGATCGAGTCCGGCGAGGGTGAACTCCGTGGCGGCCCCGGTGGTGGTCGCGTCGACCTGCAGGCGGTCGCCGTTGCCCGTGTTGACGGTGCTCGCCCTGAGCTTCAGGCCGGCGCCGTTGATCGCGGCGGCGACCTCGTCGAGGGTGCCGCCGCCGACCGGGACGACCGTGGCCACGCCGCCGACGTCGACGGTGATCGAGCCGCCCGATGCGATGACGGTGGTGGTGGCTCCGACGGCCGCTCCGGTGGCGAGCCCGTGGGCTCGGGCGAGGGAGTCGACGGTGAACGACAGGTTGGTGGGCGCTGCGCCGAGCGATGCCGATGCGGTGGCCGCCCCGGTGTTGCTCGAGGTGGCGGAGCGCATCGTCCAGCCGCTCGGGCGGGACAGGGCGTTGGCGGCGAGCGAGACCGCTCCCAGCTTGATGTCGATCGTCTTCAAGGAGTCCAGCGCGCTGCTGGCCTGATCCCGGCGGTTGGCCATCTGGATCCGCGGCTTCGCCTCGAGCTCCATGAGCTTGGCGATGATCTCGTTGGTGTCGAGTCCGCTGATCAGGCCGTCGATCGGCATGTGCTGGGCTGCCTCTCTCTGTCGGGTCGGAACGTCGGTTCAGGTCGGGTCGGGGTCAGCAGGTGATGCGAGCGGCCCGGGCAGGAGTTCCCGCCCGGGCCGATCACTCACGGATGCGCTGTCGGCTGAGATCAGCCGCTGATGAGCCGCAGCACCGACTGCGGGATCTGGTTGGCCTGACCCAGCATCGCCGTGCCGGCCTGCTGCAGGATCTGGTTGCGGGTGTAGTTCGTCATCTCGAGCGCCATGTCGGTGTCACGGACCCGGGACTCCGACGCCGCCAGGTTCTCGGTCGAGACCTGCAGGTTGGCGATGGTCGACTCGAACCGGTTCTGGATGGCGCCGAGGCTGCCTCGGGTCGCCGACACCAGGTCGATGGCCGTGTCGATGGCGGTGATGGCCGCCGAGGCACCCGACAGCAGGTCGATCGAGGCGATGCCGAGGCCCGCCGCGTCGACCTTCGCGATCGACACCTCGAGGGTGTCCGTCGCGTAGGCGCCGATCTGGAACGTGCCGCCGGTGCCGGAGGCCACGGCGATGGTGCCGATGGGATCGACGTCGAAGTCGGCCAGCGGGGTGCCGGTGCCGTCAGCGATGGCGATGGTCGTCGCGCCGCCGTTCTCGAACGTGACCGCCGAGCCGGTGCCGACCGTCTGGGCCACCACCGAGAACTTGTTGGCGGCGTCCTTGTCGGCCTGGACCGAGGAGGCGCTGAGCGCACCCCGGACCGCGCTCTCCGCCATCGCAGCGAACTGCGACCCGGTGAACGTGCCGGCGCTGAGGGCGACGGAGACCGCGACGCCACCGTTGACCGTGACGTTGATCGTGTCGCCGGCGGCGATGGTGATGCTGTTGTCGGCGTCGAAGCCGGTGAGCTTCGAGGCGGTCTTGCCGAAGTTGCCGTCGAGCAGCTTCATCTTGCCGAAGGTGGTCGAGTCCGCGATGCGGCCGATCTCCGAGCGCAGCGCCGTCATCTCCTGCTGGGCAGCAGTACGGGCCGTGGTGTCGTTGGTCGCCGTGTTGGCGGCCTGGACGGCCAGCTCACGCATGCGGTTGAGCATGGTCTGGACCTCGTTCAGGGCGCCTTCAGCGGTCTGCACGACCGAGATGCCGTCCTGAGCGTTCCGGGTCGCCTGGCGGAGACCCGAGACCTGGGCACGAAGGCCCTGGCTGATGACCAACCCGGCAGCGTCGTCGGCGGCCCGGTTGATGCGGAAGCCGGACGACAGCTTCTCGAGGCTCTTCGCCATCGAGGAGTTCGTCGCCGACAGGTTGCGGTAGGCGTTGAACGCCATGATGTTCTGGTTGATGCGCATCCGGATCGCTCCTCCGTGATTACTGCTGGATGCAGGTGTTGGCGGTCGCCGTCCTGGCGTCCGGTCGCCCCCGGGGGTGACGACAGCTGAGCTATCGGCCGGTGGGGTAGCGAGGATGAGGCTTCGGCCACGAATGAGCCGTTCGGTCCAGTTCCCCTCAGGTCCGGGGGTGATCGGCCGATGAGTCAACGCATGGACGCTCCCCACCAGTCGGACCACCTGGCCGAGCTCACCCGCCTGCTGTGGACCCAGCGCGAGCTGATCGGTGAGCTGGAGTTCCGCCTCGAGGTCCAGCAGCTGGTCATGACGAACGGCAAGCACGAACGCCTCCACCTCGCGGTCGCCGACGTCGAGGCGGTGCTCGATCGCATCCGTGTCCTCGAGGACCACCGGCTCGGCGTGGTCGCGGAGTGCGCCGTCGAGCTCGGCCTCCCCATCGGCGCATCGCTGCAGCAGCTGATCGACGCCGCTCCCGAGCCGTGGAAGTACGCGCTGGGCGACCACCAGACCGAGCTGCTGCGCATCGTCGCCCGCACCGAGGACCTCGCGTCGAGCAACCGGGGGATCGCCACCCGCACCGTCGAGGAGAACCGCCACGCCTTCGAGGCGATGGGGGTCACCCCGGTGACGGCGTACGGGCGGCACGGCGACCGGCCTCACATGGAGCTGCCGCCGACGCTCGTCGACCGGGAAGCCTGACGTGAGCTTCTCGACGCTGCAGACCGCGCTCACCTCGCTGCTCTCGCAGCGACGAGCGATGGACCTCATCGGCCACAACGTCGCGAACGCGAACACCGATGGCTACACCCGCCGCCGGGTCGACCTCGACCCGCTGGGCGGCACGGCGGCGAACGGCTTCTGGTCGAGGACGACCCAGGTCGGGAACGGCGTCGACGTCGTGGGCATCACTCGGATGCGCGAGGAGTTCCTCGACCTCCGGGTCCGGGCCCAGATGGACAGGGCCGGCAGTTCGACCCGACTCGCCGAGATCTACTCGCACGTCGAGGGTCTGATCCCCGAGCCGTCCGACTCCGGAGTCGCCGCGCAGCTGTCGGCCTTCTGGTCGGCCTGGTCCGCAGCCGCCGCCCGCCCGGGCGACCTCCCCACCCGATCCGCCGTGCTGAGCCGGGCCGAGACGCTCACGCACTCACTGTCCTCCACGGCCAAGTCCCTGACCGACTACCGCAACCAGCTCGAGAACGACACGCGGGTCACGGTGGCCCAGGTCAACGCCGACACCGCCCGCATCGCCCAGCTCAACGGCGCGATCGTGACCGCGGTGGCGACGGGCGTGGAC
The DNA here is from genome assembly GCA_023437745.1 of Actinomycetes bacterium. Classification (GTDB taxonomy): domain Bacteria; phylum Actinomycetota; class Acidimicrobiia; order Acidimicrobiales; family Microtrichaceae; genus JAEZFI01. The sequence continues at coordinate 6,430 of JAEZFI010000106.1, forward strand.
GCCGGCGACCTCCAGGACCAGCGGGACCTGCTGATCGACCGGGTCGTGTCGAACACCGGCGCCACGTTCCGCACCCGTGACGACGGCGCCGTCGACGTGTTCCTCGGCGGTGGGACCCTGGTGAGGGGCATGAGCTCCGAGTCACTCGCCGTCGTCAAGGGCGGCACCCTCGACCCGCCCCACGACACGCTGCCGATGCAGCGCATCGAGGTCCGCTGGGCGCTGGACGGCTACCCGGTGCAGTCCCTCGGCGGCGCGCTGGCCGCCGACGTGACCGCCCTGTCCACCGTGGTGCCGGGTGCCCTCCGCGAGCTCGACGCCGTGGCGGCCGACGTCGTCGCCAGCGTCAACGCGCTGCACCTCACGGGTCACGGCCTCGACCCGGTCGCCGACGTCGACCTCAACTTCTTCGATCCGGCCGGCGTGACGGCGTCGACCATCGCCGTGTCGGCCGACGTTGCCGGCAACCCGTCGCGGATCGCCTTGGCGGCGCTGACCGCGGGCGACCTGGACGGCTCGCTCGGGCACGCGATCTCGTCGCTGGCCGAGTCGACCAGCGGGGCCGACGCGAAGTTCCGCAACCTCATCGGTCGCCTCGGCGTGGAGGCCCAGTCGGCCACGAGCAGCGCCACGATCGCCACCCGCATCAGCAACCAGGTCCAGCAGGAGCGAAAGGACACCACCGGCGTGAACCTCGACGAGGAGATGGCGGCACTGGTCGCCACCCAGCACGCCTACGAGGCAGCGGCACGCCTGCTGACCGCGGCCGACGAGATGCTCGACCAGCTGATCAACCGCACCGGGGTGGTCGGCCGATGAGCCGCGTGACGACGTTCGGGAACGGGTCGGCGATGCTGTTCGACCTCGCCGTCAACCAGCGCTCGCTCCTCGACGTCCAGCGGCAGATCGCCTCCGGGAAGCGCCTGCAGCGCGGTTCGGACGGGCCGGCCGAGGTGGTGACGACGCTCGACCACCGTGCTCGCCTCGCCCGTTCGGAGCAGCTGGGGAAGAACGCCGGTCAGGCCCAGGAGTGGTTGGGCGGTGCGGACACGATCCTGCAGTCCGTCGTGGGCGGCATCACCGAGGCCCGCACGCTGCTCGTGCAGGCCAGCTCCAGCGCCGTCGCCCCCGCGACCCGCATCGCGCTCGCCAACCAGATCGAGAACATCCGCGAGTCGCTGCTCGCAGCTGCCAACACCAAGGTGCTCGGGCGGCCACTGTTCGGTGGGACCACCTCAGGTGACGCCGCCTACGACGCGTCCGGCTCCTACGTGGGCGACACCGGCCAGGTGAGCCTGCCCGTGGCGGTGGGCGTGACCGTGACCGTGTCGCGCAACGGCCCGCAGGTGTTCGGCACCGCCGATCCCCTCGACCCGACGAACCGCGACATCTTCCAGCAGCTCGACGCGCTGGCCGACGCCGTGCGCAACAACGACACCGCGGCCATCGGTGCCGGCATCGACCAGCTCGACGCCGCCATAAACCGCATCGAGCTGACACAGGTGGAGCTGGGCTCCCGGGTCGTGCAGATCGACGACCTCCGCACCTCGGCGACGGCCATGGACCTCGAGCTCAAGGCCGCCATCACGCAGCTGGAGGACGTCGACTACGCGGAGGCCGCCGTGGCGCTCAAGAGCCGCGAGGCCGCGTACCAGGCGGCGCTCGCCGTGACGGCGCGGGTCGTCCAGCCCAGCCTCCTCGACTTCCTGCGCTGACCGTCGACGCTCACGCGGCGAGCGTGAGTGCCCGGCGGCGGGCGAGCCGTGCTTGGGCGCGGGCTTCGGGGTCGGCGAGGAACTGGCTGGTTCGCCGCCGGTCGGGGTGGCTGCGACACCGCCGGCCCGGTGGTGGTCGCCCGTCGGGCCCGGCGATCTCGATGCGTCCGGTGGACGTGTCACGCCAGATCTTCCAGCCGCCGTGGTGGATGAGCCCGTGGTGGAAGTCGCACAACAGGCACAGGTTCCGTTCGTCGGTGGGACCGTGGTCGGCGTCCCACTCGTCCATGTGATGGACCTTGCACCGTGCCGGCGGGGCGTCACACCCCTTCCACACGCACGTGCGATCACGGGCGATCACGACCTTGCGTTGACCGTGGCTGGCCAGACGGGCGGTGCGACCCAGGTCGATCGGGATCGACTGTGCGTCACGGACGATCGACCAGATCTCACTGTCGCACCACGCGGCGCGCACGGTCGCCGCCGACAGCCAGTCCCCCGCCTCGCTCACCGCCGGAGCACCCGCGGCGAGCTGGTCCTGCTCCACGATCAACGACAGCGACGGACGCGGGGCCACGCTCGAGTGCTCGTCGACGGACAGCGCTTGGCGGACGATCTCGGCGAACGCGTCGGCGCGCCGTTGGGTGGGGGTGTGGTCCAAGGCCAAGTCGGGGTCCTCGGCCACCGCCGCCCGCTCGGCGTCGACCAGCGACTTCTCGATCCGACGGAGCTCGGTGGCGAGCGACGCCCCGACGTCGTCGGGCAGGGTGGCATCGAGCCGCCAGTTCCCGTCCATCAGCTGGTTCAGGTGGAGCGACCGGCGTTCGAACCGGCGGCGTTGGGCGTCGTCGGTGCCGTCCTGGTCGGCCAGCGACAGCCATTGGCGGCACACCGCGGCGAACTCGTCAGCCGCGAGATCGACTGCGATCGACAACAGCTCGGGGAGGTGCGCCAGGAACTGGTCGTGCACCCTGGGCAGATCGATCCGGCGGAGCGATTCCACATGGTCGAACGTGATCTCCCCCGCGGCGAGCAGCGGGACGACGCTGCGATGACGTGACAGGAACTTCCCCGCCGCGAGGCGGCGGCTGGCGGTGCCGCCCCGCACCGAGGTGTGGTGCTGCAACCAGGCGACCGGGGTGCGCATCCCGTCATCGGCGAACGCCAACGACTCGGCCCACCGGTGCAACGACAGGCCCTCCACCGCGTCCAACACACCCCGCACCCGGGCCAGCTCGTCGACCAGATCCGACAGCTCCCGGCGGGTCGGCGCGTCCAACGCGTCGGGATCGACCGAGGTCAGATCAGCGATCTCCTCCAACCGGGCCACCAACGCCTCGAACATGTGTTCGACTCTACCACCCACCTCGGACAGTCGCTCGCGTTCGGGTGGAAGTGCTCTAGAAACCACCGATGCTCGGACGACGTGGACGCTGCTGGATCGCCATCGGGCTCGCCCTCGCAGGCCTCTCCGGGTGCGGCGAACCGACTGCTCGCTCGAAGGCACCCGCCGGCGACCCCGGCATGGACTACGTCATCCTCGTCTCGGAGGCCCTGGGCCCTGCCCGTCCCGGAATCTACGACAGCGCCGGAACGCGCCTCGGCGAGGGTCCGGACGAGGTGTCGTACTGGACGCCCACGCCGTCCCCCGACGGTTCGAGGTTGATGATCCAGCGAGCCGACTCGCCGACCGAGGAGGCGCGGTTCGCCGTCATCGAGCACGACGGCAGCACCACCGAGATCGACGCGCTCGTCATCGGACACGGCTGTTGGGACTGGCACACGAACGACGAGTTGCTCGTCGCCCACATCGGCGAGGAGGCGACAGAGCTGGAGGTGCTTCGTCTGGATGATGGGGCCGTCGCGCCGATCACCACCCTGCCCGGCAAGTGGTGCGTGGCGCACCGGGACGAGCGCTCCGCCGTGGTCGTCGGCGCAGACCTCGAAGGGCGAAACGACGTTGCCGTCATCGATCTGCAGTCGGGAGAACTGAACCGCGTGGTCACCGTCGACTGCAACCTCGGCCATGTCCGTGTGTCCCCCGACGGAGGGACCATCGCCACCTCCGCAGCCTGTGCCGACGCAGCTCCCGAGTCCACGACCGGTGCCACACAGTCGGAGATCCTCATCATCGACGTGGACTCCGGCGGGCTTCGGCGCATCCAGGACGGAGTGTGGACCTCACCGTCGTTCACCCCCGACGGGCGGAGCATCATCGCCGCGGACCTCGCTCCGTCGGGTACACCCGAGGCCAGCCGTGTCATCCGGATCGACCTCGACACCGATGAGCGGACGATCCTCATCGAGGGCCAGAGCACGATCCTCCCCGTGGTGGTCCCTGGCTCGTGGCGGCCGAAGTGACCGCTCCCTGACGGCGGCGATTGAAGGCCATCGAACCCGGAAGGATCGTCGTGCCCGGCCACGACCATCCTTCTGAGTTCGGATGCCTGCGCCGTCCGGGCCAGCAACCGGGTCGGACGGCCCGATTCCCTCAAGCACCGCCCGCCCCGGCCGATGGATCGACAGTCGATGTGTTGAGGGGATGTAGGTGGAACGGCGACGCTCAGAGCTGATCGAGGAGCACATCACCCTCGTCGACCACGTGGTCAGGCGCGTCGCGACGTCGTTCCCCGGCTACGTGGACCGGTCCGAGCTCCTGGGCGCCGGCCGCCTGGGCCTCACCGAGGCCGCCTGCCGCTACGACTTCGACCTCCAGGTCCCGTTCGCGCCTTATGCGGCCCGCCGCATCCGGGGCGCCGTCCTCGACCACCTCCGCCAGCACGACTGGGTCCCACGGTCGATGCGGGACCTGTCGCGGGAGGCCGACCGCACCGCGGCGGCCATGTCCTCCGACTCGGGCGAGCTCCCCGACGACGACGCCCTCGCTGCCCGACTCGACACCGATGCGGACAGCCTCCGCCGGGCGCGACACGCCGCGACCAGCAGCGCGGTCCGCTCGCTCGACGGCGCGTACCCGGGGGCGAGCGCCCCGCACGAGGTGCTGGCCGACCGCACGGCGCCCAGCCTCGAGGAGGTCCTCGAGAACCGCGAGCTGCACGGCTACCTCCGTGCCGCGCTGCACAGCCTGCCCGAGCGGCTGCGGCTCATCGTCGTGGGCCACTACCTCGAGGGCCGCTCGCTGGACGACATCGCCGGCACGCTCGGGCTGACGCCGTCGCGGATCTCGCAGCTGCGCTCCGACGCGATCGAGATCCTCCGCCACGGCATCGACGCCCAGTTCACCGTCGACGGCAGCGACGATCCGGTCGGCATGCCGCCGAAGGGACGGGTCGCCATCCGCCAGGCGCAGTTCGCTGCCTCCGTCGCCCGCCACGCCGACTGGCGGACCCGCCTGGCCTCCCAGTACGGCAACGGCCTCGTGCCGCCCGCCACCCCGGAGGTCAGCCACAGTGCCTGACACCCCGCTGCTCGAGTCCGAGTGGATCTCGTCCGCCCTCACCGACGCGGTGGGCATCGCCGGCGACCCGACGTTGATCGCCTCGCTGTCCGACGGGCTCATGACGGTCCGCTGGGGCAACCGCGCCTTCGTCGACACGATCCGCTCGGAGATCGCCGACCTCGCCGGGCTCACGCTCCCCGACCTGATGGTCTGCCCCTTCGGCGACCTCCCCCTCACCGCCCTCCGCAGCACCACGTTCCCCGTCGCGACCGTCGGGCGTGACGGCTCCACCCACTCGTGGGACGCCGCCGCGACCCCGACCACCGTCGGGAACGAGCAGGCGTGGGTGATCGTCCTGCGACCTCCGACGGCGGACGGCCAGCTCGACGAGCTGCTCCGGGCGAGCGAGGAGCGCTTCCGGGCACTCGCCGAGCGAGCCCCGATCGGCATCTTCTCCTCCGAGGTGGGCCTGCGCCTCGGGTACGTCAACGACGCGCTGGCCGAGCTGGTCGGCGTCACGGCCGAGGCGCTCCTCGGGACCGGCTGGATGGACCACGTGGTCACCCAGGACCTCGAGCGCGTGATGGGCGGGCTGCAGAGCGCCCTCACCGGGGTCCCGTTCGACGGCCCCGCCCGTCTCACCACCGCCGACGGCGGTGAGCGATGGGTCAACCTCCGAGTCGTGCCCGTGCGCTCCGTGGGCACGCCGGCGGCGTTCCTCGGGACCGTCGAGGACGTGACCGACCGCCGCCGCTTCGAGGACCTCCTCGCGTGGCAGGCCAGCCACGACTCGCTGACCCGGCTCCCGAACCGTGGCCGCCTCGACGAGGACCTGGAGCAGGCGCTCGCCGGGGACACGAGCGACCTCGCCGTGATGTTCTTCGACCTCGACGACTTCAAGGCCGTGAACGACCGCCTGGGCCACCGGGCCGGCGACGACCTCCTCGTCACCATCGCCGACCGGCTCCGCCACGGGGTGCGGGACACCGACCGCGTGTACCGCTTCGCCGGCGACGAGTTCGTGGTGATCGCCCGGGGCGTCGCGGACGACAGGGAGGCCCTCGGGTTCGCCGACCGCCTCCGAGCCCATCTCACCGCACCGGTCCCCGTCGCCGGCACGGAGGCGACCGTCGGGTGCTCCGTCGGCGTCGTCCGGTCCTCGGCCGCCGCGACCCCGAGCGAGCTCCTGCGCGACGCCGACGTCGCCATGTACCGGGCCAAGCGCTCCGGCAAGGGCGCCACGTCGGTCTACGACGACACCCTCCGCGCCGAGGTCGAGCGCCACCTCTCCCTCCTCACCCGCCTCCGCGTCGCGCTCGACGCCGACGCGCTGGGCGTCAACTACCGGCCCGTGCTGGACGCGACGACCCGCACCCCCGTCGCCGTCGACGCCGCCGTCGGCTGCCACGACTGGGACGACGCCGACCCCGTCGAGCTCGCCGCCGCCGTGGAGCAGATCGGCGCGGACCCGACGACGCTGCGCCTCCTGCTGCGCCGCGCGACCGGGGACCTCGGCGCGCTCCGCGACGGCCTCGGCATCCATCGCCTGTCGGTGCCGGTCACGGCCTCGCAGTTCGTCCACCCGGGACTCGTCGACCTGATCGCCCGCTCCCTCGTGAGCAGCGACGTGACGAGCCGCGAGGTCGGGCTCCGGATCTCGCAGCTGTGGTGGAACCCCGAGGACCCGGCGATGCTCGCTGCCGCCGAGGAGCTGGTCGACCTGGGCGTGACGCTCGAGCTGGAGGACGTGGGCGCCGGGCCGTGCGCCGTGGCCGCCCTCACGCACCCGGCGATCGGCACGTACCGCCTCGCACGGGCACTCCTCGCCGACGACGGCCCCACGCTGGCGGCCGCCGCCGCGCTGGTCGACCTGAGCCGACGACTCGGCCGCCGGACGATCGGGCCCGTGTGGGACGACGCCAGCTTCGAGGTCGCCGTCACACTCGGCGTCGACCTCCTCGCCAACGTCGCCGACACCTTCCACACCCTCGAGTCCCTCGTGCCCGGCTCCGACACGCCCGAGGTGACCCGGTGAGCCGCGGGCTCCGCCCTCCCGTCCGACGCGAGTCGAGCGGCCCCATGGACGTCGACGCCCTGTGCACGATGCTCGACTCGATCAGCGTCGCCCGACCGATCGTCGCCCAGGTCCTCGCCGTCCTCAACGATCCGAACGCCGACGCCCACCGCGTCGCCGCCGCCGTCGAGACCGACCCGGCCTTCGCCGCCCAGGTGATGCGGCTGGCCAACTCGGCCTTCTACGGCATGGGTGGTCGGGTCGGGAACACCGGCTTCGCCGTCACGGTCGTGGGGTTCTCGGCCGTGCGCTCGCTCGCCGCGGTCACCGCCACCGGCGTGAACCGGCCGGGTCTGCCCAAGCCCCCCGGCTACTGGCAGCACGCCGCGGCCAGCGCCGCCGGCTGCTCCGTCGTCGCGCACCGCTTCGGCATCGCGAAGGGCGACGCCTTCGCCGTCGGGCTGCTCCACGACCTGGGGGTCGCGCTCCTCCACGCCTGCGACCACACGGCGCACCTCGGCATCCTCGAGGAGCACGGTCACGACGGCCTCGCCCTCGCCCAGGCCGAAGCCGCGCACTTCGGGATGGGGCACGACGCCGCGGCGGCACGGGTCCTCGCCGCCTGGCGCTTCCCCGAGCCCTTCGTGACCGCCGTCGCCGACCACCACGGCGAAGCTCCGACCACGCAGCCCTTCACGCAGGTGATCCGGCTGGGCGACCGGCTGGCGCAGCTGGCGCTCGACCCCGACGACGACGACGCCCGCACTGCGGTGATCGACGCCCTCGGGCCGGCCGACGTGGACGCCACCGTCGCCAGCACCGCCGACCGCGCGGCCGAGATCCTGATGAGCCTGCCCACCTCATGACCGTCACCGTGTCCACCGTCGTCGTCCCGCCCACCGGTGAGGAACCGAGCGAGATCGTCGTCATCCGCGTCGGCGAGCCGCCTCGCGACGTACGCCGGTTCGCGATCCGGGCCGGGCTCGGCCTCCTCGCGGTCGTCGGCCTCGCCTGGTTCGGCTCGGCGCTGCGCGGCGGCGAGCCGGTGGGGGTCATGGGCACCAGCCTCGAGCGGGAGGCCGCTCCGACCTCCACCGCACGCGCCACCACGTCGACCACCTCGGCACCGCCCACCTCGGCGCCGCCCACCACAGCCGCTCCCGTGGTGACCGAGGCGATCCCCGCGGAGCTCACCACCACGACGGTGGCCCCCGAGCCCGCCGGGCCGGCCC
>JAEZFI010000130.1 GCA_023437745.1 Actinomycetes bacterium
CGGGGCCCCCCCCCCCCCCCCCCCCCCCCCCCGCCCGCGCCCGCCCCCCCCCCGCACCACCTCGATGTCGGTCAGCGATCCGCCGAAGATGCCGAGCCCCAGCGCCTTCAGCGTCGCCTCCTTGGCCGCCCATCGTGCGGCGGCGTGCATCGGAGGGTCGTGCTGTCCCGCGCAGTACTCCCACTCCGCGGCGGTGAAGACCCGCTCGGCGAAGCGCGGCGTGCGATCGAGCACCGAGCGGACGCGCTCGACCTCGACCAGGTCCATGCCCACACCGAGCACCGCCCCGGCCGGGCGTCCGGCCGGGGAACCCGTCACCGCCAGCGCTCGGCCAGGTCGAGGATCGGGTCGCAGAGGAGGTCGACGACCGGATGGCTGGCCAGCAGGTCCTCGCGGAAGGTGTCCTCGGTCTCGGTGACGAGCTCGCGCAGCGCCTGGTACCGGCGGCGGTAGCCCTGCAGGACCCCTCGCATGGTGGCGGCGGGGAGCCGGTCGGGCAGGAGGACGTGGAGGAGGGTCACGCCCGTCGTCGCGCCGTCCTTGGTCTCCGGGACGATCATCACGGTGCGCCCGTCGCTGCGGCCCTTGGCCACCATCAGCTCCTGCTCGCGGGCGACGAGGTGCTTGGTGCCCCGGAGCCGGGGATCACGATCCGCCCGCGAGACGAGGTTCGCGGCGATGCCGCCCCGGTCGAGGACCACGATGGTCGGGTCGGCCCCTTCGGCCTGCTCCACGCGGTACCGGGTGAACCCGATGACCTCGGCGACCGCCGGGTCCAGCTCACCGAGCGAGCGGAGCGTCGAGTAGGCGAGCCGATCCCGCGGCGCACCGGCGTCGAGCACGGCGGCGACCAGCGGGATCTGGAGCAGGGACTCGTCCGACCGGCTGATGCCGACGGTGACCGTCTTGGCCTGGTGCTTGATCGCGTCGACCGGGCGCGTCAGCTCCTCGATGGCCGAGGTGAGGCCGGCGATCAGGTCGTCCACGAGGACGCCCGGCGTGCCGACCTTGCCGAACTCGGTCTGGTAGGCGTCGAGGGGCGAGATGCCCACCGCGTAGCGGAGGAGCGAGCTGGCACGCACCGCGGAACCGGCCTCCAGGTGCCCGTCGTAGGAGCCGGCACGGAGGCCGTCGAAGAAGGCGGTCGCACGTGGCGCGAGCTCGGGGCGGGCCGAGCGCAGCAGCTCCTCGCCCACCGCGCCCTCGATCGCCATGCGGGTCACGATCGACTCGACGATCGCACGGGCCTCGCGGAGCGGGCGGGCCTGCGCGTCGATCGCGAGCGCCGCCTCGTAGCCGAACAGGTGACCGGCCATCGCCGAGAGGACGAACGCCAGGCGCGGGTCGGTGTCGGGCACCTCGATCACCGCCAGCGCCGCCGACGGGGCGTTCCCCTTGGTGGCGACCACGATGGGCGCCGCCTTGTGCGCCCGGTAGATCGCGACCTCCTTGGCCACGTCGTCCCCGGTCGAGCCCACCAGCCCGGCGGCGCACACGAGGATCATCGGCTCGGCCGAGAGGTCGATGTGCTTCTTGTCCTCGGTGGCGTCGCAGGCGATGGACTTGTAGCAGAGCTCCGACAGCTTGATCCGGATCTCGCGGGCGGCGATCTGGTTGGCGCCGTTGCCGACGATCGCCCAGTACCGGCGGCTCGGCGCGAACTGGCGGGCGGCGCCGGCGATCTCCTCGCGCATGGCGAGGACCTCCTCGAGCCGGTCGGGCAGGTCGCGCAGCGCGGTCAGGAGCCGCTGCTGGTCCGGGTCCGAGGACGGCACGGCGCGCGGGACCTCGGCGGCGATGGCGTGGGCGAGCAGGAGCCCTGCCGCGATCTGGGCGTAGAAGGCCTTCGTCGAGGCGACGCTCATCTCCACGTCGCGCCCGTCAGAGGTGTAGAGGACCCCGTCGCTCTTGTCGCACAGGTCGCTGTTGCGCCGGTTCACGATCGCCACGACCGTGGCGCCACGTCCACGGGCGAGGTCGACCGTGCGGTTGGTGTCCGTCGTGGTCCCCGACTGGGAGATCGCCACGATCAGCGTGTCCGACATGTCCGGACGGAGGCGGAAGCCGCTCAGCTCGGTGGCCGGCAGCGCCTCCACGCGCAGGTCCGAGTCGGTGACGAGGTCCGCAAGGGCGTGGGCCAGGCTCTGCCCCGCCACGGCCGCGGTGCCCTGGCCGATGACCAGGACCCGCGTGATCGACCCGTCGGCGAGCCGACCGCGGACCACCGACGGCAGCGTGCTCTCGCCGAGCACCACGGCGAGCCGGCCGTCACGGTCGACGAGCTTGTTGCGCAGCGTCTTGCGGAACGAACCCGGCGCGTCGCTGATCTCCTTGAGGAGGAAGTGCGGGTAGTCGCCACGGTCGATGTCCCGGGTGGTGATCTGCGCGACGTCGAGGTCGTCCTCGTGGACCGGCAGCTCGGAGCCGTCGTAGCTCCAACGACGGATCCCGTCCACGGAGCCCGCGAGGTCGGCGCGCAGCTCGATGATCTGGCCGCGGCTGCCGGTGGGGTTCGCCGGGTTCGACGGCGTCTCGCCGTCCATGCGCAGGTAGCGAGCGGTCTCCTCGACGACGCCGTAGGGCTCCGAGGCGACGATGAAGGCGTCGTCCGCCACGCCGACGTAGAGCGCCTGCCCGCTGCCACGGAGGGCCAGGCGCAGCACGCCCGGCTCGTCGGCGTCGTTGGCGGCGATGGCGACGGAGCCCTCGAGCTCGGCGACCGTGTCACGGAAGGCGTCGCCCCCCGACACGCCACGCTCGAGGCGGTGGGCGATCAGCGTGGGGATGACCTTGGCGTCGGTGGTGATGGCCGCCGGGATGTCGAGACCCTCGGCGGCGATGAGGTCCGCGAAGTTGTCGACGTCGCCGTTCAGGACGGCCGTGACGAACGGGCCGGGCTCGGCCGCGGCCTCGATCGACGCCTGCGGGTGGGCGTTGGGCTCGCTGATGATCCCGACCGAGGCCCAACGGGTGTGACCGAGGATCAGGGCGGTGGCGTCCGGGGCGCCGAGCGCCTGCGCCAGCACCTCGTCGTTGCGGATCGCCTCCCGCAGCGCGGCGGTGTTGTCGCCGAGCTCCCCGATCTCGGCGGCCGCCTTGTAGACGAAGACCAGCGCGCCCGAGGGCGCGACCGAGAGGGCCCCCGAGGTGAACAGGGCGGACGACCGGGATGCGAGCGCGGCCGCCAGGACGCCGCTCGACGGATCCAGCCCGTGTCCGGAGACCACCAGCTCGATGCCCGCCGAGTCGCGGCCTCGCACCTCGAGCCGGTCGAGGGCCGACAGTGCCTGGTGGAGCGAGAAGAAGGCGGCGACCACCGGGGCGCCGGGTGCCGGACCTGCGAGGCCCAACACCTCTTCGGCGGCACGGAGCCGGTCGTGCTGGATGGCCCAGGCGCCGTCCTTCACCGTGATGAGCGCGGCGTTCGCCTGCTCCAGGGCCAGGTCGGTCAGACCGGCGAAGCGCTGGTCCAGCTCGGCGTCGATCTTCGAGAGGCGGGTGGCGACGTCCGCGATGGCGTCCGCGAGGCGAGCCGCACCGGTGCGGTCACTGCAGAGGGCGGCGACGCCGTCGAGCCCGCGGAGCGACGCGTCGACGTCGGCCAGCTCGGACCCGACGGTCCCCAGCAGCTCGGCGTCGAGATCCTCACGCTCGAGGAGCTGCGCGCACGCGGCAACGCGGTCGATCAGTGGAGCGAGGTCGAGTGCCGGGCGATGGCTCGGCCGGCGAACGACGGCGATGATTCCGCACATGGACGTTGGCTCCCTGGGTCAACGGCGTCCGACGCGTGGCACGGACCTCTCAGAGTGTAGGGACCGGGTTGTCGGGTCGAAACCGGCGGTATTGCCCAGCCGCACGTAGGTCGCTCAGCCCGGAACGACGTCACCGACCCGCCCGACCTCGGCCACGAGGGCCTCGACGCAGGCTCGGGCCTCGTCGATGTCGGGCGCCTCCACCATCACCCGCACGAGCGGTTCGGTGCCGCTGAGGCGGACGAGCACCCGGCCCGTCGCCCCCAGGCGCTCCTCCACCTCACGGATCGCCGGCGCGAGCCGTTCGAGCAGATCGGCGGGCCGTTCCGCCATCCGGACGTTCTCGAGGACCTGGGGCAGCCGCTGCATCGACTCACCCGCCAGCTCGGCGAGCGTCCGGCCGCGGCGCGCCACGATGTCGGCGATCAGCACGGCGCTGAGCAGGCCGTCGCCGGTGGTGGCCAGGTCACGGAACACGAGGTGGCCGCTCTGCTCGCCCCCGAGCGAGAGGTGCTCGGCGTCGAGCGCCTCGAGGACGTAGCGGTCCCCGACGGCCGTCTCGACGACGCGGATCCCAGCCGCCTCCATCCCCAGGCGGAGCCCGAGGTTGCTCATCACCGTGACCGCGAGCGCATCGTGCCGGAGCGCCCCGCGAGCGCGGAGGTCGAGCGCCGCCACCGCCATGAGCTGGTCGCCGTCGACCAGCTCACCACCGTGGTCGACGGCGAGGACACGGTCGGCGTCGCCGTCGAAGGCGAAGCCCAGCGCCGCCCCCTGGGCGACGACCGCCGCCTGCAGCGACCCGGGGTGGGTCGATCCGCACGCCTCGTTGATGTTCACCCCGTCGGGATCGGCGTGGATCACGTGCACGGCCGCGCCGAGGCGTTCGAACACCGTCCCGGCCACCGGGCTGTTCGCACCGTTGGCGCAGTCGAGCACGACGGTCAGCCCGCGCAGCGTTCGGCCTTCCACGGCAGCGACCACGGCCTCGGCGTAGTCGTCGAGCACCGTCGACGGGCGATCCGACACCACGCCGACGGCGGCGCCGGTGGGCACGGAGCCCGTGCCGTCGGCGCGCAGCTCGTCGATCAGCGCCTCGAGCCGGTCCTGGACGTCGTCGGACAGCTTCGACCCTCCCGCGGCGAACAGCTTGATGCCGTTGTCGGCGAACGGGTTGTGGCTCGCGGAGATCATCGCCGCCGGGACGGAGCGTGCCGCCGAGGCCGCCGCAAGGGCAGGGGTCGGCACGACGCCCGCCAGCTCGACGGTCGCGCCTTCGGAGCACAGGCCTGCGACGAGCGCTGCCTCGAGCAGGGAGCCCGAGCGGCGCGGGTCGCGGCCGACCAGGAAGCGGTCCGAGCCGAGGACCCGGGCCGCGGCGCGGCCGAGCACGAGCGCGAACTCGGGCGTGAGCTCGGCGTTCGCGACGCCACGGACCCCGTCGGTGCCGAAGCGCATGACGGCGGTGTCGGTCAGCGCTTGGAGTACTGCGGCGCCTTGCGCGCCTTCTTGAGGCCGTACTTCTTGGATTCCTTCTCGCGGGCGTCGCGGGTGAGGAAGCCGGCCTTCTTCAGCTCAGGGCGGGTCTCGCCGTCGATGGCGACGAGCGCACGGGCGATGCCGAGGCGCATCGCGCCGGCCTGCCCGGTCGTGCCACCACCGTGGATCGTGGCGTCGATGTCGTAGCTCTCGCGGGACTCCGTCACCTCGAGCGGCTCGGTGAGCACCATGCGGTGCGTCGGGTTCGGGAAGTAGTCCTCGAGCGGCCGCTTGTTGATGGTGATGGTCCCATTGCCCTCACGGACACGGACCCGGGCGACGGCCCGCTTGCGGCGACCGGTGGACTGGATGAGTGGCTTCGACATGTCTGGAGACCTCAGGAACGGGCGCGGGCGGCGTCGAGTGACAGGGGCGTGGGCTTCTGACCCACGTGCGGATGCGTGGGCCCGGCGTAGACCTTCAGCTTCTTCAGCTGCTGGCGACCGAGGCGGTTCTTGGGGAGCATGCCGCGCACGGTGCGCCGCACGGCGTCCGCCGGCTTCTCCGACAGCATCTCGGCGTAGGTCGTGCTGCGGATGCCGCCCGGGTAGCCCGAGTGCCGGTAGATCTGCTTGGCCTCGGCCTTGTTGGCGGTGAGGACGACCTTGTCGGCGTTGACGATGATCACGTGGTCGCCGGTGTCGAGGTGCGGCGCGAACGTGGGCTTGTGCTTGCCACGGAGGACGCGGGCCACCTCGGTCGCCATGCGGCCGAGCACGAGGCCCTCGGCGTCGATGACGTGCCACTCTCGGGTGATCTCTGAAGCTTTCGGGGAGTACGTGCGCACGCGCGGACCTTCTCGATGTGTTTCGAACTCGACGTGTCGAGCACTCCCGCTCCGGTCGTCCCGACGTCACCCCGGCGGGGTGCGGAACGTGCGCGGGAGAAGCGACTCGCCAGCGTACCGG
>JAEZFI010000210.1 GCA_023437745.1 Actinomycetes bacterium
GTGGGCCTTGTTCTCCCAGATCGGCTTGTCCTCACGGACCTGGCGGTCGACCTCGCTCACGAATGCGGCACCCACGCCCGAGTCGAGCTTCTCGTCGCCGAAGCGGCGGACGCAGAACGTGAAGCGCATCTCGCAGTGGTCGGCGTCGATGGGCGTGTTGCACCCCATCAGATAGGTGTCGACGATCCCCGAGAACTTGATCGAGGAGAAGCCCGGGCCGAACGAGTCGGCGTCGATGCGGCCGTCGACCACGCCCTGCGGGGTCGGGAACTTCTGGGTCGAGCGCATGCGAGCCGTGGGGCCGTCGGTCTCGTAGCTGTCGAGGACCGGGACCTCCTCGGTGTTGTGCACGTAGCGGAAGTGGGCGGCGTCCACGCCGTTCTCGGCCAGCTCCTGCCACGCCGTCTGCACGTCGTAGATCCGCGTGATGTGCTCGGTGAAGTGCTCCGGATCGTTGAACTCGGCGATCTCGGGGACCTCCCACTGCGGCTCGATGCCCTCGGGGTGGTACCACGCCATGGTGAGGCCGTTGCGCTCGACCACCGGGTAGGTGACGAGCTTCGCCTTGGCGTTGGTCCGCTCCGAGTAGGGGATCAGCGTGTTGGTCCCCTCCTCGTCGAAGCGCCACCCGTGGAACGGGCAGGCCAGCTCGCAACCGACGACCTTGCCGCCGTGGCCGAAGTGGGCGCCGAGGTGCGGGCAGAAGGCGTCCTGCAGGTGCGGGGTGCCCTCCTCGTCACGCCACCACACCAGGTGACGGCCGAAGTACTGGAGCGGCTTCACGCCACCCGGCTCGAGCTCCGAGGCCCAACCGATCTGGAACCACCCGTAGGGGATGGGGAAGGGCGACCGGCGGCTGGAAGTCTGAGAGGTCATCGCACGCTCCGTGAAAACTAGAACAGGTTCTAGTTTAGAGGAACTGCAGCGCCATGACCACCGCGGAGCCGCAGATAGCATCACGCCCGTGTCGGAAGGGGTGCTGCCGGGGGGACGCTGGTGGAGGAACGCCGTCACCGCACTCGTCCTGGCCGGCACCATCGGTGGCGTCGCGCTCACCGACGACGCGTGGCCGTTCGCACCGTTCCGGATGTTCACCACCGCACCCGGACCCGAGACCCGGATCCTCGCCGTGCGCTTCGATGCGGTCACCGTCGACGGGCGGAGGATCCGTGTGAAGTCCGACCACTTCGGCCTGCGGCGCGCCGAGATCGAAGGGCAGCTCGACAGCGACCGCAGCCTGCCCCCGCACAAGATGCGGGCGCTGTTCGAGAACTACAACAGCCGTCACACCGGCGACGACCGGATCGCCGAGCTCACCCTGGTGCTGTCCGGTTGGCGCCTCGAGGAGGGCAGGCCGAAGGAGCGCATCAGCGTCCGGAAGGCCTCGTGGCCCGACGGTGCGGCGCAGTGAGCGCCGACGTGGCTGCCGACGCCGACGTCGCGGCAGTGCCCGCCGACGCGTCGCCCGCCGACGCCCCCGAGGTCCGCTCCGGCTGGGACCGCTACTGGTTCGAGGCGATCCCACCCGCCCGCATGGACCTCCTCGTCCGGATCGTCCTCGGCGTGCTGATCTACACCGTCGTCGACCACGACCGCTGGGTGCTCCGCCACGGATGGGCCCCCGATGCCTTCTACCGGCCCACGGCGCTGGCCCGTTGGATCCACCTGCCGGCCCCGACCGAGACGACGATCATGGTCGCCCAGTGGGCGGTGATCGTGACCGCGGTCGTGGCGCTGTTCCGCAAGGCGCCCCGCCTCAGCTGCGCCGCCGTGCTCGTCAGCTACACGGTGTGGGTGCTCTGGTCGTTCGGCTGGGCGAAGGTGGACCACGACCGGCTCACCATCTGGGTGGCGCTGCTGATCTTCGCCCTCACGCCTCGCACCGGACCGGACGCACCGCGGTCGACGGGGTGGGGCCTCCGCGTGATCCAGGTCGTCTTCGCTCTGTCGTACCCGATGTCGGCCCTGTCGAAGTTCGAGAAGGCCGGCCTGGACTGGCCCAGCAGCTACGTCTTCACGATGGCGATCGTCCGGCGCGGCACGGCGATTGGGAAGTGGCTGCTCGAGGTGCCCCAGCTCCTGATCGTGAGCCAGTGGGGCTTCATCGTGTTCGAGGTCCTGGCGGTGCTCCTGGTCCTGCCCCAACCGAAGATCCGCCGCCCGGTCCTCGTCGGCGTCTTCTTCCTGCACTTCTTCACGTGGATCGCCATCAGCATCCACTTCCTGCCGCACTCGATCTTCCTGCTCGCCTTCCTCCCGCTCGAGCGGTGGCGTCGCCTCCCCGGGCTCCGACGCGCCGATCGGGGTGCCTCCGCCGGGGGACCCGAGGGGTCGATCCCGGACGCTGGCACCCCGACCGTCGTGTCGTCGTGAGCCGGAGCTGAGGACTACAAGGCGTCGCCGTCGCGTTCGCCGGTGCGGATCCGCACCACCGACTCGACGTTGGTGACCCAGATCTTCCCGTCACCGATCTTGTCGCTGCGAGCGGCGCCGATGATGGCGTCGACGCAGCGATCGGCGAGCGAGTCGTCGACCAGGATCTCCAGCTTCAGCTTGGGGATGAGGTCCGTCTTGTACTCGGCGCCCCGGTAGACCTCGGTGTGACCACCCTGGCGGCCGGAACCCTGGACCTCCGAGACGGTGACACCTCCGATCCCGACCCCGGCGAGCGCTTCCTTGACCTCGTCCATTCGGAACGGGCGGATGACCGCAGTGATGAGCTTCATGAGTTGACTCCTGTGGATGAGGGGCGGTCAGGCCCGGCCGGCTGACTCGAACGTGTGGTAGGCGGTCTCTGCGTGCTCCGCCAGGTCGAGGCCGCTGTCCTCGACGTCCTCGGAGACCCGCACGCCGATGGTCATGTCGAGCACCTTCATGATGATGTAGGTCACCACGAACGAGAACACGATGGTGACGACCGCAGCGAGGGCCTGCTCGAAGAGGAGGTCCGCTCCGCCGCCGTAGAAGAGCCCGTCGCCGAACTCCGCACCGAAGAAGTCCTGGTCGGCGAAGAAGCCGATGAGGAGCGAGCCGACGAGACCGCCGACGAAGTGCACGCCCACGACGTCGAGTGCGTCGTCGTAGCCGAGCTTCTTCTTGATGCCCACGGCGTAGCAGCAGATCACGCCGGCGATCAGACCGATCCAGATCGGCGACATGCCCGCCACGAAGCCGGCGCCGGGGGTGATGGCCACGAGGCCGGCCACGATGCCCGACGCAGCGCCGAGGTTGGTGAAGTGCCCGTCACGCAACCGCTCGACGATGGCCCAGGCGATGCCCGCAGCCGCACCGGCGAGGAACGTGTTGAGGAACGCCTGGATGGCGGTGCCGTTGGCGGCGAACGCCGAGCCGGCGTTGAAGCCGAACCAGCCGAGCCACAGGATGCCGGTGCCCAGCATCACGAGCGGCATGGAGTGCGGCGGACCGCCGGGGTTCGGCCAGTTCTTCCGCTTGCCGAGCACCAGGACCGCAGCCAGTGCGGCGATGCCGGCGTTGATGTGGATGACCGTGCCCCCGGCGAAGTCGAGCGAACCGCGTTCACCGAGCCAGCCGGTGAGGCCGTCGCCCCACACGCCGCCGTAGATCCAGAAGGACACGGGGCAGTACACGAGCAGCAGCCACACGGGCACGAAGATCGCCCACGCCGAGAACTTCATCCGGCCGGCCACGGCTCCCGAGATGAGCGCCGGGGTGATCGAGGCGAACATCCCCAGGAAGGCCACCGCCAGCAAGGTGCTGCCGCCGGAGTCGTCGGTGATCGACATCCCCTTCAGGAACGCCCATTCGAGGTTGCCGATGACCGAACCGCTCCCGCTGTAGCTCAGCGAGAAGCCCACTGCCACCCACACGATCGGGACGATCAGCAGGCACCAGAAGTTCATCATCAACATGTTGAGTACGTTGCGCTGCCGGTCCATGCCCCCGTAGAAGAGGGCGAGGCCCGGCGTCATGAAGAGCACGAGCGCCGCCGAAGCGAGCACCCATGCTGCGTCTCCTGGTTCCATCAGTTCCGTCCTTGAGTGTTGGATGATTTCCGCTTCGAGATCCGGTCGTCCGACCTACCGACAGTGGGTGTGACGGCTCCCGGATCGAAGTGGCAACAGCATGCGGAAGGCTCGTCTCGGCGCCGTGTCGCGAGTGTTTCGGGTGCGTTAAATGGCTCTGGGCGCGAACATGCGCCCGGTGGGAGAGGGTGTGGACGCCGAGGTGCAGCACGTGCTCGCCCGTGCGCTGCCGGGGTACGCCGTCGGTGCGGTGATCGGGCGGGGCTCCTGGGGGACCGTCGTGGCCGCCCGCCACCGGCGCCTCGAACGGGACGTGGCCGTCAAGCTCCTGGACGAGAGCTCGCTCGACGACCGGCACCGTGACCGGTTCCTGGTCGAGGCGCGGGTGCTCGCCTCGCTGCAGCACCCGCACCTCGTGCCGGTCTACGACTACGTGGAGCACGAGGGCCGCTGCATGCTCGTCATGGAGCTGCTGACCGGGGGCTCCATCGGCGAGCTCCTCCGGCGGCGGCAGCTCGACGCCCCCAGCGCGTGCGTGGCGGTGCTCCTCGCGCTGTCGGGCCTGGGGCACGCCCACGCGGCGGGTGTGCTCCACCGCGACGTGAAGCCCGACAACCTCCTGCTCTCCGCGGGCGGCACGTTGAAGGTGGCGGACTTCGGCGTCGCCCTGGTGCTCGGCGACCGGTCGGCGGCGGTGGGGGACCAGGTCCTCGGGAGCCCCGCCTACATGGCGCCCGAGCAGCTCACGGGTGTGTCGGTGGGCCCTGCGGCGGACGTGTACTCCACTGCGACGGTGCTCTACGAGCTCCTGTCAGGCCGCCTGCCGTTTCCCCCGGGTGGGTCACCCCTCGAGGTCGCGGCCCGTCATGTCCACGCCGACCCCCTGCCGCTCGGCCACGTCGTTCCAGGCCTGCCTCGATCGCTCGCTGCGGCTGTCGACCGAGCGCTCGTGCGATCGCCGGAGCGGACCGGGACCGCGTCGGAGCTCGCGCAGGAGCTGTTCAGCGCCTGCGAGGGGGCGTGGGGTCCCGAGTGGCACCGCGGGTCGGCGATCGCGCTCGACGACGTCGCTCTGGCCCACGCCCGGCCCGCGAGTGGGGGCTCGGCGCCGGGCTCGGCGGCCCCGGCCACCGCCGACC
>JAEZFI010000221.1 GCA_023437745.1 Actinomycetes bacterium
GCACGGCGTCGTCGGGCCGCTCGCGGAGCTGGCGGCGCGCCTCGTCCGCCGCGTCCTCCCAGCGACCGGCGACTGCGAGGAGGTGGACCCTGGCAGCGTCGCTCAACGGCTCCGCCGGCCGCGGATCCACGCCGCGAGGTCGTCGTACTGCCCGTCGGTGTTGGAGTAGACGGCGACGTTGCGGGCCGTGTCGACCCACGCCGCCACGCTCGGCCGGACCGTGGTCGCAGCGTGCTGGAGGTCGGCCGTCGTCAGCGGGACGACGCCGCCGCGGGCGAGCGACGCCGACATCGCGGCTTCCGCCGCCTGGTCGCAGATCTCGCGGAGGTCGGCACCCGAGTAGCCGTCGGTGTGGTGGGCGATCTGCCAGACGTCGAGCTGAGCGTCGCGGGGCCGGTCGCGCACGTGCGCCCACAGGATGGGGGCGCGTGCCTCGAGATCCGGCGGGGGCACGAACACGAGGTGGCCGAGGCGCCCGGGCCGCAGCAGGGCCGGGTCGACGTCCCACGGGTGGTTGGTGGCCGCGAGGAGGAACACGCCCTCGTTGTCCGACGACACGCCGTCCAGCTCGGCCAGCAGCTGGTTGACGACGGTCCGCATCGAGGGCGCCGAGCGCAGCTGGGTCCGGCGCATGCCGAGGGCGTCGACCTCGTCGAGGAACAGCACGCACGGCGCGTGGGCGCGAGCGACGTCGAACAGGTTCGAGATGTTGCGCTCGCTGGCCCCCATCCACATGTCGAGCACGTCGGCGAGGCCTACCGAGTAGAAGCGGGCCCCGAGCTCGCCGGCGACCGCGCGAGCGAGGTAGGTCTTCCCGCACCCGGGCGGCCCGTAGAGGACGAGACCCCCGCGCACCCGGGCACCGAACTGCGCCGCGATCTCGGGATGACGCATCGGCGCGAAGAGGGTGCGGTCCAGGCGCGCCTTCACCTCCGGCAGGCCGCCGACGTCGGCCAGCGTGACGACGGAGGCCGTCATCTCACCGATCTCCGGTTCGACCGGACCGGTCTGCTCGTGCTCCCACAGCTCGAGGAGGTCGTCGGCGGTGCCGGGGATCCCGACCGAGGGGCGGGGTGCCTCCCCTGGGGCGTCCCGCGGTTCGGGGTCGAGACGGGGTGCGCCGAGCGCGGCGGCGATCCGCTCGAACGACTCGGCCCGGGCGTCGTCGCCCAGGGTCCGGCAGCAGCTCCCGGCCGTGGTGAGGGCGGCGAGGTCGTCCGGCCGGAGCGAGAGGATCGTCATCAGGTGGTCGAGTGCCCGAGCGGCCTCGCCCTCCGCGACCAGCAGGCCGACGAGGTGATGCCGGATCTCGACGTTCTCCGGGTCGGCGACGAGCGCGGTCTCGAGCGCTGCGATCACGTCCGGTGAGGCCATCGGCCGATGTTGGCAGATCGCCGTCACCCTCGGCCCGGAAATGCCGCCGAGACGACCCCGGTAGCGTGGCCGCCCGTGGTTCCCGCACGCATGCAAACGCTGATCGACGAGGCGCGTCCGCTCGGCGAGGTGTTCGCGGCGGCCGGGCACCGGCTGTACCTCGTCGGCGGCGTGGTGCGGGACCTCCTCTCCGGGGAGCCGATCGACGAGTTCGACCTGGACTTCACGACCGACGCGACCCCCGACGTGGTGGGGGAGCTGCTGGCCCGGACCGGTGGCACCGTGTGGGATCAGGGAGCCCGGTTCGGCACGATGTCGGCGAAGCTCGACGGCCGGATCATCGAGGTCACCACCCACCGCGCCGAGGCGTACGACCCCGACAGCCGCAAGCCCTCGGTCGAGTTCTCGACGGACGTGGAGGCCGACCTGTCGCGCCGGGACTTCACGATCAATGCCATGGCGCTCGAGGTGACGAGCGCCGAGCCGCGGCTGATCGACCCGTTCGACGGCGCCGCCGACCTCGCCGCGCGCCGGCTCCGCACGCCACTCGCCCCCGAGGTGTCGTTCTCCGACGACCCGCTGCGGATGATGCGCGCCGCCCGCTTCGTCGCCCGCCTCGGCCTGGAGGTCGACCCGGCGGTCGCCGCGGCCGTGCGGGCCATGTCCGACCGCCTGTCCATCGTGTCGATGGAGCGGATCCGCGCCGAGCTCGACAAGCTGATGGTCGTCGACGACCCCTCGCCCGGCCTGTGGTTCCTGGTCGACCTGGGGCTGGCGGACGTGATGCTCCCCGAGCTGCCCGCCATGCGCGTCGAGCAGGATCCGATCCATCGCCACAAGGACGTGCTGACGCACACGATCGCGGTGATCCGCAACACCAGCCCGGAGCTCGTGGTGCGGCTGGCGGCGCTGTTCCACGATGTCGGCAAGCCCAAGACGCGCTCGATCGGGGACGCCGGCGTCAGCTTCCACCACCACGAGGTCGTCGGCGCCCGCATGTGCCGGGAGCGGATGAAGGCGCTCCGCTACTCCAACCAGATGATCGACGACGTGAGCCAGCTGGTGTACCTGCACCTCCGCTTCCACACGTACTCCATGGGGTGGACGGACGCCGCGGTGCGACGCTTCGTGCGCGACGCCGGACCGCTCCTGCCGCGCCTCATCGAGCTGACCCGCTGCGACGTGACCACCCGCAACAGGCGCAAGGCCGAGATGCTGGCCCGTCGGATGGACGAGCTGGAGGCCCGGATCGCCGAGCTGGAGGCGCAGGAGGAGCTGGCGTCCGTGCGGCCGGACCTCGACGGTGCGGCGGTGATGGCGCACCTCGGCCTCGCGCCGGGGCCGATGGTCGGCCAGGCGCTGCGCCACCTGCTGGAGCTGCGCCTGGAGCGTGGACCCCTCGACCACGACGAGGCCCTCGCGGAGCTCGACGCGTGGTGGGCCGCGCAGGGCGTCGAGGGCTGACCGGCACCCCGTCCCGATCGGAGGCCGGTGTCAGACGCCGAGCTTGCGGCCGCGGAAGATCACGGTCAGCGGCATCCACTCGCCCAGTGGCGACCAGTGGCCTCCCGGGGCGTCCGACTCGAGCGCGGTGGGCTCCAGCAGCGTGTCGACTCGGAAGTTCGACCGGGTCAGCGTGGTGAAGACGTCGCCGATCCGGTGCGGGAGGATCTCGCCCTCCAGGTCGTCGACGCTCCAGTGCCCGATCGTGCCGTCGAAGTCGGTCCGGACCATGCGCGGCGACGGCCCCTCGATGGTGTGGGTCCGGGTCGACGGGTGCGGCAGCGAGAAGAGGAGCGGCGCGTCCGAGCGGAGGACGCGGTGGACCTGCCGGAACACCCGGCCCAGGTCCTCCAGGGCGGACAGCGCGTAGATCGACAGCGCCAGGTCGATCTGGTCCTGCCGGACGAAGGCGATGTCCGCGAAGTCGCCGTGGTGGAACTCGATCTTCACGTCCGCCTCCTCGGTGGCGGCACGCGCCTCCGCCAGCCGGTCCTCGGAGGTCTCGACCACGATGACCCTGGCACCCGCGGTGGCGAGCGCGATCGCGTCGGAGCCGGTGCCCGCCCCGAGGAGGAGCACCTTGCGCCCCTCGACGTGGCCGATCAGGCGCTGGCTGAGATCGGGGTCGCACCCGGGGCCGAGCTGGAGGGGGAGACCGGGCCCTTCACCGCCGTGGGGGAACGCGAAAATGTCGATCTGCTCGGGGGGCGCAGGGTCGGGCACGGCGGTCGGTCGGACCGAGAGGTTGCCCGCGGAGGGGTGGCGAGGCTGCGGGGACACGTCGGCAGTCTGTTCGCGATCGGCCCCTCCATCAGGGACCCTCTCTTGCTGGCGTCGGGCCACATCCCCCGCTTCCGAGCGCGACGCCGGCGTCGCTGTGACAAGAACAGCACCAGGGCGGCCTGGTCGATGGACACGGGCCGTGGTCGATAGCCTTCCCTCCGTGGAGTTCGTCCGTTCGCAGGGCACCGGGCGTCCGGGTGCAACTCCGGGCAGCATCGACTATCGCCTCGCCCGGCGTCGCCTCCTGCGCCAGTTCCGGGCCGGGGAGGTGTTCGCCTCGGACATCTGCGACGCCCAGCGCGAGCTGCTCCGGGTCGCCGGCAACGCGTCGGTGCCGGCGCGGCAGCCGTGCCCGGTGTGCGGCGAGCGGCAGCTGCGCATCGTGCGGTTCGTGTTCGGACCACGCCTTCCGAGCGGCGGGAGGGCCGTGACGTCGGCCGCGGAGCTGCGCCGCCTCGCCGGCCGCCAGGGCGATCATCGCTGCTACGAGGTCGAGGTGTGCCTCGACTGCAGGTGGAACCACCTCCAGTCGACGTACCTCCTCGCTGAAGAGCTCTCGGCCTGACATGGCAGACGGCACACCGTCGCGTCGTCGCGCCGCCACGCCGCCGGGCCGGCCGCCGAGCTCGCGATCGGCCAAATCGCCTGCGAAGTCCTCGGCGCGCAGCGCGGCGAAGCGGCCCAGCGCCGCGCCGTCACGGCCGCGTGCCGGAACCCCGAAGGCCCCTGCGT
>JAEZFI010000224.1 GCA_023437745.1 Actinomycetes bacterium
GGCGAGGAGTGCTCGCTGCGACGTGGGCCTCGCGACCGCCACGGCGCTGAGGGTGGCGTCGCTGAAGATGACGTACGCCGGCACGTCGGCGAGCTTGGCCTGCGACCGCCGCCACTCCTTGAGCTGATCCAGGAGCGCCTGCTGAGCGGGCGCGAGTCGCGGCGCGGTGTCGGTGCCGCCGCGGCGACGTCGGTCGACCCGGGGCGTGCCCTCGTTGGCCCGGAGCGCTGCGCGCTGCCGGGCGACCGCCCGGCCCAGGTCGACGGGATCGTGGCGCTCGCTCAGGAACTCGAGCGCCAGCTCGATGCTCTCGAGGTAGGGGGACGGGCGACGTCGCACGGTCTTGGTGCCGAACGTGCGACGCTCGCACCCCGACACCCACAGCGCCTGCTCCGCCCGGGTGAGCGCCACGTAGAGGAGGCGCCGCTCCTCGGCTCGCGCCTCGGAGGTGGTGGCGTAGTGGATGGGGACCAGACCGTCCTCGAGCCCGGCGATGTGGACGATCTTCCACTCGAGGCCCTTGGCCGCGTGGAACGTCGCGAGGTCCACGGCGTCGGCGCCCCGTGACGCGTCCTCGGCCCGGAGCGTGGAGGCCATCCACGCCTCGAAGCCGGCCGGTCCGCCGTCGGGGTCGAGGTCGAGGTACTCGCGTCCGAGGCGGACGACCTCGGCGACGTTGGCCGCGCGCTCCGGAGTGAGGCCGCTTGAGCTCCCGGGGCGATCGGGTGTCGGCTCCGCCAGCTCGTCGGCTCCTCGGTCGGGCTCCGGTTCGGACAGCTCTCCGGCGGCGTCGGGATCCGGGTCGGCGGGGAGCGCGCCCTCCACGACGACGGGCAGGCTGCGCTCCAGCTCGGCCAGCTTCTCGGACAACCGGCCCGGGCCGCGGCGGAGGGACCTGAGGGCGTCGCGCACCTCGGCCAGCTCGCCGAAGCGCTGCCCGCTCCGGCTCCGGAACGGGATGCCCGCGGTGCGGAAGGCCTCCTCGATGGCCGGGAGCTGGGCGTTCGTGCGGACGAGCACCGCCTGCGCCGACCACGGCACGCCCGGCGCGTGGGCGTCACGCACGCGGCGGGCGATCGAGCGGGCCTCGGACACCTCGTCGGCGAGCTGGACGACGCGGGGGAGCGGCCCGTCGCCCCGGGTCGGGATCAGCTGCGCCGGCGCCCGCCCACCGCGCCGGTCGGGGTCCTCGTCGATCGGCGCGGCGAGGACGGTGTTGGCCACCCCGAGGATCTGCGGGGTGGACCGGTAGTTGTGCGACAGCTCCACGAACTCGGCGCCGGGGAACCACTCGTCGAAGCGGGTCAGGTAGCCCGCGTCGGCGCCGTTCCACGAGTAGATCGCCTGGTTGGGGTCGCCGACCACGCAGAGGTCGGTCCGGTCGCCGAGCCACGCCTGCAGGAGCTCGAACTGCAACGGGTTCACGTCCTGGAACTCGTCGACGAACAGGTGGCGGTAGCGCCAGCGACGCGCCGCCGCGTAGTCGGGATCGCGCACCAGGTCGCGGGTGGCCAGGCGGAGGAGGTCGTCGAAGTCGACCATCCGGCGCTGCAGCTTCTCCTCCTCGTACCGGGCGAAGACCTTGGCCACGGTGTCGAGGTCGACGCCGGGCTGGCGACCCGCTCGCGCGGCCTCGGTCGGGTAGCGGTCAGCGGGGATCAACCGGGCCTTCGCCCATTCGATCTCGCCCGTCACGTCGAGCGGCGCCGTGCTGTTGCGCGCGCTCATCAGGCGGGCCACGAAGCCGACCTTGCGGTCGAGGATCGCCGGGGGTGTGATGCCGCGCTCGCCCCAGCGCTGCCGCAGCTGCGAGTAGGCGATGGCGTGGAAGGTGCCGGCGTGCACCGGTGCGCCCAGGCCGAGGGTGCCGACGCGGTCGCGCAGCTCGGCGGCGGCCTTCCGGGTGAAGGTCACGGCGAGGACGCGCTCGGGCTCGATGTCGCCGCGCAGGACGCGGTGGGCGATGCGCCGGGTGAGCACGCGGGTCTTGCCCGACCCTGCGCCCGCGAGGATCGCGAGTGGCGCCGCCTCGGTGGTCACCGCCTCGAGCTGTGCGTCGTTGAGCCCGGCCAGGAGGGTCTCCGCGCGCGGTGGCGGGTCCTGGTCCTCCTCGAGCTCCATCGGGACGACCCTACCGAAGGGGCGTGACACCGCCGCCCGCCGGTTCGGGCGAAGTACCGTGCCGCCATGAGCATTCCGACGTCGCACCTGAACGAGGGTGAAGAGCCGGTCCTCGACCTCCACCCGCACTGGTGGTTCCTCACCCCGCGGGCGGTCGGGCTGGTCGCGGCGATGGTGCTCGGTGGCCTCGCCATCTGGATCCAGCCCGACGACGGCGACCCCGTGGAGTGGTACCACTCCGCTGCGAAGTGGGGTGCCGCGGCGGTCCTCGTGGTGGCGCTGGTGGCGTTCCTCGCACGGCTGATCCAGTGGCAGACGACGGACTTCGCCGTCACCAACGAGCGGTGCATCTTCCGCACCGGCGTGTTCGCGAAGAAGGGCGTGGAGATCCCGCTGGACCGGATCAACACGGTCTTCTTCAACCAGACGGTGTTCGAGCGGATGATCGGGGCCGGGGACATCGGGATCGAGTCCGCCGGCGAGAACTCGCGTCAGGACTTCTCCGACATCCGGCGGCCGTCGCAGGTGCAGAAGATCATCTACCGCGAGATCGAGAACTACGAGTCCCGTCGCCAGGACCGGCTCGGCGACGTCATGCGGCGAGGGCAGGCCGACGCCTCCATCCCGTCGCAGATCGCCCAGCTCGACGAGCTCCGCACCAAGGGCCTGCTCACCGACGAGGAGTTCGAGGAGAAGAAGGCGGACCTGCTCGGCCGCATGTGACCAATCCAGCCGTTCTGTGTCGTGAGACCCGCCATCCCAGCCG
>JAEZFI010000252.1 GCA_023437745.1 Actinomycetes bacterium
CCGTAGCGCCGGACCGCCTCGGCCACGCGTGCCGGCTCCTGGGAGACGACCGCGCCGCCCTCCATGGCGAGCCATCGGCCACCGTCGACCTGGCAGACCGCCACCGGCGCGCCCGGGTTCGCGCCCAGCCGTTGCGCCTTGCGGGAGTGGCCACGGGTGATGATGCGGGCGAGGCCCGAGTCCGGGTCCCACGTGAACCCGACGGGGACGGCGTGGGGACGGCCCTGCTCGTCGACTGTCGTGAAGGTGGCCAGGTGCCGTTCGGCCAGGAAGGCGAGGGCTGAGGGATCCAGGTCGGAGGGTACGGTCACCTCGCCATTGTGGTGCCTCGCTCAGCCGGAGTTGACCGGGGCCGCGACGATCGAGGAGCCGTGCCAGAGGGCGACACCATCCACAACGCCGCGGCCCGTCTCCGACCCGCGTTGGCGGGCGCGACGCTGGAGCGGTTCGAGGCGCCGCGCCTCGTGGGGACCCGCCCCCGGGTCGGGGAGACCATCGACGAGGTGCGAGCGGTCGGCAAGCACCTGCTCATGGAGTTCAGCGGCGGGCTGACCCTCGAGACGCACATGCGGATGACCGGGAGCTGGCACCTGTACGCCGCGGGCGAGCGCTGGCGGAAGCCGGCTCACCTCCTGCGGGTCCGCATCGACGTGCCGGGTTGGGTCGCGGCGTGCTTCTCCGCGCCGGTCGTCCGCACGTTCCCGACGGGTTCGGTCGGTCGCTCGCCGATCGACCACCTGGGGCCCGACCTGTGCCTCCCCGAGCCGGACCTCGACGTGTGCCTCCAGCGGATGGTCGTCCTGGGCCTCGACGACGCGTCCGTGGGCGAGGTGCTCCTCGACCAGCGGGTCGCGAACGGCGTGGGCAACGTGTTCAAGAGCGAGGTCTGCTGGGCGGCGCGCGTCGACCCCGCGACGCCGCTGCGGCGCGTGCCCGAGGACCTCCGGCGCCGGCTGCTCGTCACATCGAACCGGCTGCTGATGGCGAACCTCCGCCCGGGTCGGCGGCAGACCGTGGCCGGCGGGCTCGCGGTCTACGGCCGGCGCGGCCGGGCCTGCCGGCGGTGCGGGACGCCGATCCTCTCGTCGATGCAGGGCGACCAGGCGCGCGTCACGTACTGGTGCCCGACCTGCCAGCCCCTCCTCTGACCCGGCCGTGCGCGCACTGCAGCCCGACTGTCGGTGGTAGGTGCGTCTGGCGCACGCCGACTCGACAGTCGACCAAGAGTGCGTCGCTGGCCCGGCCCATCAGGACCGCCGGGTAGCGGAGGGGAAGCAGCGAGCCTGCGAGCGGAACTGACCCGGAGCTGGCCCGGCTCTCAGGACAAAGCGATGTAGCCGGGGACGTCGTGGTGGGGCGTGTCGAGGTAGATCTTCGCCTCGGGCAGGCCGCCGAACCGGCCGTGGCTCCAGCGGATCTCCACGTGTCCCCGAACCTCCCGCTCGGTGCGATCGGCCCGGTCGCGAACCACCGCCGACCAGTTGACGCTCGGTTGCGCTCGACCGCCGGCCGTGATGTCGAACGCCCGCAGCTCGTACGAGCGCTGCCAGTCCCACGGCGTCGCGACCCGGATCCTCAGGCTCCGCCCCGGCTGCGAGCCGAGGACGAAGTAGGGCGCCGCGCCCATGCGCAGCAGCCGCCAGAGCATCGCCCGGCGGTGCGCCAACGTCGGCACCGCGGCGCTCCAGCGCTCGGCGGACTCCCTCGACACCACGTCGCACAGCTCGCGGTAGGCCGCCTCCGTCGCCAGGTCGGACGGCGCGCCGGCGAGAGCGCCCTTCAGCGCCCGACGATGGTCGGCGGTCAGGTCCGTCGCTCGCATCGGCATCCCGTCGGGCCGGTGCCGGCGCAGGGTCGCGTCGTACATCGCCTGGTACTCGGCGGGTGCCACCTGCACGTACCAGTCGCCGTCGCGCGCCCGTGTCGTGGCCGAGCCCAGCGCCCGTTCGAACAACGACGCCGGCGACACGTTGGCCAGGATCTTCGACAGGTACTTGCAGCTCACCAGGTAGACGTGGTCGACGCGCAGGTCGACCGGCGTGGTGTCGTCACCGATCGACCGCGCCGGGCCCCGCCACTCGATCCGCTCGGGGAGCCGGCCCCGCAGCGCGGCGTGGGCCTGGAGGAACGCGGCGCCGTTGAGGAAGGCGGCGTGGAACTCGGCGAGGTGTGACCCGTCGGCCCAGGCGTCGAGCAGGCGCTCCCACGTCGAGTCGTCGAGGTCGACCAGGGCGGCGGGCCGGGCGGCGAGTGCCTCGTCGATGGTGGGCAGTCCCAGCATGCCGAGACCGGTCACGATCTCGGTGACCTCGGAGACGAGGCGGGGCACGGCAGCGGGCGCGGCGCCGCCGGCCGGCGGCCAGCTCCGCGAGGCGGGCCGGCGTGTCGTCGGCGCCCAACTCGAGGGTGGCGGCCACCGTCCGATCCCGCACCGCGTCGAGTGCGTTGGCCGCCGGCGTGCCGCGCTTGGGCAGGTCGGTGGTGAGGAGCAGGACGCGGGCGTCGGGCTCGGTCGCCTGGACGAGTGCGGCCTGCCCGACGGATCGCAGCAGCGCGTCGGTGCTCCTGAGGCCGCGCCCGCCGGTCGTCTGCCCGCCCACGACGTCGACGTACCAGGTGCCGCCCTTTCGGTCCTCGCAGCGGAAGGCGAACGACGCGCCGTTCCGAAGGGCGACCCGCTTCGGCGAGAGCTGGGTGAACCCGGCGGCCGCCATCAGCGAGCGGGCCAGCGACACCGTCGCCACCCCGCCACCGATCGGGAGGTCGGCGTCCGTGACCGCGCGACCCTTCTCCTCCGCGATGCGCTTCTCGGCCAGCTCGACGTAGTGCGGGTCGGTGTCGTAGCCCACGAAGTGGCGGTCGGTCCGGACCGCGGCGACGGCGGTGGAGCCCGATCCCATGAACGGGTCGAGCACGAGGTCGCCGGCGTACGTGTGCATCTCGATGAGGCGCTGGGGCAGCTCGACGGGGAACGGCGCGGGGTGGCCGACCCGCGTGGCGCTCTCGGTGGGCAGCTCCCACAGGTCGAGCGTGGACTCCATGAACTCGTCCGCGGTGATCGTCGCTCGTGCGGGCAGGCCGGCCTTCGCACGGTCCTTCTGCCCGACTGCGCGGTCGAACCGCCCCTTGGACGCGATGACGATCCGTTCCGTCAGGTCGCGCACCACCGGGTTGCCCGGCGCGCGGAACGACCCCCACGCGCAGTTGCCACCCGCGCCGCGGGCCTTCTGCCAGATGATCTCGCCGCGGAGCAGGAGCCGCAGCCGGTCCTGCAGGATGGTCGTGACGTCGGCGGAGAGGGACCGGTACGGCTTGCGACCGAGGTTCGCCACGTTGACCGCGATGCGGCCGCCCGGTTCGAGCGTGCGCACGCACTCGGCGAACACGTCCGTGAGCATGTCGAGGTACTCGACGTAGGTGGCGGGGATGTGGCCCTCGCCCAGCGCCTCCTCGTAGGCCTTGCCGGCGAAGTAGGGCGGCGACGTCACCACCAGCGCCACCGAGTTGTCGGCGATCGCGTCCATGTGCCGGGAGTCGCCCACGTGGATCTCGTCGACGGACGTGGCCTGGCCCAGGGTCTCGTCGTCGCTCAGCTCGGGGGCGGCGAACCGCTCGTAGAAGGCGGACGCGTCGTGGCTCTCCCGCTTGCCCACGCCGAAGTTGGACGTGGACGTGCCCCGTCTGGCGGCGGGCCGGCGAGTGGCGGCGGCCTGCTTCGGGCGAGGGGTCGACGCCATCGGGGCGAGTCTACGGACCCGCCGTGACAGCGACCGTGCTCGGTAGTGTCCCCGCATGCCTGCGCAACAGACCGACGCCCCCACGGACGGTTCTCCCTCGGCAGACGCGATCCGCACGACCGTCAGGTCGTACACCGATCGCCACTCCGCCGGCGACATCGACGGGATCGTGGCGTGCTTCGCGCCCGACGCCCGGATCGAGGACCCCGTGGGGTCCGGGGTGTACGAGGGTCCCGACGCCGTCCGGGGGTTCTTCATCGCCTCCCACGACCTGTGCGACAGCATGGAGCTGACGCTGACCGGCCCGATCCGGGTCGCCGGGCGGCAGGCGGCGTTCCCCATGATGGTGCGCAGCCACATCGGCGACACCACGCTCGAGCTCGACATCATCGACGTGATGCACTTCGACGCCGACGCGAAGGTGACCGAGATGTACGCCTACTGGAACATGGACGACGCGCGGGTCACCCAGGACTGACGGCGTCTGGGCCGCCTGCGGGCGCCTCAGTTCGTCGCGATCGCAGCCAGGATGTCGAGCTTGCCGGCACGGCGGGCCGACCTCAGCGCGGCGACGACGCCGAGCAGCCCTCCGACCACGACGATGACCAGCAGCTGCGTCCACGGCATGACGAGCGACAGCGCCAGGTCGCCCTGGGAGAACGTCTGGACGAACAGCGCCCCGAAGGCGACGCCCATGGCGAGGCCCAGCAGCGACCCGAAGGTGGCGATGATGGCCGCCTCCCACCTGATCGACCGCCGGAGCTGACGTCGCTCCATCCCCACGGCCCGCAGCAGCCCCAGCTCGCGCGTCCGCTCGAACACGGACAGGGCGATCGTGTTGGCGATGCCGATGAGCGCCTCGATCACGGCCAGCCCGAGCAGCACGTAGACGATGTTGAGGGACTGCTGGATCTGGGACGAGACCTCGGCGATGAACTCGGTGACCGTCTGCACCCGCGCCACGGGCGCGATCTCGTCGAGGCGGTCCTGGACCCGATCGGCGACGGCCCTGATCGACTCACCTTCGGCCACGTCGACGAACAGCTGGTTGTCGGCCCGACGTTCGGGTGACGTGACCGCGTCGTAGGTGGCGTAGTTGACGAGCGCGCCCAGCTCCCCGAACGTGTTGCCGATCGTCCCCGAGATCCGCCAGGTGGTCTCGCCCGAGTGGGTGGTCCACAGCCGGACGTCGTCGCCGACCTTCCAGCCGTTCTCGTCCAACTTGGACTGGGTGAGGAACACGGTCCCGTCCCGGAGCGCCTCGGGGCCGGGCTCGATGTCGCCGAGGTCCACTACCACGTTCAGCGCGGACGGGTCGGTGGCGATGACGTCGGTCTCCTCGCCGACCGGGCCACCGATGCCGACGTCGCCCTTGCCGGCCGGGTCGGCCGCCTGCTCCTCGGCCGGGCGCTGCCGCAGCTCGTCGGCCTTCTTGGTGTCGAGGAAGCGGACCTCGGTGTACCGGATCGACGACGCGCTCTCGACGCCGTCGACCTTGCTCAGCTCGTCGCGCACGGACGTGGGGACCGGGGCCCCGAAGCCTCCGGCGTCGACGACCAGGTCGGCCAGCAGCTGCTGGCGGTAGGCGTCCTCGAACGTGCTGCTCACCGAGGCGGCGAGCACGGTGATGACGGTGACCAGGGCCACCCCGATCGTGAGCGCGACGCCGGTGGCCGTGGTGCGCTTGGGGTTCCGTGCCGCGTTCTCGCGGGCGAGCTTGCCGCTGATCCCGAGGCCCATCGACACGGGCTTGCCGATGACGCGGCTGACCGGTGCGGCGAAGACCGGGCCGATCACCACCAGCGCCACGAAGAGCAGGCCGGCGCCGATGCCGATCCACTGCAGCGGTGGGTCGAGGACCTCCTTCACCCCCAGCACGAGCGAGGTGACGCCGATCGCGACGAAGAGCGAGCCGAACACGATGCGACTTGCTCCCAGGCCCTTCGTCTCGGTCTGGAGCTCGCTCATGGCGGCGACCGGTGGGATGCGGGTGGCCCGGAACGCGGGGAGGAGCGCCGAGATCACCGTGGCGAGCACGCCGACCACCAGCGAGGTCCACACCGCCTCGCCGGTGAGACGGGGGAGTCCGCCGGGCACCGAGAGCAGGTTGCCCAGCACGGCCTTCATCGCGGTGGCGAGCCAGAACCCGGCGAACAGGCCCGCGCCCGCGGCGACGAGGCCGGTCACGAGCGCCTCGACGAGCACCGAGCCCATGATCTGGCGACGGCTGGCCCCGACCGCTCGGAGGAGCGCCATCTCGCGGGTCCGCTGCGCGATGAGGATCGAGAACGTGTTGTAGATGACGAAGGTGCCGACGAAGGCGGCGATCCAACCGAAGGCCGCGACCAGGTCGGTGACGATGTCCGTGAGCCGGGCGATCTGCGCCTGGTTCTCGGCGATGAACTCGTCGCCGGTGAGCACGTGGAGGTCGGCGGGGACCAGCGGCACGAGCGAGTCGACGAGCTCCTTCTGGCTCACACCGTCCTCGGCCGCGACGGTCACGTAGTTCACCTGGCCGTCGAGCCCGCTGAGCGACTGGAGGGCGCCCAGCTCGAGCAGCACCAGTCGCGAGCCGGTGGTCTTCGTGCCGTCCTCGCCGACGCCGCCGATGCCCACGACCTGGAAGCGCTCGGCGCCCTGAGCGACCAGGACGGTGATCTCGTCGCCCAGCGTGAACCCGAGGTCCTCCGCGGTCTTGAAGTCCAGCGCCGCCTCGCCGGGTCCGGCCGGCGCTCGACCCTCGGTCAGCCGGCCGCCCGACAGGCCCTCGTCATCGATCCAGTTCGTGACGAACGTCGGCGGGCCGAAGGAGCTCGTCGGCTTGCCGGTCTTGTCCAGCATCGTGCCGGGCAGCTGGATGACGCCCGCTGCGGCACGGACGCCGTCGACCGCCTCCGCACGCTGGACGTACTCGTCGGTGATCGGCTGTCGGACGGGCAGCGAGGAGAAAGGGTTCTCCTCCGCGTCGGCCGACCGGATCACTGCATCGACGCCCCGGTACGCGTCGCTGACCAGGTCGTTGACCGAGCGCGTGAGCACGTCGGAGAGGACGGCCGTGCCCGAGATGAACGCCACGCCGAAGACGATGGCGATCGCGGTGGTGAACAGCCGGCGCTTGCGCGCCAGCACGCCCTTCAGGGCGATGCGGAACATGTGGCCTCGGTGGTCGGAGGGTGACGGGTCAGTCGCCCAGGTTCTTCATCTTGTCGAGCACCCGCGCCGCGGTCGGCTCGACCATCTCGTCGACGATGCGGCCGTCGGCGAGGAAGACCACCCGGTCGGCGTAGGCGGCGGCCGAGGGGTCGTGGGTGACCATCACGATGGTCTGGCGCAGCTCGTCGACCGCCTTGCGCATGAACGTCAGGATCTCGGTGCCGGTGCGGCTGTCGAGGTTCCCGGTGGGCTCGTCGGCGAAGATGATCTGCGGTCGGCTGGCGAGGGCACGGGCGACGGCGACGCGCTGCTGCTGGCCGCCCGAGAGCTCGCTCGGCCGGTGGGTCAGGCGGTCGGCGAGACCGACGGTCGTGACGACCTGGTCGACCCAGGCGTCGTCCGCCTTGCGACCCCCGAGGTCCATCGGGAGGGTGATGTTCTCCTTGGCGGTGAGCGTCGGGATCAGGTTGAACGCCTGGAAGATGAAGCCCACCTGGTCACGGCGGAGCTGCGTGAGCCCCTTCTCGTCGAGGGTCGAGAGGTCGATCCCGGCGATCATCACCGTGCCGCTCGTGAGGCGGTCGAGCCCGGCGAGGCAGTGCATGAGCGTCGACTTGCCCGAGCCCGACGGGCCCATGATCGCGGTGAACTGCCCGCGCATGAACTGCGCGGTGACGTGGTCGAGTGCGACGACCTCGGTGTCACCCGAGCCATAGACCTTCGTCGCGTCGACGGACGCGGCGGCCACCACCGTGGAGCGGTCGTCGGGCGCCGCGGGGTCGGTCATCGTCTGGGTCATGGGTTCCTCCGCAGGTGGGGGGCAGCTCGGCAGGACAGCGGACACGTCACCCTAGAGTCCCGGCCCACATCGCCGCGGTCGGATCGCCGCCTCCGCAGCGTCCCCGCCATGGAAAGCTGAGCCGATGGACCGCAGCCGACGTCGCGCCCTCACCCTCGCCGCCACGCTCGGAGTGCCCGGGGTGTTGCACTTCGTGACCCCGAAGTTCTTCGACGCCGTCGTGCCGAAGTGGATGCCCGGCCCGGCGCGCACCGTGACCTACGTGTCGGGGGTGGCGGAGCTGACGGGCGCCGCGCTCGTGCTCAACCCCTCGACCCGCCGCTTCGGTGGCTGGTGGTGCCTCGCGGTCTTCCTCGCCGTGTACCCAGCGAACATCCAGATGGCGCTCGACGGTGGCGTCGAGGGCGCGCCGTCGCCGATGGGCTCGGCCGCCGCGGCCTGGGCACGACTGCCGTTCCAGTTCCCGATGTTCTGGCTGGCGCACCGCGTCGCGGTCGGGGCGGATTGACCTCCACCCTGCACCACGGATCACACCCCCGATGGTGGCGGGTCGCCGGGTGCGTGCTCGCCTGCGCGTCCCTGTTCAGCCTTCCTGGTTGCTCGGACGACGCGGATCGCGGGGCGCCGCCGCCGATGACCGCGCCGGCCGGGCCGGCCGCCGAGAGCCCCCCGGTCGAGCTGGCCGCGTTGGGGATCGACGAGACCACAGCGACGCGCTGCGACCCGATGACGGCGGGCGCCTGCCTGCTGCCGTTCCCCAACGACCACTTCACGGTCGAGGACACGTCGACGCCCACCGGCCGGCGGGTGGCGATCGACCCCGCCTCGATGCCCGCCAACTCGAGCGGCGTCCACATCGACCCGACGGACCTGGGCTCGCTCGACGGCTTCAGCCCGGGCGCCGCGGCGATCGTGGAGTTGGGCCCGCTCGACCCCGTCGCGTCGCGGCTCCCCGCGGTGAGCGACATGTCGGCCTCGATGCAGGAGGACGCGCCGATCGTCCTCGTCGACGCGACCAGCGGGGAGCGGCTGCCGTACTGGGCCGAGCTCGACGGGCAGGCGGATCCCGGCACCGACCCGCTCCTGCTGATCCATCCCGCTCGGAACCACCCGGAGGGCCACTCGATCGTGGTCGGTGTCCGCAACCTCGTGCGACCCGACGGCACACCCGTGGAGGCGGCGCCGGCGTTCGCCGCCTACCGCGACGACCAGCGGACCTCCGACGAGGGGTTCGAGGCGCGCCGCCCCGCGATGCGCGCGGCCTTCGACGTGCTCGCTCGTGCCGGCGTCTCCCGCGCCGAGCTCCAGCTGGCGTGGTCGTTCACGGTCGCCAGCGAGCAGGCGCTCTCAGGGCGTCTGCTCGCGATGCGGGACGACGCGTTCGGGCGGCTGGGTCACGACGCGCCCGTGTTCACCGTCGACCGGGTCGTCGACGATCCCGACCCGAGGGTCGCCCGCGAGGTCGAGGGCACCTTCGAGACGCCGCTCTACCTGTCGGGCACGGGCGAACCCGGCGCCAGGATGGTGCTGGACCGCACGGGCTCACCGGTGCGCAGCCGGGAGGTCTTCCACGCTCGGTTCCGGTGCGTCCTCCCGCCCTCGACCCGCAAGGAGCCGGGACGGCCGGCCCTCTACGGGCACGGGCTCCTGGGCAGCGTCGACGAGCTGGATGCCGACATGGTTCGTGACATGTCCGACGAGTACGGGATCGTCTACTGCGCGACGGACTTCGCCGGCATGAGCAGCGCCGACCTGGGAGCGGTGGCGGCAGCGCTCACCGACATGTCCGCGTTCGGGGCGATCCCCGACCGGTTGCAGCAGGGCCTCCTGGCCAACATGTTCCTCGGCCGGCTGATGCTGGCGGACGACGGCTTCCGCGACGACCCCGCGTTCCGGTTCGGTGGCGTCCGGGCGCTCGCGGGCGACGACCTGTTCTACGACGGCAACAGCCAGGGGGCGATCCTCGGCGGAGCGCTGGTGGCGGTGTCACCGGACGTAACGCGCGCCGTCCTGGGCGAGGCCGGCATGAACTACTCGTTCCTCCTCGACCGCAGCGTGGACTTCACCGAGTACCTCACCCTCCTCTTCGCCCCCGCCTACCCCGTGCGGGTCGACCGCGTGCTCGCCGTGGCGACGGCGCAGATGCTGTGGGACCGAGGTGAGACGAGCGGCTACGCCCAGCACGTCGTCGGCGACCAGTACGAGGGCACCCGCCCGCACCGCGTGCTCCTGCTCGGGGCGGTGGGCGACCACCAGGTGTCCGAGCTGGCGTTGCGCATCCAGGCGAGGACCATGGGCGTGCCCGCGCTGCTACCGCTCGCCGTGGAGGGCCGGACACCCGAGCGCGACCCGTCGTTCGGCCTGGTGCAGGCGAAGGATCCACACGGCTCGCTGTTCGTCCTCGTGGACACGGGCGCCGATCCGACACCCCTCGGGAACCGGCCCGACTACACCGGCCGGGATCCGCACGACGACACGCCCAACGTGTCGCAGGTGCAGCGCCTCAAGTCGGCCTTCCTCGACGGCGAGGTCCCACTGGACGACGTGTGCCGCCCCTCGCCCCCCTGCCGGTTCGCGATCCCCGAGAACCGCCGCTGAGCAGTACGCTCACGGCGACCATCGCACCACGGGGGGTTCGGGGATGGCGGATCTCGCGGCGCCCACGCCGGTGCCCAGGACGGCGGACACCACGTCGAACACCGCTGGGTCGAGCGCGACTGCGCCAGGTCCGGTCGCCGTGCTCGCCGGCGCGATGTCGGTCGGCGCGGGCCTGGTGCACGCCGCGGTCGTCGGCCCGCACTCGGACGACAGGACCCTCGTCTGGATGTTCGTCGCGGCGGCGGTGCTGCAGTGCGCCGTGGGCCTCGGACTCCTCGGTCGGCCGAGCCGGTCGACGGCCCTGGCCGCCGCCGCGGTCAACCTCGGGTGCGTGGCGGTGTGGGCGCTCTCGCGGACGGTCGGCATCGGCTTCGTCTCGGCGCTCGAGGACGTCGAGGCGGTGGAGCTCACGGACCTCCTCGCTGCGGTCATGGCCGGCATCGCCGTGCTCGCTGCGGCGGTCGTGGCGTGGCACCCGCGCCGGAGCGCGTTCCCCTTCGCCGGGCTGGCCGTCGCGCCCATCGCCCTGGCGACGATCCTCCTCACCGTGCCGGCGCTGGCCGGCGCGGGCGAGCACGGCCACTCGGACGACGGCGGCTCCGGCCACGCCCACGGCGGCGGGTCCGCCAGCTCCTCGGCCGGCGACGACCACGCCGACGACCACTCTGCCGCCGACGGCCACGGGCACGACACCACCGAGACGACCGTCGCACCGCGACCGTTCGACCCGGCACTGCCGGTCGACCTCTCCGGCACGCCTGGGGTCACGCCCGAGCAGCAGGCGTGGGCCGAGGCGCTGCTCGAGCGGACCCTCGAGCGCCTGCCGCAGTGGTCGGACCCGGCGGTGGCCGAAGCGGCGGGCTACCGGTCGATCGGCGACGGGTACACGGGCCACGAGCACTTCATGCTGTGGAACGCGATCAACGACGACCGCTTCTTCGACCCCGATCAGCCCGAGTCGCTCGTGTACTCGACCGCGAACGGCGGCCGGGAGCTGGTCGCCGCGATGTACATGCTCCCCGACACGTACACCCTGGCCACGGTGCCCGACGACGGCGGGGCGCTGATCCAGTACCACGTCCACGACGACCTCTGCTTCTCCGAGGGGGAGGCGCCGCAGGTCGTCGGGATCACGTCGGTCGGCGGCTCCTGCTCGTACGGGGTGAAGTTCACGCCAGCGCCGATGTTCCACGTGTGGATCACGCCGCACCGATGCGGGCCGTTCGCCGCGCTCGAGGGCATCGCCGGCGGGCAGGTCCGTGAGGGCGAGTACAAGTCCTGCGACCACGCCCACGGGTCGACCGGCACCTTCTAGCGGCGTCCCCAGGGCGTTCTCGGGGCGGAGCACGTCGGAAACCGATGCGCTGAACCCCGAGAACGATGAGTTCGCGGGTCGGGCGTCAGCCCTTCGCCTGTGCGGCCACCGCCGCGGCGGCAGCCGCCGCGGCTGCGGGGTCGCCGAGGTAGCGCTCGGCGGTCGGCTTCGCCTCGACCGGGCGGAGGTCGGCGTCCAGGCGGTAGTGGAGCGGCATGCCGGTCGGGATGTTGAGCTCGGTGATCTCGTCGTCGGAGATCCCGTCGAGGTGCTTCACCAGCGCACGGAGCGAGTTGCCGTGCGCGACGACCAGCACGCAGTGCCCGGCCTGCAGGTCGGGAACGATGCCGTCGTACCAGTACGGGAGCATGCGGGCCACCACGTCGGCGAGGCACTCGGTGTCGGGCAGCAGATCGGACGGGATGCGCTCGTACCGCTCGTCGTCGTTCGGGTCGAACTCGTTGTCCGGCGCGATCGGGGGCGGCGGGATGTCGTAGCTGCGCCGCCAGATCTTGACCTGGTCCTCGCCGTACTTCTCCGCCGTCTCGGCCTTGTTGCGGCCGGTGAGGTCGCCGTAGTGGCGCTCGTTCAGGCGCCAGTGGCGACGCACCGGGACCCACAGGCGCCCCATGTCGTCGAGCGCGAGCTGCGCGGTGCGGATCGCCCGCGTCTGCAGCGACGTGTGGAGCATCGTCGGGCGCAGCCCCGACTCCGTGATGACCCCGCCGGCGGCGGCCGCCTCGGCCGCGCCCTTCTCCGTGAGGTCGCAGTCGTACCAGCCCGTGAAGAGGTTGAGGCGGTTCCACTCGCTCTCGCCGTGGCGCAGCAGGATCAGGTCGGTCTCGGCAGGGGTCGACATGGGCCGACACGGTACAACCGTCGGGATCGCGAGCGAAGCCTCCACAAAGTTGTCAAAGCAACACTCAGCTTTTATCATGGAACCCGTCGCACTTGCTGTGGCGCCTCGCCGGAACCTCCCTAGAGTGGACGTCGGGGAGCCTCTGCAGCGCCCTCCGCGTCCCCCACCCCACCATCCGAACCACCATCCGCGAACGTGCGGACGACCTCAGGAGCACCTCCACATGGCCAAGGCAGTCGGTCTCGACCTCGGCACCACCAACTCCGTCGTCAGCGTCCTCGAGGCGGGCGAGCCCGTCGTCATCCCGAACTCCGAGGGCGCGCGCACCACGCCGTCCGTCGTGGCGTTCGCGAAGGACGGCGAGGTCCTCGTCGGCGAGGTCGCGAAGCGCCAGTCCATCACCAACCCCGACCGCACCATCCGGTCGGTCAAGCGGCACATGGGCACGAACTGGACCGTCGACATCGACGGCAAGAAGTACACGCCCCAGGAGATCTCGGCCCGCACGCTGATGAAGCTGAAGCGCGACGCCGAGGCGTACCTCGGTGACTCGGTCACCCAGGCCGTCATCACCGTGCCGGCGTACTTCGACGACAGCCAGCGCACCGCCACGAAGGAAGCCGGGCAGATCGCCGGCCTCGAGGTGCTCCGCATCATCAACGAGCCGACCGCGGCCGCCCTCGCCTACGGCCTCGACAAGGAGGGTGAGGACCAGACCATCCTCGTGTTCGACCTCGGTGGTGGCACCTTCGACGTCTCCGTGCTCGAGATCGGCGACGGCGTGTTCGAGGTGAAGTCGACCTCCGGCGACACCGACCTCGGTGGTGACGACTGGGACCAGGCCGTCATCGACTGGCTCGTCGAGTCCTTCAAGGGCGCGCACGGCGTGGACCTATCCAAGGACAACATGGCCAGCCAGCGCCTGAAGGAGGCCGCCGAGAAGGCGAAGGTCGAGCTCTCGCAGGTGCAGCAGACCCAGATCAACCTGCCGTTCATCACGGCGACGGATCAGGGACCGCTCCACCTCGACCAGACGCTCACGCGGTCGAAGTTCCAGGAGCTCACGGCCAACCTGCTGGACAAGTGCCGCAAGCCGTTCGAGCAGGCGATCACCGACGCCGGCCTCTCCGTCGACCAGATCGACCACGTCATCCTCGTGGGTGGCTCGACCCGTATGCCCGCCGTGCAGGAGCTGGCGCACTCGATCCTCGGCAAGGAGCCGCACAAGGGCGTGAACCCCGACGAGGTCGTCGCCATGGGCGCCGCGATCCAGGCGGGCGTGCTCAAGGGCGACGTCAAGGACGTCCTCCTGCTCGACGTGACGCCCCTCTCCCTCGGCATCGAGACCAAGGGCGGCGTGATGACCAAGCTCATCGAGCGGAACACGACGATCCCGACGCGCAAGACCGAGACGTTCACCACGGCCGAGGACATGCAGCCGTCCGTCGAGATCCACGTGCTCCAGGGCGAGCGCGAGATGGCCGACTTCAACAAGACGCTGGGCAAGTTTCAGCTCGTCGACCTGCCGCCCGCACCGCGCGGCGTCCCGCAGATCGAGGTCACGTTCGACATCGACGCCAACGGCATCGTGAACGTCTCGGCCAAGGACCGGGCGACCGGCAAGGAGCAGTCGATCACGATCACCGGTCAGTCGTCGCTGTCCAAGGACGACATCCAGTCGATGGTGAAGGACGCCGAGGCGCACGCCGAGGAGGACCGCCGCCGCCGTGAGGAGGCCGACGAGCGCAACCGCGCCGAGAGCCTCGTGTACCAGACCGAGAAGTTCATGAAGGACAGCGCGGACAAGGTCAGCGCCGAGGACCGGGCCCAGACGGAGCAGGCCATCGTCGCCGTGCGCGAGGCGCTCGACGGCACGGACCTCGAGAAGATCCGTGAGACCACCGAGGCCCTCATGATCGCCAGCCAGCGCTTCAGCCAGCAGGTGTACGAGCAGGCGGCCCAGGAGCAGGGCGGTGCGGGTGCGGCCGGTGACGGTGCCGCCGCCGACGACGTGGTCGAGGCGGAGGTCATCGAGGACGACACCGACACCGGTGAGGCAGCCCGATGAGCGACGAGCGAGCGGTGGCCGGCCCCCCCCCCCCCCCCCAAACCCACCCCCCGCAA
>JAEZFI010000262.1 GCA_023437745.1 Actinomycetes bacterium
GATCTGGCGCGTTCGACGACACAGAACGGGGGTGGCGGGACACGAAGGGGTTGCCGGGCACGAACCAGCGCCAGCGACGCTCGGTCGCAGCGGAGATGCCGATGCGCGTCGACCGCCCTGGCCGTTCGGGCGGCGGGACGCCGTCGGACACCAGCCGGAGCGGCGAGGCCGGGTCGAGGAGGTCGATCCCGTCGAGCTCGCCGGTGACGCCCAACGCCGAGCAGAGCTTCGCCGGCCCGTTCGTCAGGTCGATCGGGCGCCGAGCCGCCGCCCGACGGGCGTGCATCAGCTCGGTCCCGTCGACGGGCTCCAGGGCACGGACGAGCACCGCCTGCCCGCTGCCCACCGGCCCGGTCACCACGTTCACGCACCAGTGCATCCCGTAGGTGAAGTACACGTACGCCAGCCCGGCGCCGCCGAACATCGTGGCGTTGCGTCGTGTGGCACCCATCCGTGCGTGGCTTGCGGGATCCTCGACGCCGGCGTACGCCTCGACCTCCACGATCCGCCCCGCCGTGCCGTCGTCACGCACCAGCAGGAGGTTCAGGAGGCGCGGCGCCACCTCGGTCGAGTGCCCGCCCAGCTCCTCTCGGGCGAGCGGCCCCCTGGTCCGCAGCTCCCCACCCGGGTTCTGTCCCGCCCCGTGCGACGTTCCTGTCGCACCCGGGGGGACAGAACGGCGCTGGGGCATCAGCGGGCGACCGCGTCCACCCGCTCGCGGTCGGTCGACAGCCGGGCGCGCAGCCGCCGCAGCTGCTCGGCGACGGGCGAGTGGCCCGCACCGCCGCGGGTCGTCCGGCGGGCCACGGCGACGCCCGGAGCGAGCAGGCCGACGGCCTCCGGGCCGAGGGCCGGCTCGGCAGCCACCAGCTCCGAGAGGTCGAGCCCCTCGTCCAGGTGGCGACGCACGACGGCGCCCACGATGGCGTGTGCCTCGCGGAAGGGCGTGCCTCGCTCGACCAGGTACTCGGCGAGGTCGGTCGCGGAGGACGTCGGGCTGTCGGCGGCGGTCTGCATGCGGTCGGTGCGGAACGTCGAGGTGCGGTAGAGCCCGGCCATGGCGCCCAGGGCGAGCGTCACCTGGTCGAGGGCGTCGAAGAACGGCTCCTTGTCCTCCTGCAGGTCCCGGTTGTACGCGAGCGGCAGGCCCTTGAGCGTGGCGAGGAGGCCGGCGAGGTCGCCGATCAGGCGGCCGCCGCGCCCTCGCGCCAGCTCGGCGATGTCGGGGTTCTTCTTCTGGGGCAGCATCGACGAGCCGGTGCTGTAGGCGTCGTCAAGGCGGAGGAACCCGAACTCCTCGGTGGACCACAGGACCACCTCCTCGCCCATCCGCGAGAGGTGGATCCCCACCATCGTGAGGGCGAACAGCCCCTCGGCGACGAAGTCCCGATCGCTCGTCGCGTCGAGCGAGTTCTCGAACACCGAGCCGAACCCGAGGGCGGCGGCCGTCCACTCCGGGTCGAGCGGCAGCGAGCTGCCGGCGAGCGCTCCCGCCCCCAGGGGCGAGACGTCCGCCCGCCGCCGGGCGTCGAGCAGCCGGTCGACATCTCGGGAGAGCGCCCAGGCGTGCGCGGCGAGGTGGTGGGCCAGCAGCACCGGCTGGGCCTGCTGGAGGTGCGTGTAGCCGGGGAGGTACGGAGCGTCCGGCCCGGTGCCCGCCTCGTCGGCACGGTCGGCCAGCACCTCGGCCAGGTCCAGGACCCGCCCCGCCACGGCGGCGAGCGCCGACCGGACGAACAGCCGGAACGCCGTCGCGACCTGGTCGTTGCGGCTCCGGCCCGTGTGCAGCTTGGCCCCTGCGGCGCCGGCGAGCTCGGTGACCCGCCGCTCGATCGCGGTGTGGATGTCCTCGTCCGTGGCGACGAAGGCGAACCGACCGTCGGCCAGCTCGGTCCCCACGATGCCGAGCGCGTCGATCAGCGCCGCCAGCTCGTCGTCGCTGAGGAGGCCGCCCCGGGCGAGGCCACGGGCGTGGGCCTCGCAGCCGGCGAGGTCGAACGGCGCGAGCCGCTGGTCGTAGTCGAGGCTGACCGTGTAGGCCCAGAGCTCCGCGGCCGGCCCCTCGGCGAACCGCCCGTGCCACAACGGTGCGGCAGCGCCGGTGCCCGAGCCCTGCGGTGCGGCAGCGCCGGAGTCGTCGCCGGTCACTCGGTCCCCTGGACGGCCGCCCACGTCTGGATCCCGAGGCCCCAGAGCCGCACGAAGCCCTCGGAGTCGGCGTGGCGGAACCGGTCGGCAGCGTCGTAGGTGGCGAGGCCGTAGTCGTAGAGGCTCTTCGGTGCGCGGCGGCCGACGACGTGGACGCGGTTCGGCTCCAGCTGCAGCCGGACGTCGCCGGTCACATGGCGCTGGCTCTCGTCGACGAACGCGTCGAGCGCCTGCTTGAGCGGGCTGAACCAGAGGCCGTCGTACACGAGCTCGGCGTACCGGCCCTCGAGGCGCTGCTTCTCACGTGAGAGATCGCGCTCGAGGGTGATCGACTCGAGGTCGGCGTGGGCGAGCAGCACCGCCAGCGCGCCGGGCGCCTCGTACGTCTCGCGGCTCTTGATCCCCACCCGCCGGTTCTCGACCATGTCGAGACGTCCCCAGCCGTAGGCGCCGACCTGCTCGTTCAGCGTCGTGATGATCTCCCAGAGCGGCATCTCCTTGCCGTCGACCGCGGTCGGGACACCCTCCTCGAACGAGATCGTGACCTCGCTCGGCTCGCTGGCGGTGAGCTTCGTCATCTCCCACACCCCCACCGGCGGGGTGGCCCACGGGTCCTCCATCTCGCCGCACTCGATGGCGCGACCCCAGAGGTTGTCGTCGATCGAGTACAGCTTCTCCTTGGTGGCGCGCACCGGGATGCCGTGCTGCTCGGCGTAGGCGATCGAGTCCTCGCGGGTGAAGCCCCAGTTGCGCACGGGGGCGATCATCTCGAGGTCGGGCGCCAACGCCATCGCCGCCACCT
The DNA here is from genome assembly GCA_023437745.1 of Actinomycetes bacterium. GTDB lineage: Bacteria > Actinomycetota > Acidimicrobiia > Acidimicrobiales > Microtrichaceae > JAEZFI01. Next base: position 2,951 of record JAEZFI010000262.1, read on the forward strand.
CGAACCGCACCTGGTCGTTACCCTTGCCGGTGCAGCCGTGGGCCAGCGCCTGCGCGCCGTGGCGGCGCGCCACCTCGACCTGGTGCTGCACGATGAGCGGCCGGGACAGGGCGGACACCAGCGGGTACTTGCCCTCGTACAGCGCGTTCGCCTTGATCACGGGCGCCAGGAACTCGCGGGCGAACTGCTCGCGGAGGTCGAGCTCCTCGTAGGCGATCGCCCCGGCGCCCAGCGCCTTCTCGCGGTTGCCCTCGAGCGTGCCCTCCTGGCCGACGTTCGCCGACACGCAGATCACCTCGACGCCGAGGTGCTCGATCATCCATCGCACCGCCACAGAGGTGTCGAGTCCACCGCTGTAGGCCAGCACCACTCGCTTCGCCATCGTCGTCCTTCTCAGTTGCTCGGGCCCGTCGCGGCAGTCGCCGGCGCGGGGTCGTCTACGTACCTGTCGTGGCCCACGGAGACCACGTGATCATCGTCGCTGGATCGGGAGCCGGTCACATCAGCCCGGCCATCTCACCGAGGCTCGCTGCGATCGCCTCGCCGCAGCCCTCGGCCGACACGACGAGGATGGTGTCGTCGCCCGCCACCGTGCCCACCACCGACGGCAGCGCCGACCGGTCCAGCGCGCTGGCCACGACGTGGGCGCTCCCGGGCGGAGTCCGGACCACCACGAGGTCGCCGGACCTCGCCAGCTCGACGACCCACTCGCTCATGACCCGACGCAGGTGGTCCGTCGGGACCGACTGGCGGGCCGGGATCTCGGGGATGGCGTAGGCGGTCTCGCCCCCGACGCGGATCTTGATGGCACCCAGCTCCTCGAGGTCCCGGGACACCGTCGCCTGGTTGACGGTGACTCCCGCGTCCGCCAGCAGCTCCACGAGCTGGGGCTGCGACGTGACCTGCTGCTCCTCGAGCAGCCGGGCGATCCGGTGCTGGCGCTGCGCCTTCGACGGCCGGCTCATGACGCCTCGAGCAGGAACCGCATCAGACCGCGAGACGAGTGCAGCCGGTTGTGGGCCTGCGGCCAGATCCGGCTCTGGGGGCCGTCCAGCACCGTGTCGGTGACCTCGTCGCCCCGGTGGGCCGGCAGGCAGTGGAGGAAGATCGCGTGGTGCGCCGCCTTGGCCATGAGCGAGTCGTCGACACGGTACGCAGCGAACGCAGCGCTCCGGGCGGCCTTCTCGTCCTCCTGCCCCATCGAGTACCAGGCGTCGGTGACGACGACGTCGGCACCGCTGACGGCCTCGGCGGGCGTCGCGACGATCAGTGGCGCACAACCGGCCTTGGCGAGGTCGGCGCTGGTGCGGGCGGAGAAGCCGTAGCCCTGCGGGTGCGCGATGCGGAAGCGGCTGCCGACGAGGTGACAGCCGAGCGCCAGCGAGCGCGCCACGTTGTTGGCGTCGCCGACCCAGGCGACGGTGAGGTCCTCGAGCGTCCCGAGCTCGGCACGGATCGTCAGGAAGTCGGCCAGGATCTGGATGGGGTGGTTCAGGTCCGACAGCAGGTTGATCACGGGCACCGACGCCGCTGCCGCGAGCCGCTCGATCTTCTCGTGCTCGAAGACGCGGGCCCCGATGAGCGGCCCGTACCCGGAGAAGAGACGGGCGAGATCCTCCGCCGATTCGCGTTCGTCGATGCCCACCTCCTCGTTGCGCAGCGAGATGGGATGCCCGCCCAACTCGGCGACGGCCGTCTCCATCGACGCACGCGTGCGAGCCGACGGCTTCTCGAAGAGGAGTGCCACCGACCGACCGGCGAGCACCTGCGGCCGGTCGAGGTCCTCCGCCAGGTCGAGGACCGTCACCAGCTCCTCGTAGGAGAGGTCGGTGATCTCGAGGAAGTGTCTCATGGGGTCAGGGCCTCGGCGATGGTGTGGATGGCGTAGTCGAGCTCGTCGCCCGAGATGAGCAGCGAGGGTGCCAGACGGAGGGCGGTGGGCGTGACGGCGTTGACGATCACGCCACGGGCGAGCAGGTCGGCGGCCACCGCCTTGGAGTCCCGGCCCAGGGCTGCGGTGTCCAGCTCGACGGCCAGCAGGAGGCCCAGACCCCGCACCGAGCCGACGCCCGGCAGCGCGCCCAGCCCGTCGACCAGGACCTGCCCGGCCACACGGGCACGGGACGGGACGTCCTCGCGCTCCATGATCGCCACGACGGCCCGGGCGGCGGCCGTGGCGAGCGGTTGCCCGCCGTAGGTCGTGGCGTGGTCGCCCGGCTCGAAGGCAGCGGCCACGTCGGCGTGGGCCCAGCAGGCACCGATGGGCATCCCGTTGCCGAGCGCCTTCGCCATCGTCACCACGTCGGGCCGAACACCGAAGTGCTGGTGGCCGAACCACTCCCCCGTCCGACCCAGCCCGGTCTGGACCTCGTCGACCATGAACAGGATCCCGCGCTCGTCGCAGAGCTCCCGGACGCCGGCGAAGTACTCGTGCGTCGCCGGCATCACGCCGCCCTCGCCCTGCACGGGTTCGAGCAGCACGGCCGCGACCGTGTCGTCGAGGGCTGCCTCGAGCGCGTCGAGGTCGCACCACGCCACGTGCCGGAACCCCTCCGGGAGCGGCTGGAACGCCTCGTGCTTCGCGGGCTGGCCGGTGGCGTGGAGCGTGGCGAGGGTGCGTCCGTGGAACGACCCGTAGGCCGACACCACGACGTGACGCCCTCGACCGCCGAACTTCCGGGCGAGCTTCAGGGCGCACTCGTTGGCCTCGGCACCCGAGTTGGCGAAGAAGACCTGTCCGCCGTAGCCCAGCAACCGGTCGAGCGCCTGGGCGACCGGCGCCTGGTGCTCGGTCCCGTAGAAATTCGACACGTGGAGGAGCCGGTTCGCCTGCTCGGAGATGGCCGCGGCGACCTCCGGGTGGGCGTGACCGAGCGAGGTCACCGCGAGACCGGACAGCAGGTCGAGGTAGCGCCGACCCTCACGATCGACGACCCAGGACCCGGAGCCCTCGACGAGCATCAGCTGCGGTGGCGCGTAGGTCGGCATGATCGGGCAGCGCTCGACCCCGAGGGGCGCGCCCATGGCGGCGGCGTGCGGGGAGGAGGGGGTCGTCGGGCTCATCCGGCCACCACCATCGTCCCGACGCCGGCGTCGGTGAACAGCTCGAGCAGGACGGCGTGCGGCACCCGGCCGTCGACGAGGTGCACCTCGCTCACGCCGTGGTCGATCGCCCGCAGGCAGCCGGTCAGCTTCGGGATCATCCCGCCCGCCACCGTGCCGTCCTCGATGAGCGCCCGGGCCTCGCTCACGGTGACCCGTTGGATCAGCGTGGACGGATCCCCCACGTCGGCCAGCAGCCCCACCACGTCGGTCAGGAAGATCAGCTTCAGGGCGCCGAGGGCCTCGGCCACGGCGGCGGCCACGGCGTCGGCGTTGATGTTGTACGCCTGGCCCTCCACGTCGGACCCGATGGTCGAGACGACGGGGATCAGGTCCATGGCGAGCAGCCGGGTGATGATCTCGGGGTTCACGCCGGCCACGTCGCCGACGAAGCCGAGCTCGGGCGAGCGGGCCTCCGCCTCGATCAGCCCGGCGTCCTGCCCGGAGAGGGAGACGGCGAGGGGGCCGTGCACGTTGAGTGCCGACACGATGTCGCTGCTGACCTTGCCGATCAGCACCATGCGGGCGACCTCGAGGGTCTCGGCGTCGGTGACCCGCTGACCGTCCACGAACTCGGTGGTCTTCCCCAGCCGCTGGAGGTACTCCCCGATCTGAGGGCCGCCGCCGTGGACGATGACCGGCTTCATCCCCACCTGGTGCATCAGCACCACGTCGGCGGCGAACTGCTGGGCCAGCTCCGGCGAGGTCATGGCGTTGCCGCCGAACTTCACGACGACGATCTGGTTGCGGAAGCGACGGATGTACGGCAGCGCCTGCAGCAGTACGTCCACACTGGTGTCGCTCGAGATCGTGGTCACGGCGGGACACCGTAGCAGCTCAGATGCACCCGTTTGCATGACATTGCAGGTCCTCGTCCTGTGAGGTGGGTACGGTTCCCGGCATGGGGCAGCGCAGCACGTTCGCTCCCGTCGACGCCGCGCCCGCCGGATCGACCGGGCTCGGCTACGTCCGAGCCCTCGACGGGTTGCGGGGTGTCGCCGTGGCGGCGGTCGTCGCGTTCCACCTCGGCCTCGCGCTCGGCGACTCGCCCCTCGTGCCCGGGGGCTACCTGGGAGTGGACGTCTTCTTCTGCCTCTCGGGCTTCCTCATCACCCGCCTCCTCGTCGAGGAGCGGGCCGGCACCGACCGCATCTCCCTCCGCTGGTTCTGGCTGCGTCGGGCCCGGCGTCTCCTCCCGGCCCTGTTCGCGACGGTCGCCGTGGTGGTGGCGGTGGTGGCCGTCGACGCGGCGACCGCCGACGTCCTCGGGTCGCAGCGCGAGCCTGCGCTGGCGACGCTCTTCTACGTCGCCAACTGGCACGAGGTCCTCGGCTCGACCGCCTACTTCGAGCAGTTCGTCACCGCCCCGCTCGGCCACACCTGGTCGCTGGCGATCGAGGAGCAGTTCTACGTCGTGTGGCCGCTCGTCGCCACCTGGGCCCTTCGCCGGTCGCCCCGCCGTCTCAGCCTGCTCGCCGGCGCCGGCGCCGCCGTCTCGTCCGTCTGGTTCGTCCTGGCGGCCTCGCGCTGGGGCCTGGACCGGGCGTACTACGGCACCGACACCCGGCTCGCCGCGATCCTGGCCGGCGCCGCACTCGGCGCCTCCCCCGTGCTGTCCCAGTCAGCGCGACGCCGGCGTCGCTCCGACGAGCACAGCACCGGCGGTGTGGGCGGGATGGCCGGTGGGGTGGGCGGCGTCGTCGGGGTGGGCGGGGTGGTGGCCGGGGTCGGCCTCCTCGTCGCGTTCGCCACGGCGCGGGGATCGTCGGACTTCCTCGGCCACGGCGGCTCGGCGCTGGTCGCCGTGCTCTCCTGCATGCTCGTCCTGGTCGCCGCCACAGGATCGGGCCCGGTGGCCAGCCTCCTCGGAACGGCGCCCCTCGTGACGCTCGGTCGACTCAGCTACTCGATCTACCTCTGGCACATCCCGGTCATCGCGTTCCTGTCGCCGCAGCGCACCGGGTGGGCGGGTTGGCGCCTCACCCTCGTGCGCCTCGTCGTGACGGGCCTCGCCTCGGCAGCGTCGTACACGTTGCTGGAGCGGCCGATCCGGCACTCGGCGGCGCCGGCCCGCCGACTCGTGCCGGCCTTCGGTGTGGCGACGCTGGTCTGTGCCGGCGTGGCGATGCTGCTCGTCCCGAGCCACCCTCCTGTGCTGAGCGCCGCCGGCGCGGACGGCTACGACCCCGATCCGGCGGCCCTCCCCCGCATCGAGTCCGCCGCCCGCTCCACGACCACCGTGCCCGCCACGACCGCCGTGCCCGCCACGACCAACATGCCGGCCACGACCACCGTGCCGGCCACCACCGACGACGCGGCCACCACCAGCGCTCCGCTCACGACCACCCCGACCCTCCGCCCGGCGCAGCGGCTCCTGGTCGTCGGCGACTCGGTGGCCTGGTCGCTCGAGTCGCAGCTCCGCCGGGCCTCGGCCGGCCGCATCAGCGTGACGAACCGCGGCACCATCGGCTGCAACATCTGGAAGGGCGAGGCGGTGATGCTCCAGGGGCGACGGACGGAGGACCACCCGGCCTGCCAGGAGTGGCCCGCACGGTGGTCGTCGTTGCTGTCCAGCGTCCGGCCCGACGTGGCGATGCTGGTCCTCGGGACCTCTGGCGGTGATCGGCTCATCGAGGGCGCGGTGAGCGGCGAGTGCGACGCCCCGTTCCGGGCCGCGTTCCGCGACCACGCCACCGAGGCGATCGACGTCCTGTCGGCCGAGGGCGCCATGGTGGTGGTGACGACCGTCGCGCCGCGGAGCTCGGATCCTGACCCGGACGCACCGCGGCGGGCTGCGTGCCTCAACGACGAGCTGGTCGCCGCCGTCGACGCACGTCCGCTGCAGGCAGAGCTCGTCGACCTGTCAGGACTCGTCTGCCCGCCGGACGGCTGTCGGATCGAGCACGAGGGTGCGCTGGTCCGGCCGGACGGCCTCCACTACGGGTCGCGGGGCACGCCGTGGGTCGGCCGATGGCTGCTCGACGAGATCCTCGATCCCGGCCGCCTGGCCCGCCACGGCCTCGCCCCCTAGCCGGAGCTGGCCCGGCGCCAGGAGGATCAGGGCATCGTGCCGACGAGCGGGAGGCCCGTCGTCTCGGGGAGGCCGGCCATCAGGTTCAGGCACTGGATCGCCTGACCCGCCGTGCCCTTCACGAGGTTGTCGATGGCGGCGAGCGCCACCACGGTGCCCGTCCGGTGGTCGACCCGCACGGTGAGGTGCGCGGTGTTCGACCCCTGGCAGGCCTTGGTCTGCGGGCTGCGCTCCGAGACGACGACGAACGGCTCGTCGGCGTAGGCATCGGACAGGACCTCGAGCGCCGACTCGGTCGTGTGCTCGCCCAGCACCCGCCCGTAGCAGGTCGAAAGGATGCCCCGGTTCATCGGCGCGAGGTGTGGGGTGAACAGCACCGTCGCACCCGAGTGGGTCTCCATCTCGGGGGTGTGCCGGTGGTCGAGGAGCCCGTAGGCGCTGAGGTTCTCGTCCACGGCGCAGAACGTCGTGTTGGGCTTGGCGGGTCGGCCGGCGCCACTCACGCCGCAGGCCGAGTCGACGATCACGTGGGACGGGTCGATCACCCCGGCTCGCACGAGCGGCGCGAGCACGAGGTTCGCCGACGTCGGGTAGCAGCCCGGCGCGGCGACGCAGTCGGCGGCCTTGATCTGGTCCCGGTAGAGCTCGGGCAGGCCGTAGACGAAGCGCTCGAGCAGGTGCGGCGCGGCGTGCGGCTCGCCGTACCAGTCGTCGTAGATCGACGGGTCCCGGTGCCGGAAGTCCGCGGCCAGGTCGATGATCCACCGCACCTTCCCGAACAGCTCCGGGACGAGGGACTGCGACGCACCGTGCGGGAGGCCGAGGAAGACGACGTCGACGCCCTCGAGCAGCGCCGGGTCGTAGGAGAGGAACACGTCGCTCGGATGCGCCGCGGCCAGCGACGGCACCAGCTCGGCGATCGGGGTGCCGGCCATCGAGTCGCCCGTCGCCCAGGCCACACGGATCTCGGGGTGCGAGGCGGCGAGGCGCAGCACCTCGCTCCCCGCGAAGCCGGAGCCGCCGATGATGCCTGCGGTGATCATGGCGGCCAGCCTAGGCGCACGCGCCCCCGACTGCACGATCATGCGGTCCCATGCATGGCCACCTGCCGTTGTGTGTTGGGGGGGGGGGGGGGGGGGGGGGGG